>NZ_JBDGJK010000005.1:0-310058 GCF_057656935.1 Variovorax sp. Soil_C_33
TGAGCGCCAGTCCGCATGCTCATTGTGAACAATCGTCGGTCAGCGTGCACTCCGCTCCCAGTTCACTGCGAATGTCGTCAGTTGGCCGATCCGAGTCGTAGGTCGGCTCAGTGCTAAGGACGGCTTCCGCTGCATACCTGCCGTACGGCGGTCGATGACGACAGGCAGGTGCGGATTCAACCGGTCGATGCAACGATTTGGCTGAACATCTCAGCCGGTGTGTGGAAGTCGAGGGTCTTCCTTGGTCGCTCGTTCAATTGTCTTGCAACGGCATTCAGCTTGGCCTGTGAATGGCTCGAGAGATCGATCCCTTTAGGGAAGTACTGCCTGAGCAAGCCGTTCGTGTTCTCGTTGGTTCCGCGCTGCCAAGGATTGTGCGGGTCGCAGAAGTAGACCCGGATGTCGGTCGCCAGGGTGAAGCGCTTGTGAGCCGCCATCTCCTTGCCTCGATCCCAGGTCAGCGACTTGTACAGCTCCTGCGGCAGCTTGCGAGCGTTCTTGATCAGCGCATTGACGACGGTCTCGGTGTCCATGCCCCCAAGTTTCACCAGCATCACGTAGCGTGTTTGACGCTCGACCAGGGTGGCAATCTGACTGCTCGTGCCCCCGAACAGCAGGTCGCCTTCCCAATGACCAGGCACTGCCCGATCTTCCACCGTGGCCGGGCGCTCGCTGATCGATACGGTGTCAAGGATTCTTCCGTGGTTATCGGTCTTCTGCGTGTGATGGCGCGAACGGCGCATGACCCGCGTGCGTCGCAGATGCTGCAGCAGTTCCTTCTTCAAGGCCCCACGGGCTTGGATAAAGAGGCTGCGATAGATGGTCTCGTGTGACACCTGGAAGTCCTCGTCGCCAGGATAACTATGCTTGAGCCACCCCGCGATCTGCTCAGGCGCCCACAGCGATTGGAGCTTGGCAGCCACGATGCGCGCCAAGGCTCTGTTCCTTGCCAGCTTGCATCTCTTGGGACGGTGCCCGCGGTCCCACGCCGCCTGGTCGGCCTGGGTCGCCCGATAGCCTTCTCGACCACCGTTGCGCTTGATCTCCCGGCTGACAGTCGATGGCGCTCGCCCGAGGATGCTGGCGATCGCTCGAATCGAGAAGCCAGCCACCGTGGCACGCGAGATCTCCTCTCGCTCGTCCAGGCTGAGTGCCAACGGGGAGCGGCGACGCTTTGGAGGCGGTATTCCGCCTGTTCGAGACAGGATCCCTTCGACTGATGAATGTGATCTATCGAACAGCTGGGCAATCTGTTGAAGGCTGTCGCCTGCCTTCCAGCGCTCCCACATCAATGCCTTCTGGTTGTCTGTGTAATACGTTCGCGCCCGGTAAGCCATCTGCAACACTCCTTCTGCCAACGGCAGTCATCAGTGTGTTGCATCGACCGGTTGAATCCGCAGCCGCATGCTGCCACGGCCAGCGGCCCGTCTACACAGCCAAGAGCCCCGCGTCATACCAGACTTCAGTCTTTCCAGGGGCAAGTAGCACGCGCCAACCGGGCGCAAGCGCGAGGTACGGCAAGAGGACTGGGGCATGTGAACCGAGATGGCTTACGTGAAGCGGCTGAAAGAACTGCGGGTCGTCGGATAGTTCGCCACCCCAGATGTACCAGCCGCATGTGCCATTCTCTCGTGGGTGACGAAGCGCGTTGAGCGGCAATCGAGAGAGCGTAGCGAGGGCGATACCCAACTTCTCGTTCTGGCCGGGAGGGTCATAGAGCGCGCCCCATTTCTGACAAATCTCCGCCTGGGATATGGACGTAATCATGAAACCAAATTTCTAAGCTCAGCGTGCACGGAAAGCGCGCCATGTTCGTACTGTGGCGATGCTAGCGGAACGTCCGGTTGAATCCGCAGCCGAACTCAGTCCGTCGATTGATCGTCGGCACGCGAGACGCGGTTGAGATCGCGAACTTCTGCGATACGAGGCTCAGTCAGCCACAAAGCATCCACCAGGGAGAATGCTTGCTCAGCCAGCGATGTGTTGATGACCTCGTGCCGACGCAAAGCTCGACCACAAATTTTCCGATCATCGGCTCGGCGACCGACCGCATCCACAACCATAAATGACCCACCGCGGGTGCTTGGCCTATATGCCAATGAGACAAGATCTCTTGCTGCGGGCTCCGAGCCTTCCCCCCAAGGGCCGATGATCAGATCGATGATCGGGTCATGTTCTGGAGCGCTCACTGTCCACTGTACAAAGTAGACAGCAAGCGCCCCTGATTTGTCAGACAGATCGCCCCAGATCGTTTTTGAAGTGCGCCCGCAGCAGTCGCAGTGACCAGTTGATTCATTCCAGAACTGGGAGGTAATTGGTGCAGGGGTAGCCATGTGATGCTAGGTATATGCGCGCAAGCTCTCGCCATTCCGTTGCTGCTGCGAGCCGATTCTGACCGATGACGAAAGGTCCGGTTCTGGCCGCATTTTGCCGTCAGGACGAACTGAGGCGCACCTCACTGAACCCCATTCGACGGAGGTTGCCCTGCGACTCGATTCGCCCGGCCGCGACGAGCAACGCGACCCGCTGGGCAAAAAAGACATCGGGAACGCCCACCGGGCGGTCTGGCATTGACAGCATGGCCGTTCCCACGACACGCGCCACCTTCCTCCAGTCGTTCGAGACTTGCGAGAGGAGCGCAGCGTCAATATGCGCCAATTCTTCGGGCGAGAGCCTGGCGACCTGCTCGCTTTGGACGGGCGAAAGCTCGCTGTCGTGGTGCGTATCCGGTTGCGTCATTGGTGGGTCGCTTCTCGATTGGGCCTTGGGTTGGGGGTTCGGTCTTGGCCGCATTTTGCCGCTCGATTGCGCTTCCGCACTTCGCTAACGCAAATGTTGACCGACCTTCTGCTGCAGTAGCGTGACGAGCTCAGGCTGCATGAACTGGAAGCGGTCAGGAACATCCAGGCACACGACCTTTTTTCCCTGCAAGGACGTCGCGAACCTCTGCTTGAGCTTCACCCGGTGCTGCTTCTCCATCACGAGTATCAGGTCCGCCCATTCAACCTGTTCGGCGCTCAGTACGCAGTCTGCGTCGGGCGCGAGGCCGGCGGAGTCCGTCTCGATGCCGGGCGCTGCGAACATGCTCTCGGCGGTGGGGCTGCGGAGCCTGTTCCTACTGCAGATAAAGAGCACACGGCGCATAGGTGGAGTCCGGACGTGGATGGGTAAAGCCGGAATTCTGGCAGAGCCCCGACCGTCTGCTCCTGGCCGGATCCTGGCGTACGAACCTCGTACCTTCAGCGAGCCTGCTTTCGGCGATGCCATGACGCCCACAGCAGCCCGGCAAGGTGCAGCGACACGGAGATGCCAACCAGCGCGTATCCGACAAGCAGAACCAGGCGAAACCGGCGCGGCTCAACGCTGAGCTTCTCGCCGTAGAAGGTCGCATGTAGCCACGTGGCAATCTCCGGCAGCCAATGCAGCACAACCAGAAAGATGACCAAGCAGGCGGTCGTCTTGAAGAAGAGTGGGAAGTCCGGCTTGGGGTACGTTGGCATTGCGGGCAGGCTTCCAATGTCAATTCTGAGGGCGGGCTCGAGCGTCGGCTGCTGGCCGCTTTTCGACTATCGTCTGATTTGAATCTTCTTCCAAAGCCCATGCGCAAAAACCAGCAGCAAAGCCCAAAGCAGGCTGTTGCCAAGCCATGCTGTCAGGAAGTTCAAAATGCCAGGGTCCTTGCTCAGGACGAGCCGACCAGGTGTTGACATGGCCAGCGCAGCAGCGGGTATCAATTGAGCCTGAAGGTGATCGAACGCCGTCCACGCCGCTCTGTCCTTGAAGCCGAGACCGGTCACTCCTGCCATCCACAACCAAGCGAAAGCGGTTACGACAGCGTGCACCATCCAAACCAACAGTACCGAAACCAGTAGGTGTCTTCCCCTCGATCGTGGCAATCCGTTGTTCATGTGCGTAGTTGAGGCTCGGTTTGGAATGTCTGGTTCTGGGCCGCATTCTGCCCTTGGTTCTCAGAGCTTCTTCATCATGAACGCTAGGTAGAACACCATTGGTGTGGTTGTCGATGCGCCCGAACTCTTGGTAGCCGCGCTTCGCATAGAAGTCGCGGGCCTGCCATTCGAACGTATCGAGCTTGGCGCTGTGCGCGCCCAAGCTTTTCGCCTTCGTCTCGGCCTGCCCAAGCAACTCGCTCCCAAGCCCGGCTGCCCTGGCCGCCTCGTCAACCCAAAGCACGTCGATGTGGAGCCAGTACAGGAAGACGTATCCGCGAAGCCCTCCGACCATTCGCCCTTGCTCATCCCTTGCGCTTAGCCATACCGGCTGCGATTCGGGATACTCGCCCACGAAACCGTAGTTGAAGTGGCGCAGCCGCCGACCGAGCTCGCCCGACCGCACCTCCTCTTGGGTCGCTTCGATGATGGTCCAGGCTGTCATGGAGGGCTCAGGTTGTTGCAGAGGCAGCCGATTCTGCCCAGCCTTCGATAGTCGGCTCTTGGCCGACTGTAGCCTGTCGCTCGCTTGGCGCTTCGGGCCCTGAACTGCCTTCCAGGCGATCATGCCGAAGGTCCGAGTTCAGTCTTGAACAGCGGTTCGAACCCGGCACTTCAAAGGATCCAAGCGAGGCGCTAGAGGCTACCTACTGCCCTTCAACTTTGAGTGGCTGTCTTCGGATCTATTGGCTTTGTCTGCAGATGCAATGGCTTGTTCTCGAACTTATTAACTCGGAACAATCGTGTTCGTGGACAAAACATTCGCAAACAGACCTCAACGCTCCGTGCGGCCGGGCAGATGCCTACTGCTGCCGACAGGCCAATGCGAATCCGCAAACGAGGCGCGATGCGTTTGCGCCAGAGGCCGCCGAAGTGTCATATCGAGAAAAGCGGGACCGCTGCAGCGGCTACCAGCGCAGCGCCGCCGTGTGCACCGGCGCATCCCACAGCCGCTTGGCTTCGTCGTCGAGCGCGGTGACGGTCAGCGACGCCCCGGCCATCTCGAGCGAGGTCGTGTGGTTGCCCACCAGCGTGCGCGCCACCACCAGCCCTTCGTCGGTCAGCCGCCGGCGCGCATGGTGCTGCAGCAGGTAGAGCTCCATCAGGGGCGTGCCGCCCAGGCCGTTGACGTGCAGCAGCACCTCGCGGCCGCGCGCCAGCGCGAGGTCTTTGAGGATCGGGTCGAGCAGCAGGTCGACGATCTCGGCGGCCGGCGCGAATGGCATGCGCTGGCGTCCCGGCTCGCCGTGGATGCCGACGCCGAGTTCCATCTCGTGCTCTCCGATCTCGAAAGTGGCCACGCCTGAGGCCGGCACGATGCAGCTGTTGAAGGCCACGCCCATCGACGCGGTACAGCTGTTGATGCGGTCGCCGAGCGCCTTGCAGTCGAACAGGTCGGCGCCGGCCTCGGCCGCGGCGCCGATCATCTTCTCGACGATCAGCGTGCCCGCCACGCCGCGGCGGCCGCTCGCGTGGGTCGAATGGTCGATGGCGACGTCGTCGTCGACCACCACCATCAGGTGATCGAGGTCGACCAGCATGTCGCTCGCCATCTGGAAATTGAGGCGGTCCCCGGCGTAGTTCTTCACGATGAAGAGCACGCCGCGGGCGGCGTTCACGCGGTGCGCGGCGGCCATCCACTGGTCGGGTGTCGGCGAGGTGAACACCTGCCCCGGGCAGGCGGCATCGAGCATGCCCAGGCCGACATAGCCGGTGTGCAGCGGCTCGTGCCCCGACCCGCCGCCGGACACGACGGCCACCGCGTCCCGCTTGGGCGTGCGACGGCACACGAAGGTGGGATCGAACTCGACGCGCAGGAGGCCCTCGTGCGCCGACGCCAGGCCCGACAGGCTTTCGACGATCGCGTCGTCAACGTAGTTGATGAACTTCTTCACCGTGTGTCCTTGCGGGCCGAACTTGAAACAGCGATGGTGGGGCGACGGAGCGCGGCTGTCATGCGAGGTTCTCCGCAGTGAGGATGTCGACGCGCGGGTTGCTGACCGCCAGCGCGCCGCGCACGCCTTCGCACAGGGCGCGCAGCACGCGCGCGGCGGTGGTGACCGCGTAGTGCACGTCCTGGTGCAGCACGAAGCTCAACGCACCCGAGATCAGCATCGCGCGATGCATGTCGAGCAGGTCGTGCGCGACCACGCCGAGCGAGGCGTCGTAGCCGTGGTCGGCCAGCGCCCGGTGCACGCCGTGGCTGCCGGGGCCGACGTTGTAGACGGCCGTCAGGCGGCCGCCCGTGGCGGCCGGGGCCAGCGCCTCGCGCACCCGGCGGTAAGCCTCGTCCTCGGATTCCGGCATGTCGTCCACGCGCAACAGCTTCGCGCCGGCGAAGCGCTCTTCGAGCACCTGCGCAAAGCCGATGCCGCGATCGATCTCGGCCGCGTACCGAGTGGCGGGCGACAGCAGCGCGCAGTGCCCCTGGCCGGCCGGCGCCTCGCGCCCGAGCAAGAGGCCGGCGGTGCGCCCGGCGGCGCGATTGTCGGCGCCGATGAAGGTCTCGCGCATCGAGCCGGCAACGTCGGAGAACAGCGTGACCACATGCACCCCGGCGCGCACCAGTTCGTTGACGGCGAGCTTCACCGGCGGCGTGTCTGGCGCCAGCAGGGCCACGCCGTCCATGTCGGACAGCTGTGCGAGCTCCTGTGCGAAGGCGGCGGCGTCGCTGGCCGGCAGGCGGCGGGTCACCTCGGTGATGTGCTGGTGGCGGAAGTCGCCGGCCGCCTGCGCGATGACGCGGTCCACCTGATCGAAGAAGCCGCGCCGCGTCGCCGGCAGGACGAAGGCGAAGCGGTAGCTGTCGGTGGAGCGCGGCCGGCCGCGCATCGGCGCGGCGCCGCCGAGCTCCTTCATCGCATCGCGCACGCGCTGCACGGTGACCGGGTTGACGCCGGGGCGGCTGTTCAGCACGCGGTCCACGGTGGCGGTGCTGACGCCCGCCGCCTCGGCGATCTGGGTGATGGTGACGGAAGTGGTCAAGGGGCGAAAAGAGCCTCAATAAATCAATCAGAAGTGTCGCCGATCTTCGACGTGGACTTGCACCGGGCAATCCCGAGCTTCCGCACCGTCCGGGTCCCGATGCCTGAGGTCTTAGGGTTTGCGTTGATTGATTTATTTATTGCGCTCTTTAATCTTCACTTGCCTTCCTACCGCGGCGAGCGCCGCCTGCCATACACAGGAGATGAGCAAATGAAGTGGTTGAATACGCGATCGACTTTCGCCGCCGCGATGCTCGCGGCGCTCGGGCTGGCGTCGGGTGCCGCGCAGGCCCAGACCAAGCAGCTGACCCTGTGCTGGGCCGCCTGGGACCCCGCCAATGCGCTGGTGGAGCTGTCGAAGGACTTCACCGCACAGACCGGCGTGCAGATGAAGTACGAGTTCGTGCCGTGGCCGAACTTCGCGCAGCGCATGCTCAACGAACTCAACTCCAAGGGCAAGCTGTGCGACCTGCTGATCGGCGACAGCCAGTGGATCGGCTCGGCGGCGACCGAGGGCCACTACAGCAAGCTCAACGAGTTCTTCGATAAGAACGGCATCAAGATGAGCGACTTCATGCCCGCGACCGTCGAGGGCTACTCGACCTGGCCCAAGGGCACGCAGAACTATTGGGCGCTGCCCGCGATGGGTGACGCGGTGGCCTTCACCTACCGCAAGGACTGGTTCGCGCGGCCCGAGCTGCAGGCTGAATTTAAGACCAAGTACAACCGCGAACTCGCGCCGCCGAAGACCTGGGACGAGTTGAAGCAGGTCGGCCAGTTCTTCCAGAACCGCACCCTCGACGGCAAGAAGGTCTACGGCGCCGCGATCTACACCGAGCGCGGCTCCGAAGGCATCACCATGGGCGTGACGAACACCATGTACGCCTACGGCATGGGGTACCAGAACCCGAAGAAGCCGTACGACATGAAAGGCTTCATTAACGGGCCCGAAGCCGTGGCCGGCCTCAAGTTCTACAAGGAGCTGTTCGATTGCTGCACGCCGCCCGGGCATTCCAATGCCTACATGACCGAGGACCTCGACTCCTACAAGTCGGGCCAGGTCGCGATGCAGATGAACTTCATCGCCTTCTTCCCGGGCATCGCGAAGGACCCGAACGTGGGCGGCGAGAAGACCGGTTTCTTCACCATGCCCAGGGCCAAGATCGCCGCGGCGCAGCTCGGCGGCCAGGGCATCTCGGTCGTCAAGTACTCCGACAAGAAGGACCTGGCGCTCGACTACATCAAGTGGTTCGCGCAGCCCTCGGTGCAGCAGAAGTGGTGGGACGCGGGCGGCTTCTCGTGCCACAACGCGGTGCTGACCAAGCCCGGCTTCGAGAAGAGCACCTCGTACGCGCCGGTGTTCCTCGACTCGATGAAGATCGTGAAGGACTTCTGGCAGGAGCCGAGCTACGCGCAGCTGCTGCTCGCGATGCAGAAGCGCACGCATGACTACGTGGTGGCCGGCAAGGGCACGCCGCAGGAGGCGCTCGACGGCCTGCTCAAGGATTGGACCGAGGTGTTCAAGGAAGATGGAAAGATCAAGCCTTAGTAGCTGGGCCACCCCCGTAGCGCCTTCGGCGCTCCCCCTCTAGGGGCGCCGCTGGCGGACCGGCGAAGCCGGATCCGCGGCGGCCGCTTGATCATGCGTCTCAACCGAAAGCTGTCATGAGCTACGTCGTCCACACGAGGTCTACCGCCTCACCCCCCATGCGATTGCGCCTGCACTCGCCGCAAGGCCTCTCCGACCGCGCCCTGGCCTGGCTCTTCGTCGGCCCGACGATCCTGCTGCTGCTGGCCTTCAACATCTTCCCGCTGCTCTGGACCCTCTGGCTGTCCTTCACCAACTTCCGGGCCAACCGGCCCGGCGCGGACGTGCTCTGGGTCGGCATCGGCAACTACTCGCGCGTGCTCAACGACGAGTCGATCTGGGAGAACATGCGCGCCACCGCGCACTTCCTGTGCTTCTCGATCACGCTGCAGCTCTTGATCGGCTTCGGCCTGGCGCTGATGCTGAACCGGCGCTTTCGCAGCCACAGCTTCTGGAGCACCGCGATCCTCCTGCCGATGATGCTGGCGCCGGCGGTGGTCGGCACCTTCTGGAAGTACTTCTTCGAGCCGCAGTACGGCATCTTCAACTACATCGTCAGCTTCTTCGGCGCTCCTCTCGGATATTCGGGCACCTTCACGATGCTCGGTGACATCAAGCTCTCGCCCTGGGCCATCGTGCTGGTCGACACCTGGATGTGGACGCCCTACGTGATGCTGCTGCTGCTCGCCGGCCTGCGCTCGATCCCGCCCTATCTCTACGAAGCCGCCGAGATCGACCGCGCGAGCGAGTGGACCAAGTTCTGGCGCATCACGCTGCCGATGGTGATGCCTTTCATCATCCTCGCGGTGCTGTTCCGCGTGATCGAGAACTTCAAGATGTTCGACCTCGTGGACCAGCTCACCAACGGGGGGCCGGGCTCGGTCACCGAGCTTGCATCGATCAAGCTCAAGCGCGAGGCCTTCGAGAAATGGCGCACCGGCTACAGCTCGGCGCTGGCCATCATCCTCTTCGTGTCGATCTACGGCCTCTCGCTCGTGACGGTGCGCTTTCTCGACCGGGTGAAGCAGCGATGAAAACCACCGTTCACAGCCCTCTGGACCCGACGCCGCGCGCCAAGGCCTTCGCCGGGTTCGTGGTGATCGGCTATGCGCTGATCTCGCTGATCCCGTTAGTGTGGATCCTGATGACCAGCTTCCGCACGCCGCAGGACGCGATCGCGTACCCGCCTCAGGTCGTCACGCAGCCTTCGCTGATCGGCTACGTCAATCTCTTCACCACCCGGTCGCGCGTGAGTTCGCAGGAGCTGGCCGCTCTGCCGCCGCCTACCACCTGGTACGAGGACCTGGTGCGCGAGCAGCAGATGATCTTGGCCGGGCCATCGCGCTTCTCTGACCGCTATCTCAACTCGGTGCTGATCGGATTCGGCTCGACGTTGCTGTCGGTGGTGCTGGGCACGCTCGCGGCCTATGCCTTCTCTCGCTTCCGCGTGCCGGGCAAGGACGACCTGCTGTTCTTCATCCTGTCGACGCGGATGATGCCGCCGATCGCGGTGGCCATCCCCATCTACCTGATGTACCGCGCGGTCGGCCTATCGGACACGCACCTCGGACTGATGCTGCTCTACACCGTGGTCAATCTCTCGCTCTCGGTGTGGCTTCTCAAGGGCTTCATGGACGAGATCCCGCGCGAGTACGAGGAGGCCGCGATGGTCGACGGCTACACGCGCTTCCAGGCCTTCATCAAGGTGGTGCTGCCGCAGGCCGCCACCGGCATCGCGACCACCGCGATCTTCTGCCTGATCTTCGCTTGGAACGAATACGCCTTCGCGCTGCTGCTCACCAGCGGCACGGCGCAGACCTCGCCGCCCTTCATTCCGACCATCATCGGCGAGGGCGGGCTGGACTGGCCGGCGATGGCTGCGGGGACGACGTTGTTCCTGCTGCCGGTGCTGGTGTTCACCGTGCTCTTGCGCAAGCACCTGCTGCGCGGGATCACCTTTGGAGCCATCCGCAAATGAACAAGCACTGGTTGTCCCGTTCCCGGTGGGAGCCCGCCAGCATGGTTCTCATCGCCCTCGGCCTCGCGATGCTGATGCAGCCCTGGTCGCTCGACATCTTTAGCTACTCCTTCGCCGTACTGCTGGCCGGCGTCGCAGGCTACACGGTAGCCGGAAAGCTGCATTGATCATGGCCGAAATCCGCATCGAGAACCTGCACAAGCGCTTCAGCGATTTCGTCGCCGTGCGCGATTCCACGCTGACCCTCGAAGACGGCAAGTTCGTCGTGCTGCTGGGCCCCTCCGGCTGCGGCAAGACGACCACGCTGCGCATGCTCGCTGGCCTCGAGTTCCCGACCTCGGGCTCGATCACGCTCGCCGGCCAGCGCGTGACCTACCTGCGCCCGCGCGAACGTGATATCGCGATGGTGTTCCAGCTGTTCGCGCTCTACCCGCACCTGGGCGTGCGCGGCAACCTCGAGTTTCCGTTGCGCAACGAAGGCCTCCCGCGCGCCGAGATCGACCGCCGCGTGGCCGATGTGGCGGCCATCCTGCGCATCGAGCATCTGCTGGGCGCGCGCGTCGGCGGCCTGTCGGGCGGCGACCGGCAGCGCGTCGCGCTGGGCCGCGCCATCGTGCGGCAGCCGCAGGCCTTCCTGATGGACGAGCCGCTGGGCACGCTCGACGCCGAGTTCCGCGAGCTGATGTGCGTGGAGCTGCGCAAGCTGCACCAGCGCCTTCGCACCACGACCGTCTTCGTCACGCACGACCAGAACGAGGCGATGGCGCTGGCCGATCACATCGTCGTGATGAACCAGGGCGAGATCCTGCAGGCCGACGCGCCGGGCGGCATCTACAACTTTCCGAGCTGCATGTTCGTGGCGCGCTTCATCGGGCGGCCGCCGATGAACTTCATGCCGATCGAAGGCGCGGTGCATGCAGGCGATGAGGCGGTCTCGCTGGCCGGCCTGCCGGTGACCGTTCCGCGCATCGAGCAAGGCACTGCCACCGCCGCGCTCGGCGTGCGGCCCGAGCATGTGCGCGTCGGCGTCGAAGGCGAGGGCCTCGCCGCCGAGGTGCGGCACGTCGAGTACTTCGGCTCGCACTGGATCGCCGAGCTCGCCACCGCGGCCGGCAGCCTGAAGGCGCTGATCGACAAGTCGCAGCGCCCGGCCACCGGTGATCGCGTCGCCATC
This sequence comes from Variovorax sp. Soil_C_33, assembly GCF_057656935.1. Taxonomy (NCBI): domain Bacteria; kingdom Pseudomonadati; phylum Pseudomonadota; class Betaproteobacteria; order Burkholderiales; family Comamonadaceae; genus Variovorax; species Variovorax sp. Soil_C_33. The sequence goes on from NZ_JBDGJK010000005.1 coordinate 11,672, forward strand.
GCCTTCAATACCGCGCGCATCGTGCTCTTCGATGCCGGCACCGAGCAGCTGCTCGCCAGCGCCACGACGCGACGACACCAGGAGGCCCGGCGCCATGGCCAGCATTGAACTCAGCAGCGTGAGTCGCGCTTTCGGCGAGGTCAAGGCCGTGACCGACCTGAGCATCCAGGTCGCCGACGGCGAATTCCTCGTGCTGCTGGGCCCGAGCGGCGCCGGCAAGACCACCACGCTGCGCCTCATCGCCGGTCTGGAGCGTCCCGATGCGGGCCGCATCCGCATGGACGGACACGACATCACCGACAGCCTGCCCGCGAGTCGCGACTGCGCCTTCGTGTTCCAGCAGTATTCGCTCTACCCGCACCTGAGCGTGTTTGACAACCTCGCGTTTCCCCTGCGCTCGCCCTTGCGGCGCAGCGAGCCGGCCGAAGTCAAGCGGCGCGTGGAGGAGGTCGCGGCCATGCTGCACATCGAGGGCAAGCTCGCGCGCCGCGCGACCGAGCTCTCCGGCGGCGAGATGCAGCGTGTCGCGATCGGCCGCGCGCTGGTGCGCCGGCCGCGCGTGTTCCTGATGGACGAACCGCTGTCCTCGCTCGACGCGCAGCTGCGCGAGGAACTGCGCGTCGAGCTGCGGCGCCTGCAGCGCAGCACCGGCGCCACCGTGATCTACGTGACGCACGACCACGTTGAGGCGACCACCATGGCCGACCGCATCGGCATCATCGAGCAAGGCGTGCTGCAGCAGCTGGGCACGCCGCTCGAGGTCTATGGCGACCCGCGCACGCTGCCGGTGGCGCAGCGCCTTGGCTCGCCGGCCATCAACGTGCTGCCGGCGCAATGGTTCGACGGCCGCTCGCCGGCCGGCACCGCGCACGTCGCCATCCGGCCCGAGGACGTGCTGCTCTCGCCCGAGGGCGAGGCCGCGGGTTTCCAGGTCATCGAGTGCTCGCTGGTGAAGCATCAGCTGGTGGCGGAGCGGCAGGGCGTCGAGGTGCATGCGCGCGTGATGCTCGACGAGCCGCTCACGCCGGGTTCGCAGGCGCGCTTCGGCTTTCCGACCGAGCGCTGCCTTTTCTTCGACGCAGCGGGGCGCCGCATCGCCGCCGCAGCAGGCATCCAGGGAAGCCCATGAACACCAAACACATCATCGACGCGCTGGAGTCCGTGCAGACGGCCATCCTCGTCAACGAAAGCCAGATCGAATCGCTGGACCGCGCCATCGGCGACGGCGACCATTTCATCAACGTGCGCCGCGGCTGCGACGTGCTGATGGCGATGCGCGGCGAGCTCGCGCCGCTCGCGCCCGGTGCGGCCTTCGGCAAGATCGGCATGAAGCTGCTGTCGACCATCGGCGGCGCCTCCGGGCCGCTGATCTCGAGCTTCTTCATCGCGATGGGCAAGACCGTGGGCGGCATCGCCGAGCCCGACCGCCGGCAGTTCGCCGCCGCCTTCGCCGCCGGCGTCGAGGCGATCAAGAGCCGCGGCAAGGCCGACCTGGGCGAGAAGACGATGCTCGACGTGCTGATCCCGGTCTCGCGGGTGCTGCAGCGGCTAGCCGAGGAGAACACGCCGTTGCCCGAACTGTGCGCGCAGCTCACGGCCGAAGCGCACCGCAACATGCTCGCCACGCGCGACATGACGGCCACCAAGGGCCGCGCGTCCTTCCTGGGCGAGCGCGCGCTGGGCCATATCGATCCGGGCTCGAAGACCTGCGAAGTCGCCATCACCGCGGTGTGCGACACATGGAAGGAAACCGCATGAAGAAGTTCGTCAACGACGTCGACACGCTGCTGCGCGAGGCCTTGAGCGGCCTGGTGGAGGCGCACCCGCAGTTGCTGCGCGTCGAGTTCGAGCCCACCTTCGTCGCGCGGCGCGAAGGCGCGACGGGCAAAGTGGCGTTGATCTCCGGCGGCGGCTCGGGGCACGAGCCGCTGCACTCCGGCTTCGTCGGCCGCGGCATGCTCGATGCGGCCTGCCCGGGCCAGGTCTTCACCAGCCCGACGCCGGACCAGATGCTGGCCGCCGCAGCCGCCACCGAAACCGGCCGCGGCGTGCTGTTCATCGTGAAGAACTACGCCGGCGACGGCATGAACTTCCAGATGGCGAGCGAGATGCTGGAGACCGAGAACGCGACTGTGCTGGTCAACGACGACGTGGCGGTCGAGAACTCGACTCACACCACCGGCCGGCGCGGCGTGGCCGGCACGCTCATCGTCGAGAAGATCGTCGGTGCCGCAGCCGAGCAGGGCGCGACGCTGGCCCAATGCAAGGCGCTGGGCGATCGCGTGAACGCGGCAACGGCGTCGATGGGCGTGGCTTTCACCAGCTGCACGGTGCCGGCGGCAGGAAGGCCCACCTTCGACATCGGCTCCGACGAGATCGAGATCGGCGTCGGCATCCACGGCGAGCCCGGGCGCCGGCGCGCGGCCCACATGCCGGCCAACGAGATCGTGCGCACACTGATGGATGCGATCCTCGGCGACCTGAAGCCGAAGACCGGGCGCAAGGTGCTGCTGCACGTGAACGGCTTCGGCGGCACGCCGCTGATGGAGCTGTACCTGCTGCACCACGCGGCCGACCTGAGGCTGAAGGCCGAGGCGCTGGCAGCGACCCGGTCGCTGGTCGGGAACTACACGACCTCCCTCGACATGGCCGGGGCATCGCTGACCGTGACGCTGCTCGACGATGAGCTCGCGTCGCTCTGGGATGCGCCGGTGCACACGGCGGCGCTGCGCTGGTAGGGCAACTGTCGACATGGCTTTAGGCCGCTCTTCGACAGTGCCGACGCAGCTTGGGCCTGGTACGCCGACGGCAAACAGCTGGACTTTCCCGAGCCTGCCGGCGCGTTGGAGCAGGAGGAGTGCGCCGCCACGTAGAGCGCCGAGCGCACATCGGCGTCGCCGGCGCGTGAGATGTGCCCGGGGTTGTCGCTCTCTCCAGACTGGAAGCGCCTGGGCGTGAAGATGATTGCCTGCCGCCGGCGCACATGATGGGCCGGACGCGGCCAACTGCCGACATTCGCAGTGAACTGGGAGCGGAGTGCACGCTGACCGACGATTGTTCACAATGAGCATGCGGACTGGCGCTCATGCACCGGCGCATTCAAGGAGTTGCACCGATGCTGTCGAATCCGTGGGTTGTCATCACGATTCTTGCCATCGCGGCCGTCGCCGCATACGGATGGTGGAAGTGGTTCAAGATATTCAATTCCGCCGACGGGGAACGCTACTCGCGTGCAGTGACCCAGGGGCCGCTGGTTCCCCTTTCACCCGAGGACATTGAGGCTGACACCAAGCGCCGCAGCGACCCGACGGCGAGCTAGTCGTTCGACTGCAGCCGGCCAGTTCCGGACCTTCCAGACGAGCGCGCAATCCCCGTGATTTGATGCGGTCAAACTCATGCTCCTCCTACTCGTAGATTTGCTGCCGTTTTTTGCCCCCTTCCTGGCGCTCCTTGCTTTCATGGTTTGGGACAGGAAGCGAATGGGGAGGCCGAAGGAAGGCTCACCTTCGACGCTCGAAGTCAGAGGTGGATGGGACGGCCGCCAGAAGTGGAAGCTCTGGGCTGGTATGGGATGCGTTGCTGCGGCGATGGGAGCGGCCGAATGGATGAATCCCAAGCGCCCTCCCTTTTCGGGACGTTGGGGATGGCTGGAGACGATGGCGCACTCGCAGTTTGGCCAAGGCGGTATGGCATGGATTTGGTTCGCGGCAGGTGCAATGCTTTTTGCCGCAGCATTCATCAGTCGCGACTGAGGACTGCTTGAGCCGGGCGCGTCGCTGCCACTCGGCGGTCTAGGTCAGAATACGGCCACGAGGTCGTCCAAGCAGAGGAGCCACAGGCACATGAAGACTGAATCACCGCCTACTCTCGCGGGCAGGAAGCCAGATGCTTTCGAGATGAAGGTGCGATTGGGATGTGGGGCACTGCTGGGCCTGGTAGTCGGCTTGGGCATGTGTGTCAGCCTGTGGCCGCTGAGCACCCTGGGCGCGTGCATGCTTATGGGGGTCACCGTTGCGGGCTGCGCTGTCTGCGCAGCTCAGTTCGGTGACAGTTTCTGGTCAAATCTTCGCTGGCTGCAGTAGCGGTCCGTACCGCGGCTGCCGGCCACAACCGGACCTTCCGCGCTGACTTCCGCCTCGTCCCATGTCAGGCTACAGTCGACCTGAAGCCGACGTCAAATCATGGACTGGATTCTTTTCGCATCCGCGTTTCGCGCCAAGCTGAGACACCTCGCGAGTTGCTCCAAAGGAAACAAGGCGCGGGCTCTTGCGGCCAAGGTGTCCGCGCTTCCGTCGGCGTTCGCGACGATAGTGCTGCTGCAGTTCGTTCCAGACCGTGGGTATGATTTCTTGGCCACGATGAGCCTTGCGTTTATAGGCGCGGGGATGGCGGTTGCATATGCCGTACCGTCGCCGTTTCTTAGGCTCTTGCATCTCCTTGCGACCGACTTCAATCAGGTGGTGCTCTGGGGCAAGAGCAGTGAGCGGTCGCGCGACAAGGGCTAGCCTCCTCTCGGCCAGAGCCTGTCGTCACGGAGATCACGATTCGCGCGCAGCAGCTCCTCGCTTGGGCTGGTTTTCGGTCCATTGCTCCTTCCTCGGGCCGCGATTGATTGGGCTTGCCAAAATGTGATGTCGGGCCGGTTCGAAATGCACGTCACGGCCCTGATTCATTGATTACTCGCGCGGGCCCCCACCGCCATTCATGGATGGAGACGCTGAAATGCCCGAAGATCACAAGACAATCCTCGCGACCGCCAACGCCGCCATCATGGATGGCGACTTCGAAGGATTCTTGAAGTTCTGCACCGAAGACACCGTCTGGAACTTCGTGGGTGACACGATCCTGCGAGGCAAGCAGGCCGTTCGCGAGTGGATGGCCGTAACGTACAAAGAGCCGCCCCGCTTCCAGGTTCACCACATGATCGGCGACGGCGACTTCGTTGCCGCACTCGGCGAGATCACGTTGACGGACGAGGAGGGGAACACACGCCCTCATGCATACTGCGATGTCTGGCGATTCCGTGATGGCAAGATGGCCGAACTGCAGGCTTTCGTCGTCCTTGCACCGTAAAGACGGCGGGAGTTGGAGGAGGGCTTGTCGGCTCAGGTCCATTCACGATGGCAGCCTGGGCGGCTACAGTCGGCCAACCGCGGACTTCCGCAGGGCCGAACATCTCCGGCGGCGATTGAGGGGTACAGGTTTGGCTGCTAGACTGGCATTAAAGCAAACCTTAACGGATACTGCAATATGGCGTTGAGAGCATCAGACATTGTTCCCATCAGCGAAGCGCGCGCCCGGCTCACCGAACTGGCCGAAGACGTGGTCGGCAGCGGCTCAGAGAAGGTGCTGACGAAGAACGGGGCGAGCTACGTTGCCTTGGTCGATGCGCGCCGGCTGGACTACTACCATGCCCTCGAGTCGGAGCACGCCAGCCTTGTGCTGGCTGAAGACGCCATCACCGGCCTGCGGCAGGCCTTGGCAGGACAGTTCGTGTCTGACGAGGAACTGGACCAGGCACTCGGCGTCGCACCGGCGCCGTGAGCATTCCCGTCAACGCAAGGGTTCGGGCGGTCCCGAACTTTCTGGTGTGCCTGCACGCTGCGCGTAGCTTCATGGAGGAACAGGACGCCGCTTCTGCGCCTGTGCGCTTCAAGAAATTGCAGGCTGAAGTGGTCAAAGCGCGGGCGCTTCTTTCATTCGCACCCACAAGCGGGCGGCCTGCTCGATTCCTTGATGGCAAGTCGGGCTGGGGGCAGTTTCAAGCTGAACAGGCAAGGCAAATTGCCCAGGCACTTGGCTTGCCCGAGTTGCGGGAGCTGGTGCTGGCTCGCCACGTCTTGCTATACGCACATTCTGAGGGAGACGTGGTACTGCTCTCGATGCGGCACGAGCGGGAGTTGGGCTACGGGTTGCCCAGGCCATCCACCTGACGAGCGCTGACGAAGACTTGACCGCCGGGAGTCGGCCAGGACCGGACGGTCAAGGGTCTGCCAGAATTCCTGCTCTACCATCCCCGTCCAGACGCCACCAATGCGCCGCGTGCTCTTCATCTGCAGTAGGAACAGGCTTCGCAGTCCCACCGCCGAGAGCGTATTCGCGGGGCCCGACATCGAGACGGACTCCGCTGGCCTCGCGCCCGACGCAGACTGCGTACTGAGCATCGAACAGGTTGAGTGGGCGGACCTGATTTTCGTGATGGAGAAGCAGCACCGGGTGAAGCTCAAGCAGAGGTTCACGGCGTCCTTGCAGGGGAAAAAGGTCGTGTTCCTGGATGTTCCTGACCGCTACCAGTTCATGCAGCCTGAGCTCGTCACGCTACTGCAGCAGAAGGTTGGTCAACACCTGCGTTAGCGAGAGCGCCAGCGGAATCGAACGGCAAAATACGGCCCAGAACCAGACGTCGGCGAAGCAAGCAGAATCCGCGTCAAAGCCGACATTTGTGGAGGGAAGCATGAACGAATTTGTAGTCACTGCGGAGCGCCAGACATAGCTTCGATTCCACTCTCGTCGCTATCAACGGGATGGATCACTTGCAAGCTATGTCGTGACTCTGGAAGGCCACGGATTCAGCGCGACTGCGCAGGTTGGGAACCCCGAAGAGGGGCTGTCGCCCCTGAGGCTGTTCGATGAGATGGTCAGCGAATGGACCGGCTGGAAGGGTGAGAAGGGATGGGGTGCCCTTGACGGGGAGATGAGCCTGGTGGCCACTACCGATTCACTCGGGCACGTCAGCCTTGAAGTCAGTCTCGATCCAAGAGATGGGCCTCCTGAGTGGTCCGCGCGCCTCACGCTGGTTCTTGAGGCGGGGAGTCTGGAGCAACTCGCTGCGCAGGCAGGTGCGTTCTTCAGCTCCCGAGCGGTTCAGCACTAGGGCCGAGGTCGGCCATGAGCATCGGTGATCGGGCGGGCCCAGTAGCCCGCCGGAGCTGTCTCTCTAGACTCGTAGTCCGTTTACGAAGGAGAGCTCGAATGACGTACTTCACCGGAATCGATGTGTCGCTGCGCTCCGTCTCGATTTGCATCGTCGATGAGCATGGCGAGGTGTGCCACGAAGCCAAGACGGCGGCGCAGCCGGCGGCAATTGCTCAATGCTTGAGCAGCTTCAGCGCCGATGCGAAGTCCGTCGGCCTGGAAGCGGGAACATTGACTCAGTTCCTTGCCTACGGCCTGCAGGCGGCCGGCTTCGAGGTGATCTGCATGGAAGCCAGGCAGGTCAAGAACACCCTGGCCGCCATGCGCAACAAGACCGACCGCAACGACGCGCGCGGCATTGCGCAGATCCTGCGCACCGGCTGGTACAGCCGTGTGCACGTCAAGAGCATGCACAGCCATCGGGTGCGGGCGCTGCTGGCCAGCCGCAAGGCGATCCTGAAGAAGTGCGTCGACCTGGAGAACGAGCTGCGCGGGCTGCTCCGGGTGTTCGGATCTGCTTGCCGCCCCGCGTGGGCCACGGCGGCTTCGACGCCCAGGTGCGACAGACCTTCGCCGCGGACGAGATGCTGGCGTGCGCGCTCAACCCGTTGCTCGATGCCAGGACGGTGCTCTACAAGACCTACCTGAAGCTGGACAACGCCATCAAGGCGCTGGTGAAGGCTGATCCGGTCTGCAAGCTGCTGATGTCGGTGCCTGGTGTCGGGCCCGTCACCGCCTTGTCGTTCAAGGCGGGCGTGGACGACCCGGGCCGGTTCACCTCCTCGCGCACGGTGGCGGCGCACTTCGGGCTCACGCCCAGGCGCTTCCAGTCTGGGGAGAGCGACAACCCCGGCCACATCTCGCGCGCCGGCGACGCCGATGTGCGCTCTGCGCTCTACGTGGCGGCGCACTCGCTGCTCACGCGCAACGAGCAGTGGTCGTCACTGAAGGCCTGGGGCATACGGCTGGCCAAGACGCGAGGTCATCGCCGCGCTGTGATTGCCGTGGCGCGCAAGCTGGCGGTCATCCTGCATCGCATGTGGGTCGATGGCACGGTGTTCCGTTGGGGCGCTCAGGAGGTCGTCGCATGATCAGCTGAGCCAGACCAACCCCTGCTGAATGGTTGTTGTGAAGAGATTCGTTGAGGTGTGGACGATGGTCCGGATGAAGCCGCAAATGTCTGCTGCGCTTCAAAGCGCGCCCAAAAGCGTGGCTCCCCGCTCCGTCTGACCAATGCGTGCAGCGCCGGGCCGACAGGCCCGGGCCCGACTGCGTAGAGAAGCGTGACCTGCACCCAGACGATTCCAGCACAATGCCCACTACACAGAGACAGCCTGGTGTTGACAAACGGGCCCGATTAGAGAAGCGGACTGTCGATCGGAGCTTCAAGCCGAGGCGTACTGATCGTTCGGCAGTTAACAAGATGGTTGCCGCGGCACGGTTCTGATGTTGCTGGGCGCGCTCTGAGCATCACCTGCCCATCGTTGACGACATGCGATTGACTCGATGCACGAAACTCGCCTGCGCCGGACGAGTGGTTCCGCCGCCCATGTCAGCTTGCGCCGGAATGACTCGCGGCCTATACTGCGTGTAGCTACCCGCAATTGGATGACTGGGACCATGGCTATCCGCTCCAAGTGTGCTTGCACGCGCGTGCGCCGCGCCGCGCGGGTTCTCACCAGCCTCTACGACGAGGCGCTGGCGACCACCGGGCTGAACATCGCCCAGTTCGCGCTCTTGCGGGCCGTCGGAAGGCTGGGCACTCCGAACCTGTCGGAGTTAGCCGAGGAAATGGCGCTGGACCGTTCCACTCTGGGCCGCAATGTTCTGGTGCTGCAGCGCATGCGCCTGCTCGATGTGACCGAAGGCGACGACCTGCGGGCCAGGCGCATCACGATGACCACTCGCGCCCAGCGCTTGGTGGATTCCTGCCTGCCGATGTGGGAGCAAGCCCAACGCAAGGTGGAAGCGCGACTGGGCAAAGAGGGTGTGTCCACCCTGTTCGATCTACTCGAGCGGCTTGAAGCGGCGACTTGATCATGACGCAGCCGACTCGCCCCCTTTCGATCTCATGCGGGTACCTACCCGCTCCTGAAGGGATCCTTCTGCGGGCGCCGAAGAGAGGCCCTACTGGGCAATCGACGGCGTGCCGACGGCGCGCTTGCGACGCTGAGGCAGCGAAGCGGCCAGGCCGAGCACCGGCCTGTTCGAACATTCACGGCTGGTGGTCCTGGCCGCTCGCTCGAGCGGCCCGGGGGCGACCGGCCAAGCAAGGAGAAGTCCATGAACGCACCCCTTCGGGCAGTGGCGCTGCTATGCCTCGCCTTGCCCTTCCACGTCGCTCACGGCCAGTCGTCGGCACTGGTCGACAAGCCCTTTTCGCAGAGCCTGACGACGGCGGAGCTGAAGCGTGTCTACCTCGCCTGCGATCGGGCCTCGTCAACAGCGCGGCTTGCGATGCATGAGGCCATGCAGTGCTCGATCGTCCAAGAGGAGCTCAAGCAGCGGGAATTCGGCGGCAATTTTGACCAGATGCTGGCCTGGTGGAGGGAGCAGCGCGGCGTCGCGGAGGGCCGGACGACAAATCAGTGCGAGTCCCTAGACAACCAGGCCAATGTCGACGGCGGGCGGTGCCATCCTCCCCGGCACGCGCGTCGGGCCCCAGGCGGTGATCGGCGCTAGTCGCGTGTGTTGCGAGGGAGGCCGGGCCGGCGTGTCTGCGGCGGGCAATTGCTGGCGGATTGTTCGACAGACTGCCGAGTATGTCGCGGGCTCGCATCTGTCTTCAGCGCATCCAGCACGCCAGGACCCTGCTTCAGCGAACGATCGGGGGGCCCGATAGACGGCTTTGGGCCCTACCCAGATGCCGCGGCGTGAAGCGCGTGCACACCCACTCGACGTAGGGCAAGATGCGGCCATGAGCAGTCGTACGATGAGGGTTGCTGGATAGAGACCATGACCCCACCAGGATTCGAGTTCGATTGCAGCGCGGACTTGCCATTCATCGAGACATACAACGCGCGAAGGGCCCCTGATGCGCGCAGTCGCCTGCGAACGGAGATTGCGCCTATGCCGTACGAAGGTCGCATTGGCGCGCCATTGACATGGCTCTTGGCGAACCCGGGATACGACACGTCGCTCGGCTATCCCTTCAACCACCCGCCGCCTGTCACAGAAGGCTGGCCTCTTCAGAGCCTTGCGCCCGCCTACAGGGCTGGCTATGGGAAGTGGACCTGGGATCGCTTACGAGAACTGCGTGAGGCGCTGGGCGACCAGCACGTCAGCAACAACGTGCTGGCGCTCCAGTTGTGTCCATGGGCGTCAGCGTCGTTTGATGCCGGCTTGCGGCTGCCCTCCCGCGCTTTCGCTCGCAAGCTGGTGCTCCATCAACTGCAGATGGGGTCCCAATTTGTGCTGGTTCGCAGCGAGGCCACGTGGCGCGAACTGGTGCCAGAACTCGCAAACGTGACGCTCGCCCGGACCGCCCACCCGCTCTCCGCCTACCTCTCAAAAGGAAACCTGGGCGAGCACTGGAACGCGGTTCTTCGAGCGGTTTCCGGCGTGGCGGCCTGAGACCGACGGCGGCCACCGGCAAAATGCGCCCAACACCGGGCATTCATGACAAATCTCAAGACGCCTACGCTCGATGCGCTGAAACAGTTCCTTCATCCGCTCGGCTATCGCAAGAAGGCAGGTCTTTTCTCGCGTGAGTTGAAGGACGTCGTTCATCTTGTCGAGGTGCAGGGTTCGCGTCACAGCACTTCCGCGCAGGCCGTCTTCACGGTCAACTTGGGCATCTTCGTTCCTGAACTTGTGTATCCGGATGTCCGGGAGGCCATCAAGCCATCGATTCCAGGCGGCCACTGGATGCAACGTCTCGGCGTTCTATGCCCAGAAAACCAAGACCTTTGGTGGAAGCCAGAAACTCCCGAGCAGGCTCTTGAAGCGGCGGACGACATCCTGAACCGCCTGCGACTTTTCGGTATTCCCGTTCTTGAAGCTCTTCCAAACGCGGTCTCGCTCGTCGAGCTCTGGAAGTCAGGTCGGAGTCCTGGGCTTACTGAACGCCAACGCGCCAAATTCTTAGTTGTGCTTGGCCAAGTGTGAGTCGATGGGGCCCTCGACGAATGTCAGCTACGGAGGAAGCTGGACAGCCGGTATGGGCCGAGGCCGTGTGCAAACGCTCGGCGTCCAGTGTGCAGGCGATGACCCGGACGCGGCGAAGTTGCCAATAGCGGTTTGTCCATTAGGCGGTGCTCGGCAAGTGCGCCGGGGTCGTCTAAATTGATCGTTGGAGGGGGCCTTACGAGGCTCACGCCCCCATCAATCTCATCGCCTTCATCGTCCTGGCTATACCCAAGATCGCGATGACCCTCTTCAGGTTGTAAGCCAGCACGTGCAGGCTCATCTCGGTGCTCACGTGCTCCAGTTTCCTCGTCAGGAAGTGCGTCCAGCCCATCCAGTGCTTGAACGTTCCGAACACGTGCTCAACGGTGCATCTTCGCAGCGTCATGGCCATAGGCTTGTGGTCCAGGCGTTGCTGGACACGCTCGAGCACCTCCTCATACTCCCACCGCCGGATGCGCCGGTAGTCGCCGGGCGTGCATGGATCCTTCATGGGACACCTGGGGCAGGCGCTGGTCCAGTAGAGACGCGCCTTGAGTCCGTTCCTCTCTAACGTGCTGAACCTGTAGATGGCTCGTTCGCCTGCAGGACACTGATACTCGTCAGCCTTCGCGATGTAGATGAAGTCGCTCTTGTCGAAGCGTCCATCGGCCTTGGCGTTCGAGGTCATCGGCTTGGGCACGTAGGTCTTGATGCCCGCCTCCTCGCAGGCCTTCAGCTCCGTGCCGTTGAAGTACCCGCGGTCGGCAAGCGCTTGCAGCTTGGTCTTGCCCATCGCCTCGCGCGCAGCGTTTGCCATCTTGCTGAGTTGCGCGCGGTCGTGGCCGACGTTGGTGACCTCGTGAGCCACGATCAGGTGGTGCCTGGCATCGACGGCGGTCTGGACGTTGTAGCCCACCAGGCCCGTGCTCTTGCCTGACTGAAGCATCGAGCGCGCATCGGGATCGGTGAGCGAGCGTTGGCCGTCAGGCTCCTTCTTCAACTCTTCTCTGGCGTCATCGAGCTGCTTCATCTGCTGGCGCAGCTTCTTGATCTTGTCCTGCAATCGCTCGGTCTTGGCTTCGATCTCCGCGGGCTGCGTGCGGTCGGCTGTCTCCAGGGCGTCGAGGTAGCGCTGGATGCTCTGCTCGATCTGCTTCTGACGACCGTCGATCTTGCCAGGGGTGAAGTTGCGGTCGCGGCTGTTGACCGCCTTGAACTTGCTGCCGTCGATGGCCACGATGGCGTGCGTGAACAGTTTGAGCTCGCGGCACAGGCCGACGAAGCGGCGGCAGACGTTGCGAATGCCCTGGCCGTTGTCGTGGCGGAAGTCGGCGATGGTCTTGAAGTCCGGCGCCAACCGGCCGGTGAGCCACATCAGTTCGACGTTGCGCTGCGCTTCGCGCTCCAGGCGGCGGCTGGACTGGATGCGGTTCAGGTAGCCGTAGATGTAGAGCTTCAGCAGGACTGAAGGGTGATATGAGGGGCGCCCAGTGGCTGCGGGTTCAACGCCTTCGAAGCCCAGTGAATAGAGGTCCAACTCCTCGACGAACGCATCGACGACTCGCACCGGATTGTCTTCGCCGATGTAGTCGTCAAGGCACTCTGGCAACAGAGTGACCTGCTGACGGTCTTCGCCTTCGATGAATCGCTTCATAGGCCACCACCTCGTTCAAACGGGTTGGCTCAATATAGGCGGCCATCAAGGGAGTTTCCACACAGCCTTGGCCCTGAGCCGACCTTCGCCTCGCTCCGAAGCGGACGCCGACCAGCCCGCAGAAGCTACCGAAGTGAGTGCCTAAGCCGGATGCGTTTGCAGCACAGCCTTGATTTCCCGCACAAGCAAAATGAAGTCTCGGATGAGTGAACGCAATGCATCAGGGCTTCCCACATCCGGCCGCGGATATGGTGCGGGGCCGGAAAAAGGGCTTCTGGAGAAGGTCGGGTCCTCAAGAACCTTTGCGTCATAGGCAAGCACTGCGAAGTTCGAGCCGATGGTCCCGTTCGGACCGGCAGCCGACATCATTAGTTCGGGACCCGAGCGCTGTATCACAAAGAGCGCGCTCCACTCAAGCCCCGCGATAACCTCCGCTTCTACTTCGTATGAACGGTCGCGACTGTTATAGCGTGGCTTGGCATCGAGTTCATCAAAGGCGGCGATGACCTCCGCCTTTTGCCCCCGATAGCTCGATTGAGGGTTCCTGGGATAGCGGTCACAAAGCGCCCAGTACTTCGCTGGGAAGTCGATTGACAGCAAGAGTCGAAGAAATTCCTGTTGAGTCATATCGTTGCAAGCGGACTATGGAAGTCTGGTTCTGGCCGCTATCTGCCGAAGACGCCGCCTCGCCAAGCGAGAAACAGAAACCACCCGATGATGGCCGTCCACATGCCGATGACACCTGCGACCTCCATCTGGACCACAAGCCGCCCTCGTTGGTCTCTTGCAAAGCCATGCCAAGGAAAGGTCAGCGTCTTGTCCGTCTCGCTTTGAACCCTGATTTGTCCGAGCGTGAACGTGCCGAAGACCACGAGACCAAGGATGTACCCAATTGCCTCTCCAAAGAACAAAAGAAAGACGCCCCCCAGGATTGAGAGCAAGAACTCGGGGGTGGGCAGCATGAATACGGTTGTGTTGCAGCAATGGCGAATGTTTGCGGGCAATTCTTACCGGCTTGAAGGTCAGTGTGCACGCGCTTTCTGCACCTGCCCTGAACTTCCGGTATTGGCCGGCTGCTGCCTGTCATGCGGCTCGCCAACCTGTCGGTATTGTGAATATCTCCCATGGCTCGGAGAGTACCTGAGGGCGTAGGAAAAGGTTTTCCAGTCGCTCAATTTCCGGCAGCAAAAATTGCTTGCTGGCGCGAACCTTTCCGACCACCACCACGTCCCCAGGAACAACGAGCGAACGTAGGTACGAATTCGTCCTTTCCATTCGTGGCAGGAAGGCTTCCAGCCTCTGATTTGATGTGATGTGCTTGTCGAAGGAACTCATCACTATTCCGTCGACCCACCCGTGCTCGAGCGCCGGCGCAACGTCACCCAACATAGACTGAACCCACTCCGGCGTGTCTGCTTCGCCTACAACTTCCCGCGTGAAAGCGGCGAACCACACCTCCGCCACTGCGTTGTGCATCCAGAAGCACTTGCCTCGAAAGGTCATCAACGAGCTTGACACATTGAGCCTCCACCTCTTTGTATTAAAACCAAGACGGGCCGTCAGCCGATTTGAAAGGCCGAGAAGCCGACCGTGCTCTCTGCGCACCTTCTTCAAGGATGGCTCCCAGCCCATGGCCGCCTCAACCTCAACGACGCATCCCCAGGAATTTCCGCCGCAGTCAAGCGATATGGTCATCGTCTCGGTCGAGAAAACGCCCACAATTCTGGCAGTTCATACCTAGATTCGCGGTTGGATTGAAGGTCCGGTCCTGGCCGACTGTAGCAAGTCAGCTCGCAGCTCGTACTGCTGACCTATGGGGCGAACCCCGAAAAGCGGAAGAATGCCCGAAGGATGAGACTTTGCACAAACCACCATTGGCCGACCAGCAAGCCCGTGACTACTCCTGCCATAGGCCAGACCTTCGGGCCGGTCTGAAAGAGAAGTCGGGCCGCGAGCAAAGCACTCACGACCCCCAGCAAAGACAGGTACGTGTAATATGAATTGGTGCTCCAAAGAGTCTCGGAAGCCAAGATGGTTAGGCAAGACGCACAGGCGAACGGCCCCCAAAGTTTGACTTGTTGCAAGGTCATAAAGCTGATTTTCGAGGCTGGGGCGAACTTCCGCTAGTGGCCGAACTGTGCCATAGCTGTGTGAGGAGGCCGCGCTGCTATTCGCCGTCGAGGCGCAAGAGCTTCTCGTCGAACCAGATGTCTTCGTAGCCCGGCGCAATCAAGAAGCGCCAGCCGGGTGGCAATCCAAGGTATTTCTTTATCTCGGGCGCCCACCCGTCCAGATGCTCGATGTGAAGCGGCTTGAAGAAGTCGGCCTCAGTCGAGAACTCCTCGCCGGCCCAGATGTACCAACCGCTGGTCCCGGCGCTTGGTGGATGCCTCAGACCATTGATTGGGAGGATGCCATGGCGAACATCTAACGCTATGCCGAGCGTAAAGGTAGGCGGCGCCGCAAAGAATTCTGCGAGCAACCGACGACAGAGTTCGCGCTGCAGGTCTTCGACGGCGCTCCATTGATTCATGGCAGACCCACGCTGGCCGCAACGGGCGCCTTGGCATGGATAGTCATACAGGTTTTGAGCACGGTGTCCGAGTGACTGGTTGTGGCCGACTGTAGCCGGTCGCCGCTTAGGCGACGTAGGCCGAGCTGATGGTCCGGCCCGCGCCGGCGCGGTTGTCGATGACGATGGACTGGC
The DNA here is from genome assembly GCF_057656935.1 of Variovorax sp. Soil_C_33. Classification (NCBI taxonomy): domain Bacteria; kingdom Pseudomonadati; phylum Pseudomonadota; class Betaproteobacteria; order Burkholderiales; family Comamonadaceae; genus Variovorax; species Variovorax sp. Soil_C_33. Next base: position 27,055 of record NZ_JBDGJK010000005.1, read on the forward strand.
CCAGCTCTTCGAACGGCCGCATTGTTTCCGCGACATGAACGCCAAGGTGCGAAAACGCACATCCGCGAGGCCCTTTGCGGTCGCAAACTTTATCCCACACCAACCCATTCAACCAATTGAAGGAATCCGACCATGAACACCGCTTCCAAGCTCCTCTCCGGTTTTGCGCTCGCGATCCTCGCTGCCGCCGGCGTCCAAGCAGAAACCTATGACGGGGTCGCCAAGGTCACATCAACCCAGAGCCGTGCCGCAGTGCGCGCTGAAGGTGTCGTGGCCGCACGCAGCGGCGACCAGTTCAGCGATGTGGCCGGGCAAGGCGTCGCCAGCATCGCCAGTTCGGTCGATCGCGCTTCGGTTCGCTCGCAAGGATTCGCTGCCGCTCGCAGCGCGAACCCGTACGCGGAAGGCTACGGCCAAGGCGTGACGCGCGTCGAATCGCCTGTCGACCGCGCCAGCGTGCGAAACCAGGCTCGCGCAGCCGCGCGCGGTGATCGCCTCGCCATCTGAAGTGCTGCGTTCCCGAAAAGCCGGGCTGGGCCCGGCTTTTCCTGATCCGTGCTCAGGCCCCGCCGGGCACTATCCCAGCGGCGCACGCAGGAGCTGACGACGCCACCATGCCCCATCTCAACAACGAGCGCAGAAAAACCCGGGGACAAGTGGTAGGCGACCCCGGTAGAAGTCGGGGGCAGCTTAAGGGGGCCTCCGAGCTGTGTCAGGTCAGCTGCGGACGAGCCAGATGATGAACAGGTGCGCCGGATAGAAGGCATAAAAGGCCCAGCGGCGACGCGGCATCGGTATGTCAACGTGCGACGCACCCCAGACGAGCGGCAGGCAGGCCAGCGCCGCGAAGTTGCGGTTCACGATCCAGAGCGAGGCGATCGCGGTCGCCCAGAGAGCGAGCCGAGTCGCAGTTGACCGGCGACAAAAGGCCCAGGCACCCAGGCAGCTCAGTACCCCGAACCACCAGAACTCGACCAGCGCTCCCGCAACGACAAAGGCCAGCACGGCCAAGGTGATCCGCGCTGCGCCGCCGAGCTCGACCATCCACACCATGCCGGTGGCCAGCAGCAGCATGAAGAGAATGTTCAGCGGCCACCACCCGCCGAGAGCGGCGAAGGGAGGCGTCGCCAGCGCGCCAAAGACAAGGAGTCGTCGCATCACCTTGAGGTGCATGCCCGCCTCCAGCGCGCCCGGACGCGCGAGGTTGTACATGAGGACGAAGCCGAAGAGAGGCAGGACCATCCGTCCGAGGTCGAACAGCACGGCCGAAGCCTCATTGAGCAGATATTTGTTGGCGTGATCGAACGCCATCAGGCCGAGCGCGAGCCATTTCAACGCCTCCAGCGTGCCGTCCGCGACAACAAGGCGATCGGTGGGCCGCGCAGGAGGAGTCGATGTCTTCGCGGAGAGTGCCTTTGCCATCTCAGTACGCAGGGGTCAGATCCGTACCCTCGTCCCACAGGCGGCGCCACTGCGCGTCGTATTGCGCCGCGATCGCCGGGGCGTTGCGCACCACCAGCACGTTCTCCGCATTGCGCTCGGCAGCGGACGCCGTGTAGTTGAAACTGCCGGTCTGCACGGTTGCGCCATCCACGACCATGAACTTGTTGTGCTGGATCGCATAGCGCGCATTGATGCGCACGGGCACCCGTTCGTTCGCCAGGAAGCGCGCCGCCGAATAGCTCTTGGTGGCTTCGTCTGAGTCGATGAGCACGAACACCTTGACACCACGGCGTGCGGCGTCGCGAAGCGCTGTCGCGATCGGTCGGCTCGTGAACGAATAGGCGGCCACGAGAATCGATGAGCGCGCGCCACGGATCGTATCGAGCACCAGAGGCAGGGCCTTCCCCGGCGTGAACGCGGCGGAGACGACGGCCTGCGTGGCCTGGGGCGTGGGCGCGAGCTCGGCGGATGCCGCGGCAGGCGCGCCGAGCATGACGACTGCAAGGACCGCAGGCAGGAGACGGCTGGAGAAGGAGGAGGGACGTACGGAGAGAGGCATGGTTTTTCTGATTCATTAGAAACGTGTGCGCGCGGGATCTTCGATGCCGGGCGCGGCGCGTCCGCGATGATGGGTCGGCGACTCTCGCATGCGCCGCGCCGGCACCCGGATGCGCTCACCCTGAGCCACCGCATCGGCCAGCTTGTCGCGGATCGCCTGCACGACACGGACCTGGTCGTCGGTGCGCGGCGTGAGGCGCCGGGCGAACTGCTCGGCCAGCTTCAGCCCGATGACGGCGCCGGCGAGTTCGGGATACTGGGCCAGGATCGCGCTCGTGGGCATCTGCCCTCCGCGCACGATGTCAGCCTTGCGGTTCAATGCTTCCAGATACTGTACTTTCTCCACGGTCCAGCCCATGCGCTGGGTGAGGATCTTCTTCTTGCCCACAAGGTCGCCCGCCTCGTTGCGATTCGGCACGCGAACCGTGACCGGTCGCGCGCCGCGCCGACTCAGCAGCACCTCGTCACCGATGCGTGCGCCTGAACGGGACTCGGCCAACGCGCGTTCCAGATCGGCGCCCCAAATCGTTCGCTCGCCGACCTCGGTCCTGATGCGCACGTAGTACGACATCCGCTGCATCGGATCGAACTGGTACGGCGCGGCCGCATGCGCGAGCAGGACACCGGTGATCGGAGGCCGGGGCCCGTCCCGCGGCGCGCGTCGCTCGCCAGTGAACGTTGACGCAGAGACGGCGGCCGCTGGTGCGCCGTCTGCACGCCCAGCCTGGCTACTCCAGGCTGGCGTCCTTTCTTTTGCACGCTGCAGTTGCTGCAGCTCCAGCGCGTCGGGCTCGTAACCCTGGACGCCGATGCCCTGCAGACTGGCTTCATGCCAGACCATGCGCCGGAACTCCCCGGTGCCGGACAGCTTCACCACCTGCCAGCCTCTCGCCTGCATGATCGCGACGATGCTGTGCACCACTTCCAGGTTGTGGGTGCTGACCCTGAGTCGGGTGCCGTGGTCGACAAATGCCAGTGTTCGATCGGGAAAGAAATAGCGATCGTCGATGCGCAGGAAGCGACGCGCGACTGCGTCCGGCACCACGCGGTTCGCTGGAGCACCAGGATGCGGGGGATGCTCCAGTACAGAGCCGGCCGTTGCATCGTCACTGGCGTGGCTGGGGTCCGGGTTCATGGGCGTCTCCTTGCCTCGTCTTCAGTTCAGCAGCTTCGAGATGAAGCTGTCGGCGGCTGCCTTGACCTCCTCATCGGTCATCGGACCCTGCGGAATCTCGACATCGTCGAAGTCGAGCGAGAAGTCTGCGAGGTCCAATTCGGCGAGGCGAACTTGATCGACTTGCATTTCGGGTGCCTCCTGCGAGGAGATGTGGCTACCTGCCCGGGCGCCATGCCTGGAGGTGCCGCTGTTCACCGATGAACTGTTGGCTGCGGGGCGCAGGCCCACCGCGTTGGCGAGCTCGAGCTTCGGGACCTCCGGTGGAGGCAGCTCGCGCCTGGCGAAGTAACGGTCGCGGAAGTAATAGACGCGACGGGCCAGCACGGGACGCAAGCCCTCATAGAACAGGATCATCCGGTTCGCGCCCAGCTCCTTGACCTCCTGCGGCAGCAGGAGCCGGCGCGGCTGCTCGCTGATGCTCACGGTGGGCGATTTGCCGGCGCCGCCCCACATTGGACGGCTGATGTTCTTCTGCCTGACCGTGTAGGTGCCGAGCTCGCGCGATACGGCCTCGGCGTCCTCGAACTCCTTGGGCGGAAAGACGATGCGCGCCGCGAGCATCTTGCGGATCGACTTGGCACCCTCGACGCCGTATTTCTCGATCAGCTGCGAGTTCGACTGGACGATCACGACCGTGCGCACGTTGTAGCCGGGCAGGAAGGCCGTGGATTCGGCGATGACGGGGATACGACCCAGGGCGGGGAATTCGTCAAGCATGAGCAGCAGCTGATGGCGCAGCGCGGGGTTGTTCTCGGGCAGCTCGCGGGTCTGCAGGCCGATCGCCTGCTGGAAGAAGAGGTTCAGCAGCGGCTGCAGGCGGGCGATGTTGTCCGGGTTGATCTGAACGTAGATCGAGATCGGGCGCTTGCGCAGATCGCGCAGGTCGAATTCGTTGGCCGAGGTGGCCGCGTCGATCATCGGGTTGAGCCAGAGATCGAGCCGGCTCGTGAAGGTCTTGCGGATGCTCGATGCTGTGGTGGGCGCCAGGTCGATCACGTCGTAGAGGCTCTGCACGGTCTCCTGCGACAGCGGGTATCCGGCGCGCTCGCACGCGTCGATCACGCGCTTCCAGTGCTTCTGGAAGCCTTCGTCGTCGCTGGCCATGCCCTGGCGCAGGACCTCCCCGAGTGTCCGGGTCGCGCCTTCGGTCTGGAACAGGTAGAGCGCGATGCCGAGGAAGAGCGAGCGCGCGGACGAGGTCCAGAACGGATCGCCCGCATGCGGATCGGGGAACAGCATGGTGCCGATGCGCTGCAGGTCGTCGATGCAGCGGTAGGGCACCGTCGAGACATAGCCGAGCGGATTCCAGCGCGACGAGCGCTCGCGCTGCGACAAGGGATCAAACAGATGGACCTCCTGGCCGTGGGCCTTGCGATAGCCGGCGGTGCGCAGGAAGTTCTCGCCCTTGACGTCGCTGACGATGGCGGAGCCTGGCCAGTTGAGCAGATTCGGGATCACCACGCCGACGCCCTTGCCGCTGCGCGGCGGTGCCTCGAGCTCGACACCCTGCTGGCCGGGCAGCACGAGGTACCGATGGCCAAGGCGCCCGAGGATGATGCCGTTCTCGCCGAGGAGACCAGCCTGTTCGATCTCGCGTCGGCTTGCAAAGCGCGCTTCGCCATGGAGCGGCCGCCGACGTGGCAGCATTGCGAAGCCGATGAGGCCGAGTGAGAGCCCTTCGCCACCGGCGAGCGCCACAAGCAGCGCACGACGGACGTCGGGGCGCTCGCGGTACGCCTGCCAGTAGCGATAGGTCGTGAGGGGCGTGGCCTCGCGCGGCGGCAACTTCATCGCCACCAGAAAAAAGTAGCCGGCCAGGTACAGGCCCACCGCCGTCGCGAGCAGCAGCGCGACCGTGACCTTGAACGGACTACGCAAGTCCTCGGAGCTTGGTACCAGGTTCAAACCAGATCTCCCGCACGATGCGGCGCTGACGCTCGCGCCCGCACTGCACCACCACGTCCACACTCAGCTGCGCCAGCTCAACACCCTCGCGCGTGCTCATGCCCTGGCCCGCGCCGCTGCGCTTCATCAGCTGCGCCAGTGCCACGAAGGCCATCTCGGCGGTGTCGGCGTGCACGCTCGTGATCGAGCCGGGGTGGCCCGTATTCACCGAGACCAGGTAGTCGTAGACCTCATCGCCGGTGCGCAGCTCGGACACAAAGACACGATCGGGTCGCTGCCGCTTGGCGCTCGCGAGCAGCTGTCCCGGCGTGACCGACGCCTGGCCTTGCGCGCCCTGCGAATAGAACAGTCGGACGTGGTTCGGCTGGTTGTGCAACGACAGCTCCTTCACGTCCTCGATCGTCACGAGACGGTCGTCCGCCGGCACTTCCAGGATCAGCGCCTTGCTCACCGTCGTCTTGCCGGATCCCGTGGCGCCGGACAGGAGAATGTTCTTGCGCAGCTGGACGGCCCGGCGCAGGAAGCGCACGAATTGGCGCTGGGTGAGCAGCTCGGTGAGTTCGCGATCGGCGTCCGAGGCGCTGCCAGCGTCTGCCTGCGCGTGTCGCGGTTTTGGCACGCTGCGCGTCGGCTCGAAGATTCCCAACGCTTCGAGTTCTTCCAGCGTCCAGAGCACGTTCGAGGGCCGGCGAATCGTGATCGAGACCGTTCGCTCCTCGGTTGCCGGCGGCAGCACGATCTGGATGCGCTCGCCGCCCGGCAGGGTCGCGGACAGCAACGGCTCGTTCGCGGAAATGCGTTGGCGCGTGTGGTTGGCCACGAGCTTGGCGATCGACATGCACCAGTCGAAGGTCGCGAATGGCAACGCGTCTTGCGTCCAGCCCGACTGCCGCTCGACGAACGCTGTGCCCGGCTGGTTGATGCAGATCTCCGTCACCTCCGGGTCCTCGAGCAGGAAGGCCAGGGGTCCGAGGAAGAGGGCGAGGGAAGAGGGCGAGGGACGAAGGCTCGTCCCTAAGTGCGCTGGGCAGGGTGGCGCCTGAGGCGCCATTGGCGGCCTCTCGGGGGTGGGAGTGCGCCTCACGGATTGGCTGCATCGTTTCGCAGTGCATAGACGGTGCGGAAATCCACATCGCGCGCCACGAGGATCTGGATGCGCTCGCCCTGGTTCTTGATCACGGTCGGGGGGATCGAGACGGTGCTGCGCAGCACCTCCGTCACGACGTCCCGACCCGTTTGGGGCTCGAGGACCACGCCGCCGCCGCCGCCGCTGCCGATGTTGGTGCCGCTTTGCTGGCGCGCCTCGATCGCCTCCATCGTGCCGTCGATCACCGAGATCAGGATGGCCGCACCGAAGCGCTGCCAGAAGTGCGTGTCGACGAAGCCGGGCAGGCCGTTGCGGCCGAGTTCGTCGGTGCCTGGCGAGGCGAGCTGTACCACCACGCCGGTGGGCGTGCGCGCTTCGTTCCAGACCACAAAGACGCGGCCCTGGCCCTGGCGAGGTTCGCCGCGCTGCTCGCCCACGTACTTGGTGCCGCGTTCGAGCAGCACGACCTTGCCGTCGGCGCCGTAGATGTCGCTCGCCCCGATGCAGGTCGTCATGCCTTCGAACGTGGAATTGATGGCGGTCTCCAGCGTGCAGTCGATGAAGGCGCCTTTGGGCAGCAGCATGCGTCGCGTAGGGAGCAACTGGGCCGCCGCGGCAGGAGTCGGCGTGGGCTTCAGGTTGGCGGCCAGGGTGCCGCCGCTCATGGGCGATGGCGCGCTGCCAGGCATCGGGAGCGAGCCCATCAGTTGCGACATGCTGGGAATCGCGCTTGGCATTGACTGCGGCGCAGCCAAAGCGCCAGAGGGCGCCGCGACGCCTGCCGTCTGAGTGGTCTGGGCGCGACGCAGCACCGGCATGCCGAGCTGGCGCTCCAGGGCCAGCTGCTCGGGGGTCTTCGGCGGCGGTCCAGCGTTGCCGTTGTTCAGCGGGACAGGCGGCGGCAAGGTGGAGCTCGTGGACAAGGGCGTTGTGTTCAGCGGCGGCCTCGGCGGATCCACGCGCCCCAGCGGTGGCACCTTCATCTCACCGGCCGCCCGCGCGGCCGCTGCCTTCTTCGCTGCGTCTTCGGCATCGCGGGTCTTGGCGTACTGGGTGTTGTAGTACCAGAAGAGAAATCCGGCGCCGAGCAGCACGATGGTGCCCAGGGCGAGCGAGCTGCTGATGCGCGTCTGGATAGAGCGCTCGCGGTTGACAGACGGGATTCCCCGTTCGCCGTGCACTGCGTTTCCGCCCGCGTCGGCGATCGTGGACTCGGTTGCCTCTCCCGCACCTTTGCGTGCTGGGCGGATTTCTCCGGTATCGCTGTCGACCGAATACGCCTCATCGACATCAACGGGATCCGACTCGGATGGGAGACTTCGTAAGCGATCTTGTGACGTCATGGGTCGTCTCCCGTCGCGTTTGTCGTCGTGCGCTGGACGCCGGGTACATTCGTGTTCGAACTCATCCGCGCGCCGCCGCCGGCAAAGGACCGGTTCACCACGCAGCCGACCAGCTTGCCGCGCCGCAGCACGAACCGCCGCGCCACGCGATGGATCACGACTTCGTCGTCCTCGATGTTGAAGTTGAGCAGCGACTCGCTGCCGTCGTCGTTCTGGACGAACATCGCGGGAAACTCGGAACGGGCCTGAAAGCGCAGGCGAGTCTGCACGCCATCGTCATAGGCGCTCATGGGCCGCAAGGCCTCGCTGCCGCAGAACCAGTAATCCGTGTTGCGGGGGCGGTCGCTCGCAGCCTGGTTCATTCGGGCTTCTGTCTGCCGTCGCTCGCGCTCGGCCGCCGCGATCCGGGCGTCGTCTTCCGGATAGGTGAAGCGGATCGAATACACCATGCGCCGGGCGGCTTGTCCCGCAGGCGCATGGGCGGAGACGACATACTCGAAGTGATAGGCACGCCGGTTGGTCAGAAGCGTCAGGTTGGTGGAGGCGCGGGCCTCCTTGGGCTTGATGAAGAAGTGGTTGCGCTCGGCGCCGACGTCGAATGCGCCGTTGTCGCCGGAACCCAGGTTGACGAACTCCTCGCCCTCTGCGAACTGCAAATGGATCTGGTAGCCCACATAGCCATGCAGCATTACCACGTCGTCCGGGTTGTAGGCAACGACCCGGACGCGGGCGTCTGCCGATCCCGCCCGCGGCACAGTCGCTGCCGAGGCGCCGCCGGGCAGCAGGCTCGAGGCGACGCAAGAGCCGAGAATGAGCATTGCGGCCACCGCCTTCATCGCGCGTCGGCCTTGCCCGTCGGGACAATGCTTGCTGCCAATTCCGGCTCACGCCGATACTCGACCACGCGAAAGCCCAGCGGGTTCAGCGAACGCGTCTTGTCGTCCTTCGAAGGCTGCGTGTAGGCGTATTCGATCATCGCCACCCAATGGCTGACCTGCTCATCGCCGGTTCCGCCGGGGCGGGTGTACTTGCTGAAGCGCACCTGGGCGAGCTTGTCCTTGCCGCTGTCGAGCTTGAGGAAGGCGACGGAACGTACCTGTGCGCGAACCGTCGTGCCGTCCTTGAAGACGTTCAAGGGGGAGAGCGGGTTGTTGAGGTTCCAGAGCGCCGCCCACTCCTGGTTCAGGCGTGGTGAATTCTCGGCCGCGATGAGCTCATAGTCGGCTTCGGCCGTGCCGTAGAAGTAGCGCTCACGCGAGATCACATAGGTGGAGAGGAGATTGCGCGTCACCACCTGCTCAATGGCGGTAGTGCCTTCGTAGGTGGGAACCACATCCACGATGCCGCTGCTGCTGTCGACCCGGATCACGACGGGAACGGGCTGCTTCAGCGGTGTCAGACCGGCAACCGCTGCAACGGCGAGGATGGCGATGACGGATGCGACACCTGCGACGATCCACGCGGTTCTCGCCGAGCGCATCGCGCGGTCCGCGCGATCCATCTCCCAGCTGCGGGCCTCGAGCAGGTATCGATCAACGGATGGTTCGCGGTTCATGAGCCGCTCCGTTGGTTGCAGCACTGGTCTGGGCGTTGATCGGGCTCAGTGTGCCCTCGCATTCAGGGGGAAGGGGAGGACGCGTCCCGCAGCCGAGCAGTGATGCGGATGCCAGGAGTGCAACGATGTGCTTCATGGGGCGTTTTCCTCGCACACTATCGGGACCGGTTCGGATTGGGCATGACCTGTTCGCGCGGGATGACCGTGCCGCCGCGTTGAGGGCCACCGATCCGGTTCCAGGTGTTGGCGACTCCGGTGCCGACGCGGTTGCCGGCCAGGCGTCGCAGTGAGTCCCACTTGCTTCCCGGTTCGTGTCGCAATCCGTCGAGCACACCGCGACTGAATTCATAGGTGGATCGCTTAGCACCACCCATTCCCCATTGGACGAGTCCGCTCACGAACCCAAAAGAACTGAGTGCGATGCCGCTCGCTAAGCCGGAAGCGATGGGCATCACCTGGCGCATGATCAAGAAGACCAGCGAGGCGCAGAGAACCATGTTGAGCGCGTCGACAGTAACGATCTCCGCACCGCGCGCCGCAGTCTGGGTTGCGTATGAGGAGACCACCTGCAACATGAGTGAAGCGACCAGAGTGCTCAAAACCGAGATGAGGGCGTAGTTCGCCAGTTGGGCAATCCACGCTTCAAAGAAGCGCCGCGTTGCTTCGAAGAACAACAAGCAAAGAAAGACGGGACCGATCGCCAGAATGATTGCCAAGGCGAGCTTCGAGAGCGCCAGCAGAAATAGCGCGTAGACCGCGACGCTACCCATGATCAGGTAGACGATCGCCCCAGCAAGATAGAAGCCGAAGTCGCCACTGAGAACGCCGCCCTTGTTCCAGAGATTCGATGCGACCCTTCCGCCTTGATCCCAGATGGTATCGACCACCGAGACGGGGGCACCCGAACCCGAGATGGCCGCTGCGAGCTGAGCGGGTGCGTTGAAGAAGGTGTCCACGATGACTTCGTTGAACAGCCACAATCGCAGGCCAATGCCCAGTACAAGCGCGATGAAGACGATGCGCTTGACGCCTTCCCAGACCGGCTCCTGAATCCGACCGGTCATGCTCAAGAAGCCCCACGTCACTGTGTAGATGGTGGCGAGGGTCACGGCCGCGGGCTCGATCGCGGAAGCGACCGCAGCAGTATTGGTCGCGACGTATCCCACTAGTTGTGAGTTGAGCCATGTCCAAAACTGCTGAAAAAACATGTCTGCCCCTTGTCTGAATCGAGCTCAGTCGCTTCCGCCATTCGCGGGCGGCATTGAAGGTTGAAAGCGCTTCTCGAAGTTGCCGTGATCAGGCTTCGGTGCCGATACGCTGGGAGGCATCTGATGGGCATGGTCGCGGGAAACTGGCTCCCCCGGAGGAGGCTGTTCCCCGCTGGAGTGCAAGTAAGCACCGCCTGCAGCGATAGCAGCGACGATGACAACGACCAACAGAACGATTGCCTTGGACATGCTGACTACGGCGTGGGTGTAAAGCGCGTCCCAAAACCACCGTGTCCCGATACGACCTGTTCGCGCAGTCGTTGCTGTTGCGCGAGCTCATCTGCCTTGGCAATTTGGTAGAGGCTTTGCAGCTTGGTCTGCTCATTGGCGAGCATGGCCTGCTCCGACTGAATTCGAGCTTGAAGGTCTTGGATGGCCTTCGGGTCCTGTGCTGTGCCAATCCGATCTATAAGCTGCTGCAGAGCAGCGAACCGTTGGCTGGTGTTCTGGTATGCACTCTGCGTCATCGCGTTCAGCATGGCCGAAGCCTGCCGACCTTGCTCGACCACCTGCCGCGTCTCTGGACTCAATGCCTCCATCTGGGTGGCAGAGAGAATGGCGTTGGCCTTCATGATCGCTTGCACCTGATTCGCGAGCCCCGAGTAGTTCGCGGAGGAGCCGTTGACGGTTCTCATCAATTCGTCGTAGCTCGGCGGCAGGTAGTTGCGCGCGAGCTCCGAGGTCGGCAGCACGTGCTCCATGCCCCGGGTGCCGGTCATCGAGTTGTAGGTCTGCTGCAGCTGGTCCCTGGACTGCTTGAGCTGGTCGTACTGCTTCTGCATCGCGGACAGCTGCTGTTGCCACGCCATGAGCTGCTGCATCAGGTTGGCAATGGCGGCAAAGTCGATCACCGGAATGCCTGCGCGGGCGTGAAACGGTGCCAGTGACGCTGCGGCCGCGATCAGGACGCCGATCAGTTGCTTACGCATGGGAGATCTCCTTGGATGAGGCGAGGGCGGTGGACCGATGGCCGGCCAGCGCCGCGCGGAAGTGCGGCAGCCACTGGTCGGGCTGCGGCCCGTGCCGCTCGATGAGCTGTCGCATGAGACGCACGTTGCCCGTTCGGCCTGATATGACGTGCAGCGCGTCGTCGAAGCCATGCAGGTCAAGCTGCGCGACGACGCTCACGTGGTTCTGCTTGATCAGGAACTGCCGAGAGCCGGGTTCGAGCTCCTGCTTGATCAGGGCGAACTCCCGATCCGTCAGGTTGAAGCCTTCGGTGTACTCCTGGTAGTCGGCCTCGGGGTTCGGAAACAGGATCTTGGTGGGTGTCTGCTCGACGATCGCACGCGCAATGCTGGAATCGAGCACGTGGCTCGTGCTCTGAGTGAAAGTCGCGATGCTCGCGTTCTTCTTGCGCCAGGTCTCCAGCCCATTCTTCGCGAATCTGGCGAACGCCGGGTCGTTGAGCAGCTTGGCGAACTCGTCCATCCAGCACACCAACGGGCGGCCATCCACCATGCGGTTGACGAGGTGGAACAGGTACATCGTCAGCGGTGCGCGAACCACTTCGTTGTCGAGGAAGTCCGTGACATCGAAGCCGACGAGCGTGTGGCGGGCCAGCATCGGCGCCACCTCGTCATAGTCGTTGTCGAAGACCCAGGCGTAGTCGCCATGCTCGGTGGCGCACCACTTGCACAGGCGTGCGTGCATGCCCTCCGGATCCGTGATGTCCAGGAAGGATGCGAGGCGCGACAGCCGGCGGAAGACCGGGTCTAGTCGCAGCGTGCCGCGCAGCGCCTGGTCGAGGTCCTCTTCCTGGCGGACGGTCAGCACATCGTTGGGGGCGCGCACCACCAGGCGGCGCAGCCAGTGCCGCATGAACTCCACGTTGTCGGCGATCGAGTCGTCAAGCTGCAGCGGATTGCAGCCTGTCGGCACGCCGTTCTTGAGCGGCAGGTACTGGCCGCCGAGCGCGCGAACCAGGATGTGCAGCCCTTCGTCTTTGTCGAAGATCACCTGCGTCGCATCCAGCCGGTTGCAGATGGCCACCATGCAGAAGCCGAGCAGGGTGGTCTTGCCGGTGCCAACCGGACCGACGCCCGTGATATGCCCCACATCCCGCCGGCTGCCGCCGTCGCCGCGCCGTGGATCGCTCGCGTGCAGCGAGAAGTAGTAGGGCGACCCGGCGCGGGTGACGAACATGGTCAGCGCATCGCCCCAGTAGTTCCCGGTGGCCCGTCCCGTCGGGAAGTTGTGGAACGGCGACATCGCCGCGAAATTGCGGCTGGTGATCGGCGCCTTGCGCGTGCGGTACGCGAAATTGCCCGGCAGCTGGGCCCAGAACGCGGGTTCGAGCGCGAGATCCTCGCGTGCCACCACCATGCCGGTGTCGCCGAGCAGGTAGCGAGCGCGAGCCACGTTGTCGTTGAGCTGCTTGAGGCGCGGCCGGATCTCGGCCGCGCTGGCGCCGTCGAAGGTGTCGGCCAGGACGTGTAGCGAGAAGTGGTGGTCTCCGATCACGAACCGGTTACTCATCAAGTCGTCGAGCGCGTCCTTCAGCTCTTCCGCCTGGGAAACCGCCATGTCGCCCGCGGCGGCCATCCGGTTGTGCTGGCGGCTCATCAAGTCGGCGGCCGTGCCCTTGCCGAGGAAGCTGAAGCTCTGCGTCATGACGAAGGGGAAGGGCGCCGTGAGCAGCGAACTGAACATGCCTGGGGCTGTCGGTGTGGGGTACTCCTTGATGCCCAGGAAGGCGCCGATGCGCGTCTGCGTTCCGGTGCGGTACTCCATCGCCTCGTTGCCGAAGAACGGCCGGGTCGTGGCCAGCACCTCGTTCAGCGGCGCCCGCGGCAGCGGCATGCGCTGCCATTCCCCGTTGATCAGCAGCCCCTGAAATTCCAACAGGGACGAGAAGAGCACGTTCGAGCTCTCCAGCCGGTAGACGCCCAGCGCCTGCGGGTCGTAGCGCTCCAGGGCGGCGAGGAGCTCCTGGCGCTTCTTGGTGCACTCGTCGAGCGAGTCGTGGAGCTCGGTGCGCTCACCCTCCGGATCGGTCTTCTTCAGGATGCGCAGCGCTGCATGGCCGATGCGGCCCGGCTGCGGCCGGAAGACCAGCGACAGGTATAACTCGTTGACCATCAGGCGCTCGCCGGCCATCTTGCGGCGGTAGCGCTGCTCGACTTCGTTAGCGAAGCCCGGCACGGTGCGGCCGACCGGATAGCCAGTCTCGCGCCGGCGGATCACGTGTGTCCACAGTGCGAGGTTGGGCGAAGCGATGTTGCGCCAGAGAACATTCAGGCGTTCGTGCCACCCGTTGATGTCCTCGTCGTCGGCGCTCTCGAAGCTGGCGCCGGAAAGGCGCAGGGTCTGGACGTAGTCGCCCGCGCGGGTCCTGGCAACATGCTCGTCCGCGTGCGCCAGCAGCGGAATCATGGTTGCCGCGCCGACCTCGCGTCGCAGCGTGCGTTCCCGGCGGAGCGTCAACGGCATCGCGCGCTCCCCGTCATAGGACGACCCGATCCGGCACCTGGCGCCGCCGGCCGTTCAGGTACGGCAGGTCGAGCGCCAGCGGGCTGTAGGAGTTGGCGCGCCAGTACCGGAGGTTTCCGGCGATGAGGGCGGGGAGCCGGGTGCGGCCCCAGAGCTGCAGCAGGTCGAAAAACCGCGGCTCGTAGAGGCAGACCAGGTAGAGGACGCCATGGATCGGCAGGAACGCCAACAGCCAGGCGAGGTTCTTCGTCACGATGAAGGACTCGGTCGTGATCACGACGTTGAACATCATGGCCGAGTAGGTGACGCCCCAGACTATCGACGGCCGGGTCATCCCCACGAACAGGGTGTCGCCGACGATGCCTTGGTTGCGGTTCATGGCGGCCGTTCCTTCAGGCTCAGACCCCGAACATGCCGCGGATCCAGGAGACGATCTGCGGACCGCCGAAGACCAGCACGGTGCCGAGCACCACGCCCACCATCCACCACCAGCTGATGCGGCCGAACCAGGCCATCACACCGGACACCATGACCGCCACTGCGGCCAAGGGCGTCAGGATGGCCACCAGCTGGGTCTGGGTCGCTGCCGCGCCGGTGGCGAAGGGACTGCCAGCCGAGGCGAGCGCCGGCAGCAGCGCGGCCCATGTGGCCAGCCATGCGAACCATGCATTCCGTACGTGCGCTGGACGCCGATGCCATGCGCTCAGGTCGGAAGCTCGAGCCGGGTCACGGCGCGACCGGCTTCCAGCGTCTCGAATCGATAGCAACCCGGCGCGCACTCCACGACGATCAGCTCGACGACCGCTTTCTTGTGGAAAGGCTCGACGAGCTCCGGCAGTGAGAGCTCCTTCGACATCGGCGCCGGATCTAGCTGCAGCCTCGTGGGGCTGCACCGGCGGATCGATGCTATGGCTTGTCTGTTCTCGTGGAGACGGAGCCGGATCTTGCGGAAGAGGAGGACAGAGCATGGTGCATTACTCCAAGCCGCGGGTGCGATCGCGGGGCGCGTCGGTTGGGCTCGACGGCTTGGCGAAGGAAACTGGGCCAGGCTTGTCTTCGCGATTGGCTTTGCCGTAGACATCCCACCATGGCGTCGGCAGTCGAGATCTGGTCGGGCTTGACCCGGCAGGTGAAGCCAAACCCGCGCGGGCCAACACGACGACATTGGCTACAGCGGAAGACGGGCGCGCCGCGCCGATCTCGCGCTTGAGGCCTGCCACATCGGCCAATGCGCGGACACGCTGCTCCTCGGCTTCGCCGGCGCCTGCGAGATCGGAGGCGGCAAGCCGCTCGGTCTTTCGCCGTCCCAGCGCTTCGACCAAGGCCTCGGACTTCCTCAGCTCGTCGCGCAGGATGCGAAGGCGCTCATCGTCGCGCGAGGATTGTTCGGCTGCGCTCACAACCACGCGGCTCGACGACTCGGCAAGAGCAGGGCTGGGATGGGGAAGGCACGCGGAGATGCTCAGGCAGACCGCAGCCGAAAGCCTTCTCCAGCCGTTCAACTCAACACCGCGATGAAGATTTCGCACTTGCATGAGCGCAATGTCCAATTTCGTTCGATGGTTGAGCATGAAGGATCACATCCAGGTGATGTGACTACCAAAATCAGTAGTAGGCAGAGAGATTGAGCTGAAACTACGCTCCCAGCCATTGGGTCCGCGTTCGAGGCTCTGAGGTGAATCGCATCAGCCACCACACCCTTCCTGCGGAAGAATGGCTAGGGCGCCTAGAGCTGCTATTTGGTACGACCAAAGTGCCGTATCGCAGCAGAAGTCAAACGAGCGGTTCTCGAATATCCGACAAAGGGTTTAAGGCACTGATGCGCGGGATTGCTGCATGCAAGTTTGGGTCTTCAGCAACCAGAAAGGTGGGGTCGGAAAGTCGACGCTGAGCGTGCTATTCGCGCATTGGCTCGCGGAAATGAATGGCGCGCGGGTTGGCGTGATCGATCTCGACACGCAGTGCAATTGCTCGAAGTCCCTGCATCGCTTCGACAGCGGGATGGAGGCGTCAGCACTGTTTGAATCGCAGCCGGTCCGCGTCCCCGAGGTTGCCGCCTCAAGCATCGCGTTGTTCAGGGGCAGCAAGCGGCTTGCAGATCTCGAGCTGGCGAAGCCCGAGGCGGTCATCCCTCTGTTTCGCAAGCATGTCGCGCTCCTGGCCCAGGCGTTCGACTACGTGGTGATCGACACCCCGCCTGCCCTGGGTCTGCGCATGAGTGCTGCGCTGATCGCTGCGTCGCGCGTGGTGTGCCCGATCGAGCTCGAGGAATACAGCATCGATGGCGTCACCGACATGCTGAAAACAATCTTCGGCGTGCAGAAGCGCTACAACCCGCAACTGCAGCTCGCCGGGATCGTGGCCAACCGCTTCAATCCGCATTCGGTGCGGCAAAAGGCTGCGCTGCACGACTTGGTGCTGCACTACAGCGATTTCGTCCTGCCCGCCAAGATTTCCACGCGTTCTGCGATTCCCGAGGGTCTCGCCGCCGGGGTACCTGTCTGGCAAGTCGCCAAGAGCTCGGCGCGCGAAGCGAGCGCCGAGGTGCTGCAGGTGTTCGCGTTGCTCAAGCAGCGCATGGAGCCAACGGCCGCGACGGAAGTCATGGGGGAGGGCGCGTCATGAGAGCACTCGAGTCGCTGGATCTCAGCTGCCTGGCGCAGTTCAGGGCGAGCGATCTGCTAAACGGGACCGATGCACCGATCGCCGATGGCGTGCCCATGCAGGTGGTGTTGTCGCAGATCGACTTCGATCCATCGCAGCCGCGGCGTACGGTCGATGAAGAGACCATCGGGGAACTGGCCGAGTCTATTCAGGCGCACGGGGTGCTCGAGCCCGTGTCGCTGCGCCGGCATCCGGAGGCGGCGGGGCGCTACATCGTGAACCGGGGGGAGCGTCGCGTCCGCGCCGCCAGGCGCGCGGGACTGGAAACCGTGGCGGCCTTCCTGGACGATCGGGTCGATCCGTTCGCCCAGGCCGCAGAAAACCTCCATCGCGAAAACATGTCGCCGTTCGACTTGGCGCTCTTCATTGCCGAGCGCGAGAGGGAAGGGCATTCGCGCGCGGAGATTGCCCGCCGGCTCAACAAGCCTCGATCATTCATCACCGAAGCCGCTGGCCTGATCGACGCGCCCGCTGAGGTACGGGCCGCATTCGAGACAGGACGCGTGGGTAGCGATACCCGGGTGCTTTACCGGCTTGCTGCGGCGATCAAGAAACGGCCGGATCAGACCATTGCGTTGCTGGAGGCCAGCGCGGCCATCACGCGTCGCAATGTCGATGCGATTCTTGACCGGCCCCTAGCAGCTGAGGGTGGCATGGCAGCGACTGCGGCGCCCGCCCGGATGAACGACGTTCGTGCACACAGCGCCGGCCGCACGGTGCTGGTGGTGGAGCACGGTGGCCGCCGCGGGTCCTTGCGGCTCAAGGCGCACGACAACGATCTGGCAGAGATTCGCTTCGGCGACGGGTCTCGCGACTTCATCAGCCTGAAGGAGCTCCGGCTCGTTTGCTGGGCCACGGAGGAATGAACCATGGGCCACTCAAGATCGACTGTCGATGCTCCTTCGCTAGTCACCTAGTTCCAGCGCCCTCGCGGCGAGCTAACCCCTGAGGTCGTCCAGGCTCTTTCCGGCATCCAGTGCGGCTTTCAGCCATCTGGGCTTGGGTCCGAACCCGCTCCAGGAATTGCCAGCATCATCCCTGTAGATCTTCGACGCTGCGCGCTTCGCTTTCTTGCGAGCAGGGCGGGCAGCTGGCGCGGCAGTCTCGCCGGACGCCGGCGCGGCGGAGACGGGCTTCGACGTCTTGCGCGATTCCGCTCGGAATTCGTCGATGGAGCGACCCGCCGCCAGCGCGTCACGAAGCCAATACGGGCGAGGTCCCCGGCCTGACCAGACGTTGCCATTGCCGTCGCTGAACTTCACACCGGACTTGCCTGATGCTTTCGCGGCCTTCGTCGGCTGAGCAACTGTCTTGTTCGTGCCGAGTCCCAGTTGTGCAGCGGTCAGGCCGTAATGCGTAATCGCCACCTTGATGCGGTCGATGACGCCTTTGACCTCACTGTTGCGCAGCGCTTCTGCCTGTCGTTGAAGCTGTTCGATCTGCTTCTGGATCTGCTTGTACGTTTGCGCCATGGATGGTTCCATTGAATGAATAGAGTGCGGACTTTACTCCATCATCAATTGGAAGCAGCTTAAATCAATTCGAAAGTCAAGCAATCCCACTGGCTGAATCTCGCGTCAGACAGCGAATCAAGTCTAGACCACGTCTTCGGGACTGCTGACGACTCTGCGGTACTTCCCCATGGCCTCTGGCTCGACCCCAAGCCACCGTGCGACTTGATCGGGATCTGTCCCGCGGCGCAGCTGTCGCAATGCAAAGGTATGCCGCAATCGGAACGACCCACCGTCGCTGGAGTCCAGGCCCGCTTCCTCCAGCACCTGCCTGGCGGCCTTGTATTGCGATTCCTTGCTCCAGGGCTTGCCGCTGCGAGTCGACGGAAAAAGGAAACTTCCAAGAATGCGAGCTTCCGCGCGAACCTGCAGCCAGTGCTGCAGCAACTCGCCCGCCCACGCAGCAATGGGCGTTTCCCGCGCCGGCGAGTTGCCATTGCCCGGCACCGCCACTTTCCATGGCCGCTCCCGAACACGGCCACCGTGCGAGGTCGGTGCATCGATGGTCAGCACCCGGACGTCGCCCGGCGCCAGCCCGCCGCCCAACTGCAGCGCAACGGCCACCCGGTTGCGCAGCTCTTGCCAAGTGAAAGCCAGATGACTGTCGCGGCGTGAGCCCGACAAGCCGGGGCGAGGACGCGCATCCGACAGGAACGTGATCAGATGCCGCGCCTCGGCCACCGACAAGAACTCAGGCAAGGGATCGGCCTGCGCGGCTTCGGCGTATCGGATCTCCGGGTGCGCATCGATCCAGTCGCTCGCCGCCGTGTTTACGCGCTCGCCGCTCTCGGCGGCATGGTGACGCAGCACCCGGTCAATCAGGCGCAGCAGGCGAAGCGCGTGACGGGGGGTGAGCGACAGGTCGGCGCTTTTCATGCCGAAGCGCGCCGCCTGGAACGCCTCCAGGTCGCGGGCATCGAGCGACGCCAATGACACCGCAGGGGATTGCCCGAGGCACCAGGCCGTGAAGCTGCCCCACATGTCGCGGTAGACCTCGACGGACGATGGCTGGCGCAGGGATCCAATGGCGCGCTGGTCCTGCAGCCAGCGCTCGAACGCCAGGCGATGAACGGCGACTGGCGCTTCTTCGAAGAGGGAAAGAGAAGGCATTGAAATTACGCTAACGGCGAGCCCGTTTGATTGTGCCTAGGCTGAGATGGTTTTGCACTGGGTGGTGGGATTTGGTGGCTGTATCTGGGGTTTATTGAACGTGGATGCCGTTAGTGTATTTTTATGCTGCGAGAGTGGCCAGTTCCAGTTCACGGCCAGGGGCGAGACCCAGCAGTCAACGCGGCGCCGAGCTCGAGGCACCGCGCCAGGTCTTCGGCGTCGATGTTTGGGGCGTGCAATTCGCCTCCGGTTGTCTGCGAATGCGCACGAACGAAGAAAGCCGGCATCACGAACCTTGGCCGCGAGCCGGTGGCACGAATCTCGACTTCGATCGCTACAGCCCATTGGATTGGGAGCAGTGCTGCCATGCCGCGAACTTCGTGGGCGTCCATGGCTGGGACAAGGGGCAGGAGCTGCGCAGCGTCCGCTTCGCGCCCGTCACGCATTGCACGTCGCGCACAGACCTGACGGAGCACGGGGGAGCACCGCGCCGGCCGCGACGACGAACGGACAACACGGCAGCAACCAAACCAGCCGCTGGATGGCGGTTACCTTGCTCTGGCCAAGCTTCTATTGGTCCGACCGCGCGGACCGAGCAAGCATCGGTGACGGCGGGCCCTCCCGCGCGCGCCGCTGCCGCTACTGCGCCTCGATGCTCGCCACCTTCATCAACCTCTCGGTCAGCGCGATCTCCGCGCGCAGGCTCTGCGCAAGCTCCTCGGGGGTGCTCGGCACGACGGCCGCCCCGTTGGCTTCGAGCTTCTCGCGCACCTCGGGTGTCGCGAGGGCCTGGTCCAGCGCAACGCGCACCTTCTGCGCCGCGTCCACGTTGGTTGGCACGCGCCTGCTCGAAGGCGGTTTCGCGCTGCGGACGCCGCGCGCGATCGGCTGGCTTGGGGCTAGCGCCTGAAAGATCGTTTCGCAGGCCACGCACGCCCGCTCAGAGCCGACTGAACGGGGACATTTCCTTCATTGCGACGCGACCTTGATGCTGCCGCGGCTCTTCCGCAACCCGGCCAACCACGCCGCGAGAGCTGCTGCTACGAGACCTGCCATGGTCCAGCCGAAAAATCGTGATGCGAGCAGTTCGCCCTCCCGCGCCGCGCCCATGAAGAACAGAACGAATGCGAGGACGTGCACAAGAGTGCGCTCAACTCTCACCCAAGT
Organism: Variovorax sp. Soil_C_33; assembly: GCF_057656935.1. Classification (NCBI taxonomy): domain Bacteria; kingdom Pseudomonadati; phylum Pseudomonadota; class Betaproteobacteria; order Burkholderiales; family Comamonadaceae; genus Variovorax; species Variovorax sp. Soil_C_33. Next base: position 47,275 of record NZ_JBDGJK010000005.1, read on the forward strand.
AGCCTCAGACCGAACCAGCCATGCAATAGCGACATCCGCGAGCCACCAGAGCGCAAAAACTGTATCCAGTACCGGCGCGCTCACTCGAGGAGTCGTCATGATGCGATTCCAGTCGTTCCCAAAGATGACGACGACTGCCCAATAGAAGTGAACGCAGAAGGCCACCAGGGCTGCCGTCCAGAAGGCAAGCCAATACCGGGCAGCCAGCTCGGAACGCCGCCGAAACGGGAACAGGCACAAAGCTGGCGTGACCAGCAGCAAAGCCACCCATATCGTGAAGAACGTGCGATGCAGATCCAGACGCTGGCTCGCCAGAATGTCGGGTGCCTTTCCGGGTCCTGGCGCTAAGGAAAAGATGCTGACATCGCGACTCAGCCATGCAGCGACAAAGGCTGACGCCAGGCCGACGGCGAGCGCCAAGATCGCAAGAAGCATGGTCCTGCGGCGGGGTAAGGGGGTTTGGATACAGAGTTTCATCTACAGACGACCAGTAGCAGCACCCTTTGGTGTTGGGTCGCGAATGCTACGGTGAAGCTCGGGGAGCAACTGTCACTTTTCCGACGATTCGGAAGCGCGACCCCGCTCCAAATCCCTGGCTGCGCTGCAGCCACTGCAAGGGCGTCATCCAGGTCGAACCACTCACAGAGATGGGACAGCACTACGGACAGATCCATACCGCCCTCGAGCGCAAAGGCCAGTCCATCGCGATTTGCCGAGGGCGGGCGATACGCTTCCGCTGGCTGCACAGAGGCACCAACCTCGCGCGACGATTCATGGGCGGTCGGCCTCGCTCACCGCCTCACCACACGAAGCACGATGTCGTTGATGACCACGTCGACCTGACCCTGGCTCCCCGTGCCCTCCTGGTTGAAATCAGAGGCGACGACCACCACCAGGTTCAAGCTCGGACTGACGTAGATGCGTTGGCCGTCGGCAGCTCCTGCCATGTAAGGGGCCGGAAGCCGGGAAGAGGGCGCGATCCACCATGAATAGCCATATGCCCAGTGCATCGGCGGCCCGCCTGCGTTCTGCTTCCTCGTCGCCGCCTCGACATAGTGGGCCGGCATCAATTGCTTTCCATTCCAGAAGCCATGCTGAAGGTACAGCCGGCCGAGCTTTGCCATGTCCCGCGTCGTGAGTTGCAAGCCGGCGTAGCCGAGCTCGCTTCCGCCCGGCCGGTCGATTCGCCACAGATAGCGCTCGATCCGAAGTGGCCCGAAAAGCTGCTTCTGAGCGAACTGCGAAAGGCTTTCTCCGGTTGCGCTGACCAGCACTCTCGCCGCCAGGTGCGCCGTTGCCGGATTGAAGTTGAAGGTCCTGCCGGGGTCGCTGACCAAGGCCCGACGCAGCGCAAAGTCGACCGGGAACGCCCACCTTCCGACTTGTTTGATACTCGGGTCGTATCCGGCCGTCAGGGTCAGGACGTGCCCGAGGGTCATCGCACCGACCCGCGCATCGACCCCTTCGCCGAGAGCTTGCGGGAGAAAGTCAGCGATCGGTTGGTCGACACTCTTGATGAAGCCCTGCTGAAGTGCGATCCCTGCAAGCGTTGACACCACACTCATGGTGGCGGAGTGCATGTCGTGCAGCGTCAGTGGCCCCAGCCCGTCTCGGTGGTACTCGAAGGCAAGCTTGCCGTTGCGCACGATGACCACGCTGCGGACACCCCGTTGCTCCGACCTGAGCGCTCGGACGAGTTCGGTCAAGCGCTCGACATCGAGGCGCTGCTCCCTCGGAGACGCCAGCTCCCAACCGTCCCGGACGTCTTTGCGCGGTTGCGACTGAGCTGCGCCCAAGGCGAGCAACATGAGAACCGCACCGGCTACGCGTCGGAGCGACAACGGCGTCAGCCGCGATGTGCGGTCGCGGTGTCGCAATGCGATTGCCATGCCAGCCTCCCGGGTTCACGTTGATGGCCGCGCGTGCTCAGCAGCCAGGTCCAGTATTCTTCATTCTTGCCGCATGTGCGTACCCCAGGGCCACGGCAAGGAGGCCGGTTCCTTCGGCAAGCGGGTTCAGGCATTAGCCCTCGAACCTGAGACGGTCGCGGCTTACATCCGATTCGGACGCATCCGTTGATATTCGATCCCGGAGGTATGCCATGGCTGTTGTCATCCCGTTTCCGCTCGCGCAACTTCCCGCCGGTGCTTCGCCGGCCGCGCTTTTTCCGTGGCGGGGCGACTCCATCAGCATCCGCGGCGTGCGCCTGCCGCGTGCCGAACTCGTCGACCGCTCGCTCTTCGCGCCCGATCAGCGGCAACGCCTGCACCAGAAGTTGCTGGCCGCCTCGCCGTTTCCGCACCTGGTTCTCGAGAACATCTTCCACCCGACCCTGCTGGAGCTGGTGGCCGAAGAGTTCGACATGCTTCCCAGCGACGACTGGGCCGACATCAGGACCGAGTACGAATCGACGCGCCGCTCGGTGCTCGGCGTGGCGCTGGGCCCGGCCTCGCAGCTGTACTTCGACATCATCCATTCCGGCTGGTTCATCAACTGGCTGTCGTCGCTCAGCGGCGTCGACTACCTGCTGCCCGATCCCAAGCTGTTCGGCGGCGGGCTGCACGAAAGCAGGACCGGCGCAACCTTCGCCGTGCACCGCGACTTCAATCGCCACCGGCATCTCGGGCTGAAGAACGAGATGGCCTTCATCACCTACCTCAACAAGGGATGGGACCCGGCCTGGGGTTCCGGGCTCGAACTCTGGGACAAGAAGCAGGACCGCTGCGTGATCACCGTGCAGCCAGAATTCGGCCGCACCATCCTGCTGCCGCGCGGCCCCGCGAGCTATCACGGCCACACCATGCCGCTGCAGGCGCCGGACGGCCGGCCGCGCCGCTCGGTCGCCGCCTACTACTACACCAGCCCGCTCGCCGGCAAGCAGCACGGGGACGAATCGGCCTCGGTCTTCATGAAGACGCGCCGAGTCGACCGCGCCAAGGCACTGGCCCGCATGCTGACGCCGCCTGTGGTCTGGCCGCTGGCGCGAAAGGTGGGCGGGCGCGTCTGAGGAGCTGGCCCGGCGCTGCCCGCAAGATGGGGAGATTAAGTCTTTCGACTGCGGGACTTCCCCGAGTGTGCGACAGTCCTACGCCAACGCTGGCAACTCCAGACACCCTCAGCCGGTGACGCTGCAGCAAGATGGAGCCATGAGACATCCGTGGTCGTGGTTTATGGCCGAGGTGATCGTGATCATTGTGCTGACGCCGGTGGTCACGATGGTGGTCTTGGCCATGGACCGGATCTACGCTGTGCTGGCGCTGCTGTCGCTGCCGTTCCTGTTGGCCTACGAACTGATGCAGCGCAAGGCCGAAGAAGCCGCCTTGGCCGAGCGCGAACTGGATCTGCTGCAGCTGGACCACCCAGACGTTCCACGACACATGCTGGAGCAAGCGAGGCGGGAAACGCTCATGCAGCGGCGCGAACATGAAGTCGACGTGCGGCCGTTGGAACGCGCTGAGACAGCGCAGATGCGGGTCGACACTGCAGGGCAACGCGCGCCAGACTTGTCGTGCTGATGCGCTGGTCAGAAGGCCACTGAGTCCGGCTCGGGACCGATCGGCACTCCACTCGGTCCAGCGTTGAAGTTGGTGAACTGCCAATCAGAGGTCTGGCCGACGCCCGGCTTGGACCAGTCGCAAACGCCGAGCGGCAAGACCGCTGCCAGTCTGGCCTGTTGCGCCGGCGAGAACACGGTGGCGCCGTAGGCAGGGTCAGCAAAGCTCAGGGGCTTGAGCTGACATTGATAGATGTCCTCGGACACGGGGCCGCCCGCAACCTGGCGCGGCGAAAGCGTGGGCCTCAACGGGCAAGCCGGGTCGTTCAACGCAAGCTCTGCCGCAAGCTCCGCATCGGTGCCACCCGGTGTTGCAAAACAGCCATCCTTGACATCGGCAGGCTTGCTGGCAAGAACCTTTGTCTCGAGCGACGCGGGGCTCTTGTCCGCCTCGATAGAGGCGAGCCAGCGATCCATCATCCTGAACGATTGAGCTGCAAGTGCCGCCCCGCCGAAACCGCTGCTGCCCCGAAGGATGTGGTTGCCGTGACCGCCGTTTGCCTGATCCAGACGCGCCCGTGCCTGGTAGCTGCGCCACGTCATGTGGATGTCCGCTCCGAGTTCAGGGCGAAGGTCGATGATTGGAACCTTGGCAAGATTCCTTGCATTGCTGTGCAGGCCACTGCGATAGATCTGCGCAAAGACATCAGGCGATGATCCGAATCGAGCGGCGGGAACTGTCGGCGCGGTGACCGCGCCTGCGGTCCATGCCATGTCGGCGGTGAAGGCACCAATGCCTTCATTCAATTGAACAAACTCTTCCGCGGTGATGGCGCCCTCTCGGAGTGCTTTGAGCCCGTATTGAACGCCGGTATTGTCGTAGGGAAGTTTCGGTTTGATGCTGCCGTCGATATCCGTAACCGTACCAAAGATCGCGATCATCATGTCGTGGATAGAGCAGCGAACACCGTTGGGGCGCGTTCCGGGCACATATACCAGAGATGCCGGAAAGCCGACCCCGCAGTTCGCTGGAAGAGTCGGGTTCTGCGGGTTTATGAACGAGTTGTTCCAGGTCTTGCAGTAGGTCGACGGATGTCCATTGATGGCGGCACGCGCAGCATCCACCAGAGCGCTGCCGCTCGGAGTCTGGTAGTAGCGCTCCAGCAGTCCGCAGTCTCTGGTCTCGATCCAGGTAGACACTGCGTCCGGATAGCTCACTCCTGTTTGAATCCCTTGAAGCAGCCCGGGCATCACGGAGGCGATGACCGTCTGCATCATCGATCCGCCGGAGCCGCCGTCAGACATCGTGTACCGGATCTCGCCATAGGTGTCGATGATGTGCTCCTTCACCATCATCATGTTCTCTGCCGCCAACAGTTCGTTGTTGTTGTCGTTGTGATTCGTGAGCTGGGCACTCGCGACCATGAAACCCGCTGCGAGCGCGTTTTCATCCCATACGAATCCGCCGAACGGGCTCAGCGATGCGTCTTGCTGGAATCGATTGCCGGATGCCGATGCCCCGAACTTCCAGTGAAGCTTGCCGTTCCAGCCCGCCTGCGGAGCCCAGGGCTCCCAGGGTTGGGCGGGATCGAAGTACGCGAGCACGGAGTAGGTGCCGCGGCCGTAGGTTCCTTTCTCGAGCCGCAGCAGCCGCTTCGCGACAACGCCGCGATCATTTGTGAAGTCGGCGATCTCCGCATTGGAAGGCCGCGCGGCGGCCTGGTATTCGACGAAGCAGGGATTGGCTCCCGAAATCGTCAGTGTGCAGCCGGAGCCCTGCTTCGCCACGGGTTGGTAGTAGTAGATGAACTTGGCCGGGGCGTTGCATTGCTCATCTGTGGGGTCCGAATCGAGCCCGTTGACTCGCGTGGGGACGCTGTCGGAGAGACCTGTGCCTTCGACGGCAAGCGTCACTGCCTTGCCATCCTTCGTGCCGCAGATCCACGGCTTGACCTGCGGGCCGGCGAATATCGGCCCGCCACGGGGATGGTTGGTGAGCGAAAGCCTTGCCCCCTTGCCGCTTGCACCCGTGGCGGTAACGGTGTTGCTGCCGTTCTTCAGCCCGGTCAGCACCCCCAACATTCTGCCGTTCGAACGGATGGCGAACTTCGATGTCACGTCTGCGCCGTTGAGGTCGACCTTGATGCCCGCGGCACTCGAACCGGCGGGCACAACCACCTCAACATAGGCGTCGCCGTCGCTGACGAGGTCGGCGCGATTCGAAAGCGTCTTGACGGCGGACGGAACGGCTGTCGATGCCGCCGGCGGGTTCACCGGCGGAAAAAAGCCCCCCGAGCCGCCTCCGCCGCAACCGCCCAGCAGCGCGGCTGCCGCAGCCAGCGCTGTTGTCCATCCAGTAAGAATATTGCGTTTCATCAGCGTCTCCGTATGGGTTGGCAACGCTCGGGACGCGTCGCTACCGCATTCAAGTGATCTACACATCTGCCGTCTGTTGTCGCGTTGACATTTCGAGGGTAAGTCCTATGTCTTCAACGTGGCGGAATCGCCGGCGCGATCGCCCTGGAACACATCGGGCAGGGCAGAATGGTTCCGCTTGCTGGGAGTCCGACCATGTCTGTCGATGCCGAAACTTCGATCTTTTTGCGCGACGCCAGATGGGCGCATGAACTCAGGCCCCACGAGTTGCTGCGTGTGCAGCAGAGCCTTGTCGACCGATGCTTCGACGCGGGCGCTATCGTGACGATGAAGGGGGCGCCTGCCGATCATTGGATCGGCGTGGTGAGGGGCATGGTGAAGGTCGACACCATGGAGGTCGATGGCCGCACGACCACATTCATCGGGGTATCGAAGGGCGGCTGGCTGGGCGAAGGATCAGTGCTGAAAGACGAGCCCCGTCCATACGAGATCGTGGCTCTTCAAGAGAGCCGGATCGCCTTCATGCCTCGCTCGACCTTCCTTTGGCTGTACGAGAACAGTCTCCCCTTCAACCATTTTCTGATCACCCAGCTCAATGCGCGGCTTGGGCAGTTCATTTCCTTGGTTGAGAAAGCACGAATGGCAGAGACGCCGGCGCAAGTCGCATTCGGTTTGGCGAGTCTGCTCAACCCGCTTCTCAATCCGGCCGCCGATTGCAAAGTGCGAATCTCCCAGGAAGAACTCGGAAAGCTGTGCGGCTTGTCTCGCCAGATCGTGAGCGGTTCATTGAGGCGCCTGCAGCTCGCCGGGGTCGTTTCTCTCGAGTATGGCGGCGTGAGAGTACTTGATGTTCCAGCACTCAATCGGTTCGCCGGCGTTGTCTGCCAATGAACGCGTCGAACTTCGCCCTCGCGCTCGGTCGTCGTCGAGCGCTCATTCTGAGCACAGCGCCGGACGCCCTACAACTCGGATCGGCCACGAACGTCGGTTGAGTCGCGCCAATCGTGCGGCGGTCAAGACCGACTCGGCTCGCTCGACGGCGCGAACCGAGCTGGCGGTTTCGACCGAAGGCGGACTGCCGCACGGGCGAGGTTGCTCGTCAAAGAACTGACATTAAAAGCTCGGTGAGCATGAAGTCATGCGTCGGCTGCGTAGCCGCGAACTGCCGACCATTCGGAGCGACCGACCGGTCTTCTAGCCGTTCAGTATCGCCATCGCCCGCGGGAATGCCGGGTTCAAGCCGAGCGACTTCCGTGTCATCTCCTCTTGCGCGAGCACGGTGCCGCCGACCAGCTGCCGCCGCGCGATGACGACGTTGTCGGTGGGGTGTATGCGCAGGACAGTGGGCGAGCTCACTTGCGCAATCAAAGCTGCGGCAGGAGAGCTTCGCGCCAGCGTGCCCCCATGGCTTCGTCGTCGTAAGCCACCACGCTCTGGCGCTGCTCGCCCAACAGCCGGCTGCCCAGCGCGACGCGGTCGCCCGCCTTCAGGAACAGCGGCGGCTTCTGGCCCAGGCCCACGCCCGGCGGTGTGCCGGTGGCGATCACGTCGCCGGCTTGCAAGGCCATGAAGCGGCTCAGATAGGACACGATGTGCGCGATGCCGAAGATCTGCGTGCGCGTGTTACCGCTCTGGCGCCGCACGCCATTGACCTCCAGCCACAGGTCCACGTCCTGCGGGTCGGGCAATTCGTCGGCGGTCACCAGCCACGGGCCCAGGGGCGCATAGCCGTAGTAGCTCTTGCCCTTGGTCCACTGCCCTTCGTATTCGAGCTGCCAGGCGCGCTCCGACACGTCATTGCACAGGCAGTAGCCCGCGACGTGGCGCAGGGCATCCTCCTCGCGCACGTGCCACGCCGGCGTACCGATCACCACCGCCAGCTCCACCTCCCAGTCCAGCTTGGCCGAACCGGGCGCGAGGATCAGCGCGTCGTTAGGGCCAGCCGCAGCGCCAGTGTGCTTGTTGAACACGATGGGTTGCGAAGGGATGGGCGTGTTGGTTTCCGCCGCGTGGTCGGAGTAGTTGAGGCCGATGCAAACCAGGTTGGGGATGCTGCCCACGCACGCGCCCAGCCGCACGCCGGCGGGCGCGGCCGGTAGTTGGGCGGGGTCGATCTCGCGCAGGCGCGCCAGCGCCGCCGTCGACAACGTGCGGGCATCGATGTCCGGCACCACAGCCGAGAGGTCGCGCACGATTCCTTGAGCGTCGATCAGCCCGGGGTTCTCGCTGCCGCGAGCACCGAATCGGACAAGTCGCATATCTTGTGTTCCTTCCAGGTTCAGTGCACCGGCTCGAGCCGCTCGCCCGAGTCCGCGCGGAACAGATGCAAATGCGCCTTGTCCGCACCCAGGCGCACGTGGTCGCCGGGGCGCACGCCGACCCGTTCGCGCAGCACGCAGGTGAGCTTGGTGCCACCCGCATCGACGACGAGGTGCGTTTCCGAGCCGGTGGACTCCACCACTACTACGCGGGCCTCCACGCCCGCGCCGTCCAGCCGCAGGTGCTCGGGCCGCACACCCAACGTGAGGGCCTGGCCGCTTGTGGCCGGCACGCCGGGCACGGCCCAGTGGTTGCCCGCGTTGTCGACAACGCCCTGGCCGTTGACTTTGACGGGCAGCAGGTTCATCGACGGCGAGCCGATGAAGGCCGCAACGAAGACGTTGCGCGGGCGATCGAACAGCTCCAGCGGCGTGCCCACCTGTTCCACCACGCCGTCGTGCATGGCCACGATCTTGTCCGCCATTGTCATGGCCTCGATCTGGTCGTGCGTGACGTAGATGGTGGTGGCCTTCAGGCGCTGGTGCAGCTCGCGGATCTCTGCGCGCATTGCCACGCGCAGCTTGGCGTCCAGGTTGGACAGCGGCTCGTCGAACAGGAAGACCTGTGGGTCGCGTACGATGGCGCGGCCCATGGCGACGCGTTGGCGCTGCCCGCCGGAGAGCTGCTTGGGCAGCCGCGCCAGCAGTGGCTCCAGCCCCAGGATCTTGGCCGCGCGCGCCACGCGCTGCTCGATCTCTTGCTGCGGCGCATGGCGCAGCTTCAGCGAGAACGCGAGGTTGTCGGCCACCGTGAGGTGCGGGTAGAGCGCGTAGTTCTGGAACACCATGGCGATGTCGCGATCCTTGGGCAACAGGCCGTTCACGCGGCGGCCGCCGATGCGGATCTCGCCGGCGTCGATGCCCTCCAGCCCTGCGATCATGCGCAGCAGGGTGGACTTGCCACAGCCCGAGGGGCCGACCAGCACCACGAATTCACCGTCGCGAATGTCGATGCTCACGCCGCGGATCACCCGCGTGCTGCCGAAGGACTTGGTTGCGTCCTGGATATCAACGGTTGCCATTTGGGGTACCTCGTTCAAACGGGATGTTGTTGCCGCGCGAAGTCAGTCGCGTGCCGCTGCGTCGCCGCACCGCGCGCAACTCCGGGTCCAGTGGCGAGTCGTAATCTCTCATCCCGCTTGCCAGGCAGTCTTCAGCCGTGTGTATTCATGCATGTAGCCGCCCACGGCGGCTTCACGCAGTTCTGTGAACTCTCGCAGTAGCGCGAGGGCCGCGCCAAAGGCGTCGACGTCGCAGCCCTCCAGCAACACTACCCAGCGGGCCGGTGCCAACAGGTCCTTGCGGTCCTTGCTTTCCGTTGTGGACTGGCCCGATACGCCGGCATCGGAGCGCAGCAGGTGCGCACCGCTGATGCGTGGCAACCGTGCAGCGGCTTCCATTGCCGAGGTGAGACGCGGCACCATGTCGTGCACAGCGTCGTCTGCGATGTCGAAGCGCATGGTCAGCATCGCGCCACCCGAGCCCACGCCGTGGCTGGCCACCACGCGCGCGAGTGAGCGCGTGGTCGTCTGGAAATGTGCGGTGGTCGCACGCGTCCATTCCGTAGGGTCGTTCAAGCGCGAAAGATAGTCGCTGCCCTGGATAACCTGAAAGCTCGATGTTTCGTACAGGGTGAAGAACTCCGGCTGTGTCGCTCCATCGGCAGCTCGATAGCGGCGCCCCCGCACAAAGCCGGGAATGCCCACGCGCTCGGGCATGTGCTCGTGCAGGTGCCAGGCGTAAAACTCCGCGCGCCCGGCCTCGGCGATGTCGTTCCAGATAGCCACTGCACCTTCACCTGCCAGCACGGTTTTGCTCCTTGAATGTTGGGGGCTCGGCCTCGCGCAGTTTGAGCGCAACTTGTCCGACCCCTTCGAAAACACAGCGCAGCCGCTCGCCGGGCCGCGCACGATGGACGCCGGTATGGGAACCGGCCAGCACAAAAGTCCCCGCCGCGAGGGTCTGGCCGCGCAGCGCCAGGTGGTTGGCGAGCAGGGCGACCGCGAGTAGCGGGTCTCCAAAAGGATTGCCGCCCTGCTTGTCGACCACGGGCGCCTCATCGGCCCACAGCGTCACGCGCAGCTTGTCGAACTCCAGCGGGCGCCAGTCGCTGCACGGCGCACCGAGCACCACCGCGCCGTGGCCCATGCCATCCGCCACGATGTGTTCGCGCGGCGAGGCGAACCTGGCCGGCAAACGGCTGCACAGCAGCTCGAAGGCCGGCATGATGGCGCCCACGGCGGCCATCACGTCGTCGCGCGTGCATCCGCCCAAGGGCAAGGGGCGGTCGATGCGCAAGGCCAGTTCGCATTCGACACCATCGCGCAGCAGCGCGGTGTCGGCGAGGACGGTATCGGACGCCATGCAGCCGATGTCGAACAGGGGCGCCGAGATCACCTCGGCGGCGGGCGGCGCCGCGAGCTTCCAGCCCACGACCGTGCCGCCGAGTTCGGCGCGCACGCTCTCCTGCAGACGATAGGCGCCCTCGAAGTCATCCAGGTGCTCGAGAGCGTGAGCCGTAATGAAGCCATTGGTGCGGCGCGCGACAGCGAGCTCGCACGCCAGGCGTTCGTCGCTCATCGTGCCATCAGCCATTGGCCACTTTCAGCGGCGTCTGCCCCATCATGGCCTCCATCACCTTGCGGCTGGGCCAAAGGTCGGCGATCTCCGCTGCGGTGGCCTGCACGTCGGGCGCAATGGCGGCGATGCGCTCCGGCGGGAGTCGCGCCACGGGACCGGCCACGCTGACGGTACCGATCGCGCGGCGGGTTTGCGGGTCCACGATGGCGCAGCCCACCGCGCACGTGCCTGGTTCCCCTTCCTCGATGGAAGTGCCGTAGCCGCGCTTGCGCGTCAGCGCGAGCTCGGCACGCAGGCTGGCCTCATCGCGCACGACGGGCCGGCCGAACCGGGAAGGCACGACGAAGCCGCGCGCCTTGACCAAGGCCACGGCCTGCGCCTCGTCCAGGGTTGCGAGCCAGGCTTTGCCGGTCGCGGTGGCGTGCAGCACCACGGGTTGGCCCATATCCGGGTCGTAACGCAGGCCGGAGAGGGCGCCCTGGGCCTTGGCGATCCAGATCAGCGCATCGTCTTCCACCAATGCGAGGCGCACCAGTTCTCCGGTCCGCGCGGCCAGCCGGTCCAGGGAGGGCTGGCAAATCTCCGTGATGCCGGAGGCGGCGAGGAAGCGAAAGCCGATGGCGGCCAGCTTCACCGTCATGCGGTAGCGCTGGCTGTACTCGTCCTGCACCGCCAGTCCCCGCCTCACCAAGACGGCCAGCAGCCGGTGCACGGCGCTCTTGGGCAGGTCCAGCCGCCGCGAGACATCGCTGATCGGCAGGCCTTGGGGGTGATCGGCCAGCAGCGTGAGGATGTCCAGCACGCGCTCGATCATGTCGCCAGTGGCCACGGAATCTCCATGTATTTAGAACATGGTTCCAATTTAGCACTCACGTTCGGCGCAACATCGAGGGATTTCCCGAGTGTCGAGCAGCCCCGCGACACTTACAGTGGAACGCCGTTCTACGCGAGGCCACCTTTAATGAATGCCATTCCCTACACGGAGGCCGCGACTGCGCTGCAGACCGACCCTCGGCCGCCGGGCTTCTGGGCGCGTTTTGCCTGGTTCGCGCCGGCCGTTGCCATACTGCTAGCCGTCACGCTCTACCCCACGGCCGTGGTGCTGTGGCTGAGCGTCCACCGCACGCGCCTCTATGAAGTGGTGGAGGGCGTGGGCCTGGCGAACTACGTTGCGGTGCTCACTTCCCCGGCCTTCCTCGAACTCAGCCTCAACTCCCTGCTGTACGTGTTTGGCGCGCTGGCGGTGGTGCTGCCCATAGGTCTGGCCTGCGCCCTTGCGCTGCAGAACATTGCGCGCGGCGCTGCGTACATGCGCACCCTGCTGTTGCTGCCCTGGACGTTGTCTATGGGCGTGGTGGGCTGCTTCTGGCTGTGGCTGCTCAATCCCTCTTACGGGCCCATGAGCTATCTGATGCGGTCCCTGGGCGTGGAGCCCGGCCTGATGCTGGGTGAACCTTCGCTGGCGCTCCTTCTCGTCATCCTGGTCACCGCGTGGTGGTCCTTTCCCTACGTGATGGTGATGATGAGCGCCTCGCTGCAAAGCATCCCGGCGGAGCTGTATGAAGCGATCGACATTGACGGGGGCGGCCTGCGCGCGCGACTGCGCCACGCGGTGTGGCCGCACATCGCGCCCACGCTGGGCAGCACCGCCCTGGCGCTGGGCATCCTCTATCTCACGCTCATCACGCTGATCCTGGTGCTCACTGGCGGCGGGCCGCTGGGCTCGACCGCCACCTGGAGCTTCGAGGTGTTCTCCAGCGCTTTCCGCTCCGTCGACCTGTCGCCCTCATCGGTCATCTCCGTCGTGGTGCTGGGGGTCAATCTCTTCCTTGGCTACCTTTACACGCGGCTCACCGGCCGCGTATCGGGCTGAACACCATGCATATCCGCCGTTCCGAAAAGATGCTGTCCTGGGCCGTGTTGACGGCCTTGGTACTGGTCGTGCTGATCCCGCTGTCCTGGGCCGTGCTCACCTCGCTCAAGAGCGAGGCCAACGTCATGGCCTACCCGCCCACCTTCTTTCCTACCGAGCCGAGCCTCTCTGCTTACAAGGCGGTGTTCCGGAACCAGACTTTCGGCTCCGACCTGTTCAACTCGGTGCTCTATGCCGTCGGCGCGGTCGCGCTGGCGGTACTGCTGTCCGCGCCCGCCGGCTACGCAGCGTCACGCTTTGAGTTCCGCGGCAAGCGCGCCGTGATGCTGATGATCCTGTCCACGTCCATGATCCCCGGCGTTGCGCTGCTGGTGCCAACGTACTTCCTTTTGGACGCGTTGGGCCTCTTGAACAACGCTGCGGTCATCATCGTGGTGCAGGCCGCGCGCCTGGTGCCGCAGACGGTGTGGTTCATGCAGAACTTCGTGGATGCCGTGCCGCGCGAACTGGACGAGGCCACTCAGGTGGACGGCGCCAATCACTGGCAAACCTTCACACGGGTCATCCTGCCTCTGGTGCGACCCGGCATCGCCGCAAGCGCCGTGATCGGCATGATCACTACCTGGAACGACTACATCACCGTGGCCGCGTTCGCGCCTGAGGTAGCGCACCGCACGATGCAAGTGGCCCTGGTCAACCAGGTGTTTGACAGCATCGGCATCACCTGGTCGTACGTCATGGCCTATGCCGTGGTGTCCTCCCTTCCCATCGTCGCCATCTTCGTGCTCGCGCAGCGATGGTTCATCAGCGGCCTGACCGCCGGCGCCGTCAAAGGCTAGCCCGCCACATGCTTACTTAAACCAGGAGACAAGACATGACCGAGCAGAAACCCGCAAACATGAACGAACAGAAGCCAGTGTCCCGCACGAACCGGCGCATCTTCCTCGGTGGCATGGCCGCCATGCTCGGCGCGCCCGCGGGCCGGGTCTTCGCGCAGACCACCGAGACCATCGCCTACGACACCTTTCTCGACCCGGCCAATACCAACGACCCGCGCGCGGCGGCGCAGACGCAGATGATCGCGGCCTTCGAGGCCAGCCAGCCGCGTGTGAAGGTGCGCGTGGTGGTAGACCCCGCCGGGCAAAACGGCGTACGCGCGGCGCGCGCCAAGTCGGACAGCCCGGATGTGATCCGCGTGAACAACTTCCAGATGCCCGAGTTCGTAGCCACCGGCTCGGTGCTGGCCATCGACGAGCTGATCGCGCGCGACAAGGTGGACACCACGGACTGGCTGATCGGCCTGGACCACACGCGCGTCAACGGCAAGATCTGGGGCCTCCAGCAGGACTATCGCATCCCGATCTACGTCTACCGCAAGAGCAAGTTCGACGAGGCGAAGATTGCCGCGCCTCCGCGCACATACGAGGAGGTGGGCGCGCTCGGCCCGCTGCTGACCAAGCAGAACCAGATGGCCTACGGCGTCCCTATCGGCCTGAGCGGCGGGATCGGCGGTGCGCAGGCCTTCATGGAGTTCATTGTGAGTTCCATCGTGGCGGGCAACAGCGACCCCTTCTTCGCGCCCAGCGGCCGCGAGATCGGCTTTAGCGACAAGCGACTGCTGCTGGCTGCCAGCATCGTCAAGGACCTGTTCGGGAAGAAGGCTGCGACACCCGTGAGCCTGCAGTTCGCCTATAACGAGCTGCAGGACGGAATGCGCGCGGGCACGGTGGCGTCTGCCACCTTCGGGCTGTACCGCTATCGAGGCCTGAAGGCGGCCGTGGCCAACGACCTGGCCTGGGCACCGGCCCCTTCGGTGGCGCCTGACGACAAGCACGCGGTGTACGGCTTCCAGATGTGCATCAACCGCCATTCGCCACGCCAGGGCGGCGCATGGGAGTTCGTCAAGTTCATGGCGAGCCCGGCAGCTCAGGCGATCGCCGCACGAGGTGGGGAAGTGGTGGCGCGCGCCAGCGCCTACAAAGACCCCTACTTCAAGACGCCGGAAGCCGAGGACCAGCTGGGTTGGAAGGCGTTGGTGGAAAAACGCGGCCGCATGGTGAACTACTCCATCATCCAGTCAACCTTCAACCAGATCTGCGGTGAAGCCTTCCAGCGCATGATCCTGCGTGATCTGGCGCCCGCAGCCGTGGCGCTCGAGGTGCGCACCCGCTACACCGAAGCGCTGGCCAAAGCATGATGCCGCATGTCACTGGAACAACCCGACTCTATGGGTTGGTGGGCGATCCGCTGACGACAGCCAAGTCGCCCGAACTATTGAACCGGCTCTTTGTCGAACAGCGCGCAGACGCGGTTTGCATCCCATTTGTGGTCAAGGACGATGATCTTCCCGCATTCGTTACCGGCGCACGAGCGTTGGGGAATCTCTCCGGCGTGCTGGTCACGATGCCTCATAAGCAACGGATGCTGGCCTTTGTCGACGAACTGCATCCGACTGCCCGTCAGGTCGGCGCACTCAACGTCATACGTTGCGATAAAGATGGGCGCTGGGTCGGTGCCATCTTCGATGGCCTCGGCTGTGTGCTCGGCATGCAGTGGGAAGGTAACCACCCGGCGAACAAGTCGGTTCTTCTCGTCGGCGCCGGAGGTGCAGGAAGAGCTATCGCGTTTGCAGTCGCAGGCGCGGGCGCCCGGACGTTGACCATCTTCGATGTCGACCAGCGTCGCGCCGACGACCTCGCCAAATCCGTCGCCACCGCGACCGGTTGCACCACACATTCTGGCCCAGCTGATCCTCTCGGATTCGAGATCGTCATCAACGCCACGCCGCTGGGCATGAACGCGAATGATCCCATGCCCGTGAATCCCGAGCGACTGGATCCCGGCAGCATCGTCGTAGACATCATCAATGCGCCCGAGCTGACGCCGCTTTGCCGCGCCGCTCATGCGCGCGGTTGTCGCACCCAAGGCGGAGGCCCGATGCACGAAGGGCAGGCGTTGCATGCCTTGCATTTTCTTGGATTCGATTTCAGCCCGGATGGGAAGTCAATACCGGAAGATGGCCTGCTGTCCGTTCCGCCCAAGGAGGAAACCCTTTGATGCCGAAATTCTCTAGGGCAGATGCCCCAGTTCAACCGCTTGCCTCGCTTCTGCATGACTGCACGAAAGAAGGACACGCATGAAAGTCGCATTGCTGGAGGCCAGTCATTGGCATGTCCCCCTCTATCTCGATGCGCTCGAGGCGCCCGGGATCGAGGTGGTTGCCGTTTCGGATTCAGAGCAAGTAAAGGGGCAGGCTATTGCAACGCGATTCAAGAGTACGCTGTATGCGTCGCCTTACGAGCTGCTTGAGCGCGAGCAAGTCGATTTTGCGTTTGTATTCGGCCGGCATTCCGAAATGCCGGCGCTCGCGGAGGCACTGATCGCACGAAGAATTCCATTCGCACTGGAAAAACCCTGTGGCGTCAACATGTCGCAAGTCACCCGGCTGCGGATGCTGACCGAGGAGGCCAACCTCTATTGCGCGGTACCGTTCATCTTTCGCATGAGCGACCTGCTCCGCGCGCTGAACGGGGCTGAAGGCAGCATCCCGTCGGACTTCAACTACATGTCCTTCCGTTTCATCGTAGGTCCGCCTGGCCGTTACGAAGCTGCGGGCTCAGGCTGGGCGCTCGATCCCGCGTTTTCCGGCGGCGGATCCACGATCAATGTCGCCACGCACTTTATAGACCTCTTTAGATTGCTGACCGGCAAGGAGGTCACTCGCGTCTCAGCCACCATGAACTCTCGAACACACCGAGGCGCCGTCGAGGACTATTCGTTGCTGACGATGCAAACCGATGATGGCGTGATCGGCCTCGTGGAGACCGGATACAGCTTCCCGAGTACTCCAGACGAGCAGCGCGAGTTCTCGTTTACTCTTTCATCCAATCGCATGTACGCGAAATCGGGCCCCGACCGGATCGAGATTCGGGACCGTACCAACCTTGCCGCCGGCACCCGGAGTCTGCGCCTCGAGTTGGAAACTGATGCTTACTACCCCTTGTTCGTCAGGCGGGTGCTATCTGAATGTCGCACGGGTGCAAAGCCGATCGCCTCATTGCGCGACGCCGAGGCAATGATGCAGGTCATGGACGCCGCCTACGCTTCCGCTCGGCAAGGAGGTTCGCTCCAGACTCTTGTGCCGATTTCCATGTGATCCGACCTTTTCGAAGGAAAATCTAATGAGCAAGCCTGCGCGATACCAAGGTCCATTGCCGCTCGACCAGGCGAAATCCAAGTTCGTTCACACTCCCCTCGAAGACAGCCGCTTTCACCGGGATGGCCCTCGCGCGAATGTCGAGTATCGGGATCTCGGAATGGCAGACGCTTCGGGTGGTCGCATCGGCGCCAAACACATCCGTGCTGTCCAGCCATTCGGTAAGGAGACCGGTTGGCACTGGCACGACATGACCGCGCACTTCGTGTACGTGCTGAAAGGCTGGGTCGAATTCAGGTTCGACGGCATGCCCGAATCAGTGACCGTCGTTGCCGGCTCCTGCCTCAGTCAGCCTGCCGGCGTGGCGCACAACGTCGTTCGTCAATCCGACGACCTCGAGTTGATAGAAATCAACACCCCCGCTGACTATGTCACGGTCGAGTGCTCTCTCTGAGCGGAAGTGGCGCGCCCGCGACGACTGACCATGCTAGTGGACGCCGGTGAGGATTGACTTGACACGTCCTCTTTGACGATTCGCTTGCGCGTCGTGGTCGCGCACCACAAGACAGCTTCGCTCCACTCGAATCACATCCTCGCGCTCCATCGCCTTCAGTTCGGAGTTGACGCGCTGGCGCGAAGCACCCAACAACTGGGCGAGCTCATGCTGCCGCCCAGCTTGGGAATGAGGTCGGTGTAGGAGGCGCTCTGGCCCACGAAGACCGGGTTGAAGCCGGTCTTCCTGGCCTCGTCCATCGTCCCGACCGTTTCGCGGACAATGGTGCCCAGCACCACCAGCTCGCAGCCGGCGGATTTCATCTTCGCGACTTGCGACGAGAAATCGGTGGCGCCGCGATGACGCGAATGATCAAACGCGCTCGAGGCACAACGCGATGCCTTGCCCACCGCCGATGCACAGCGACACCACCGCCTTGCTGCCACCCGTTCGCTTCAGCGCGTGGGCGACCTTGGTGATGAGGATCGCGCCGGTGGCGCCGATCGGATGGCCGTGGGCGATCGCTCCGCCATCGATGTTGAAGCGTGATGGGTCGATCTTGAGCTCATCGCGAACCACGATTGCGATGGACGCGAAAGCTTCATTGACCTCGTAGCGATCGACGTCGCCCACCTTCCACCCCGCGCGGTCGAGCGCCTGACGGATAGCCGGCAAAGGCCCCAAGCCGAAGAAGCCCGGCTCGACACCTGCCACCGCAACGCTGCGGATGGCGAGCAACGGCGTTAGGCCGGCTTCACGTGCTACCGAACTTTCACAGACGATCATGGCGGCAGCGCCGCCGTTGATGCCGGGTGCGTTGCCTGCAGTGATCGTGCCGTCGGGTCGGAACGCGGGCTTGAGGCGTGCGAGCGTTTCCACCGTGGTGTCCGGGCGGTTTCCTTCATCCGAAGCGAAGATCGTCGCCCCTTTGTTGCCCTTGATCGTCAACGGCTCGATCTCTTCCTGGAACCATCCCGCCACTTGCGCCGCCGCGAACCGCTGCTGACTTTGCGCCGCAAAAGCGTCTTGGGCTTCGCGCGAGGCGCCGTACTTCTGCACCAGGTCCTCCGTGTGCCAGCCGGAATGTTTGCCGGAAAACGCGTCATTCAATCCGTCGAGCAGCAGCGAATCCATGGCCTCGGCATTTCCCATGCGCGCGCCGAAGCGCATGCCGGGCAGCAGGTAGGGCGCGCGGTCCATGTTCTCGACACCGCCGGCGATCACGATGCGCGAAACGCCGGCGAGCACTTCCGCATACGCGGTCGCGACACCTTGGGCACCGGAGCCGCAGACGCGGTTCACGGTCATGGCGGGTACGCTCACCGGCAAGCCGCCGTGGATTGCCGCCTGTCGGGCCACGTTCATGCCATTGCCGGCCTGCACGACGTTGCCCATCACGACGGAATCCACCCGGGCCGGGTCGAGCCCGGAGCGGCGCAACGTGGCAGCGATGGCATGTGCGCCCAGTGCGGCTGTAGGCGTTGTCTTGAGCGATCCACCGAAACTGGCGATGGCGCTGCGCACGGGGGAACTGATGACGATGTCTTTGCTCATGATGTTTGCCCTTGGATGCTTTCAGGGTGGGAATTGCGGGGCGCGCTTGTCAATGAAGGCTTGAACGCTGCTGTCCAGTTGCGTCGCCGCTATTTCCAAGCGCCGGCAGATTAACTAACGATCGTTTACTAACTGAAGCGTATGCCGTCGCGGCCCTCGTGTCAAGGCGCTGAGCGACTTATGCCATCGGTCGCCAGGGCGTGTGGCCGATGATATGATATGTATCATATTTTTCGCTAGAGTCCGTCCGTGAGCACGACCCGCCAACCCGGCCGCAAGGAACTGAGCCATCAACGCATCGTTGAAGCCGCCGCGCGGGCGATCCGGCGCGAGGGCTTCGCCGGTGTCGGCGTCGCCGACATCATGAAAGAGGCGGGGCTGACGCATGGCGGCTTCTACGCGCACTTTCCGTCGCGCGATGCGTTGCTGGTTGAGGCGATCGAGAGCGCAGGGCTCGAGAACGCCAAGAACGTTCTCAGCAGCGCCCAGGACGCGCGACTGCGAGGCATCAGCGCCTTTCACAAACTGGTCGTGGGCTATCTGTCTGAGGCCCACTTGAAGAGCGCCGAAATTGGCTGTGCCGTGGCCGCGCTCGCGTCCGAGATGCCGCGCCAATCGACGGCGGTGCAAAAGGCCGCCGCGCAGAGTGTCCGAAGGATGCTGGATGCTGTGCAGCAGGCATTGCCGCCAGGCGTCGAGCCGGAAGCGGCCGCCTCGATCGCGAGCCAGATGGTGGGGGCCTTGCAGATGGCGCGCGCCCTTGGCGCCAATGCCGAAGGCAAGTCGCTGCTGGCCGCGGTGCGCCGGCAGCTGCTTGCCCAGTACGACACCCGCCGGCACCACTGACGCATGTTAATTCGGCCTGTCCGGAAATTTTCATTCAACCAAATATGACGACGCTCATATTGACTCGTTGACCTCTATCCCATCACCAGGAAACCTCACCATGAAACTCGACAACGCCATCGTTTTCATCACTGGCGCTAACCGTGGCATCGGGCTGGCCTTCGCACGCGAGGCGCTGGCCCGCGGCGCGCGCAAGGTCTACGCCGGCGCCCGAAACCCGGCGAGCGTTAACCTGGCCGGCGTTGAGCCCATCCAACTCGATGTGACCAACCCTGCCGAGGTTGACGCTGCCGCGGCGCGTTGCGGCGACGTCACGCTGCTGATCAACAATGCGGGCATCGCGAACTTCGGCGGCTTTCTCGCGGACGGCAGTGAAGAATCGGCGCGCGCCCAGCTTGAAACCAATTTCTTCGGTCCGCTGCGCCTGAGCAAGGCATTCGCGCCGGTGCTGGCGGCGAATGGCGGTGGCGCGATCCTGAACGTGCTCTCCATCGCGAGCTGGATCAACCGCCCGACGCTGGGCACCTACGGCGCCAGCAAGTCGGCAGCCTGGGGCCTCACCAACAGCCTGCGCCACGAACTGCGCGCCCAAAAGACGCAAGTAATCGGCATGCACGTCGCCTTCGTCGACACCGATATGACAACCGCGATCGACATGCCCAAGTCCTCGCCCGACGTGGTCGTGCGCTACGTCCTGGACGCAGTCGAAGCAGGCGCCGAGGAAGTGCTGGCCGACGAGCGGACACGCCAGGTCAAGCAAGGGCTCTCGGCCGAGCCGGGCGTTTATCTCGTGACACCCGCCTGAAAGACGTCGATGATGAAAAGCAAGGTCGCACTCGTCACCGGTGCCTCGTCCGGCATCGGCCAAGCTACTGCCCAGCGGCTCGCCCACGCGGGCTACAAGGTCTACGGCACCAGCAGGCGGGGCGGCCCGCCGGGCAGCCAACCGTTCGCGATGCTGGCGCTGGACGTCACCAGCGATGAATCGGTGGAAGCCGTCGTGCAGGAACTGATTCACACTGAAGGCCGCATCGACCTCCTCGTGAACAACGCCGGTTTCGGTGTTGCCCCTGCCGCCGCGGAAGAGAGCTCGATCGAGCAGGCTCGCTCGATCTTTGAAACCAACTTCTTCAACATCGTTCGGATGACGCGTGCCGTCGTGCCGCACATGCGCAAGCAGGGCGCAGGCCGCATCATCAACATCGGTTCGGTGCTGGGTTTCCTGCCGATGCCCTATGGGGCCCTGTATGCCGCGACCAAGCACGCGGTCGAGGGCTACTCGGAGTCGCTCGACCATGAACTGCGCACCCGGGGCATTCGGGTTTCGGTCATCGAGCCCGCCTACACCAAGACCCGGTTCGACGCGAATTTCGTGGAGCCGGACGCCAAGCTCGATGAGTATCGCGAGGTGCGGGCGGCTCTGGGCAAAACCTTGAACGAGGTGATGGCGGCAGCCGACGAGCCGGCCGTGGTGGCAGACGCGGTCCTGAAAGCGGCAGCCGCTTCTCACCCGAAGGTGCGCTACACCCCCGGGGGCCTTGCCAGCCGCCTGCGCTTCCTGCGCAGGTTCGCTCCGTCCGGGCTGCTGGACTCGGGAATCCGAAAAGATTTGAAACTCGACTTGAGGGCTGCATCATGACATTCAAAGCACTACTCGCCACCCAAGACGGCAAGACGGTTTCGACCCGCGTGGTCGACATGAGTGAGCAAGACCTCATGCCTGGGGACGTGTCGATCGCCGTCGACTATTCGACCGTCAACTACAAGGACGCGCTGGCGATCAGCGGCCGTACTGACGTCATCAAGACGTTCCCGCTGATCCCGGGCATCGACCTGGCGGGTACGGTCGAGGCATCGTCGTATCCCGGTATCGCAGTCGGGGACCGTGTGGTCGTCAACAGCTGGGGGTTGAGCCAGACGCACCACGGCGGCTATGCGCAGAGGGCGCGCGTCAAGGGCGAGTGGGTAATCAAGCTCCCGGAAGTATTCTCGACCCGGGATGCGATGGCCATCGGCACAGCCGGGTATACGGCGATGCTATCGGTCCTCGCGTTGGAACATGGCGGGATTACACCCGACCGTGGCGACATCATCGTCACTGGCGCGAATGGCGGCGTCGGCTCGATCGCGATCGCGCTTTTGTCGGACCTCGGCTATCGCGTCATCGCGTCCACGGGACGGATGCAGGAAAGCCAGTACCTTCGCGATCTCGGCGCGGCCGAGATCCTCGATCGCAAGACCCTCTCGGACGCAGGCGCACCCATCGCGAGGGAAAGATGGGCCGGCGCCGTGGATTCGGTGGGCAGCCACACCTTGGCCAACGTGCTGGCGCAAACGAAGTATCGCGGCGTGGTGACGGCGTGCGGCTTGGCTCAAGGGCTCGATCTTCCGGCGTCGGTGCTGCCCTTCATCCTCCGCAACGTGACCCTCGCCGGCATTGACTCGGTCAATGCCCCGCAGCACGTTCGCGTCGAGGCATGGTCGCGACTCGCCCGCGACCTGGACCTCGCCAAGCTCGCCCGCACGACCCAGGTCATCGGCCTGGCCGATGTGCCCGCCGTCGTCGGGCGGATCTTGGAGGGACAGGTTCGCGGCCGCACCATCGTCGACGTCAGCGCCTAAGGGGTTGAGCAGGGGCATCGGCCACTTCGTGTGCATGACTGGGCCGAGCACCCGAGCACCTACCGGGCCAGTCTTGAAGAGGCCGAGGTTGGGACCCACGGGACAGGAAATTGGGGCGTGAACTGCCATCCTGCTGGGGCTTCTACGCTGCATCCAAGGCCTTGCCGCGGGTGGCGAGTGGGCCGGTGCGACCGTCGTGACGGCGGAGTTGGCACCGGTACATCGGCGCGGTACTACGGCATGTACGCACAGCTCGGACCAGCGCTTGGATTCTTACTTTCCAGTGCGACTTTCCTGCTCACGACTCTCACGATGAGCGACGCTGCGTTCCTCTCGTGGGGATGGCGGGTTCCCTTCCTTGCGAGCGCCGTACCGATCGTCGTCGGCTTCGTTGCGCGAATGGCACTTGACGAACCCGAAGAGTTTCAGAAGACATCTCGAGATTCGCTGTGCGCGATATCGGCGGCCGCACCGAGGATTCCTTTGGGGGGATCTGCCGAAATCGGGTTACGGGAAATGCCAAGAATGACTTTCGGCAGCAGGTCTTCGACCGGGAGTGGCCATTGAGGGCCTGGGGCCCATCGCCTTCACTTGCGAGTCCCTGACCTTCCCCGACTCGGGTGTCTCGACGATTGCCTTGCACTCCATGTCGCAACCCGAGGAATGCGCCTTTCTCGGTCATTGCATGTTCTTGGCACGTGCCGTCTTTTGCGGATGTTGCTATCCCTTGCCATGCGACGACGGGCTGCTGGCGCCCGCGAGCCGCCCGATCTGAAAGACATTTTCTGGCGATACCTGCACATAGTCGTTCAGCCCGCCGGACCGCATGATCGGATAGGCCTCGGCTGTCTGATAAACGCCGTCTCTCAGGAGTGCCTTGTCGATGTACACGGCCACCACCTCGCCCAACACGAGCCAGCCACCTACCTCTTTACCTTCGGTATTTCGGAACTGCACGATGTCGATGACCTTGCATTCCATGGCTGCGCGGCATTCCCCCACCCGCGGGACGTTGACCTTGCGCCCGGCCACGGCCGTAAGGCCGGCAAACGGGAACTCGTCTTCCCCGTGCGGAAGCGGTGATGAGGTCTGGTTCATCTGGTCCCCCAGTTCACGGGTGACCAGGTTCCAGGTGAACTCGCGCGTTTCTGATGCGTTCTGAACGCTATCTTTCCACGCGATCGAAGAAAATCCGATGATCGGTGGGTCGTAGTTGAACGCGTTGAAGAAACTGTAGGGCGCGAGATTGACCCGCCCCTGCGTGTCGCGCGATGAGATCCAGCCGATGGGCCGCGGGGCGACCAACGCATTGAGCGGGTTGTGGCTGAGCCCGTGGCCGTTGGCCGGCTCGTAGTAGTGAAAGTCTCGAACGGTCATTGTGTGGGCCCTTCTCGCGCGGCCGCGTTATTGCGGCACCAGGTTAAGGGTCTTGGCGATGTTGATGAACTTTTCGTTCTCTGCACGCAAGAAGGCCGCTGCCTGCTGCGGCGTCATGGAGTCCAGCTTGCGCAAGCCCTGCGCGTTCACGAGCGCGAGAAATTCCGGACTGTCGTTCCACTCGTGGAAGGCCTTGTTCAGGCGCGCGACAACGCTATCGGGTGTACGCGCGGGCGCGAGCAAGCCCGCCCAGATGCCGAACTCGAAGCTCTTGAATCGCGCGTGCTCGCCGAGCGTCGCGAGCTCCGGCAGGAGCGGATGTCGCTTGGTGCTCGCGATGGCGATGGCCTTGATCCGCCCGGTCTGAATCATTCCCAGGATCGGCCCCCCAAGAGGTACAAACGCGAGGTCCACGTCGCCGCCGCCGACGGCCGTGGCAATGGGAGCGATGCCTTTGTACGGCACCTCCAGCAACTTGACGCCGACCCGCTTCTGCAACTCATCGGCCGCAAGATGAGCGAGCGAGGCCTGGCCCCAGTGGGCAATGGACAACTCCTTCGCGCCAGGCTTTTGCATCTGTTCGACGAGCGCGCTGAGGTTGTTGAAAGGGCGGTCGGGATGACTGACGAGGACCATGTCCGCGCTGCCGAACGAACCGATGAGCTTGAAGCTGTCGGACGTGTACTTGGCCGAAGCGACCGTGAGCGGCGCCACCGCCAAATCCGTACCGTTAGTGGCGAGCAGCGTGTATCCGTCGGGCGCCGCGTTCAGCACGTTCATCGCCGCGATGGAGCCGCTCGCACCGGGCATGTTGTCGACTACCAGGTTTTGTCCAAGGGCGCGCTGCAACACGGGTACGGATGGCCGTACTGCAGCGTCGACCCCGGCCCCGGCCGGGTAACCGATCTTGATCAGGATGGGTTTGTTCGGATAGGGCTGCGCGGTGGCGGCGGCGGCGCCGCACAGCGCGACCACGACGACAGCGGTATCAAGGAGTCTGCGAGTCAGTGTTTTCATGTTTTGTCTCCATGCACCGGTCGGAACCGGGCAAAATGTTGTGAATAGAAGGGTTATCCGTTGAGGAGATCGCGCGCTGAGTCAGCGCATATGCCGAGCTGTTCAGCCCACCGAGACACTCTGCGGTCGCAGCTCCTTTCGCAGGATCTTGCCCACGGCTGACTTCGGCAAAGCCTCAACGAAGGTGATGTGGCGCGGCACCTTGTAAGGCGCAAGGAGCTTGCGGCAGTGCGCTTCGAGCTGTTCAGCCACCAACCCGGGTGAGCGGCGAACCACGAACACGTGGGGTGCCTCGGCCGATCGCTCGTCCGGCACGCCGATGCACGCGCATTCGAGCACGTCAGGGTGCATGGCGACCACACCCTCGATCTCGTTGGGATAGACGTTGAAGCCGGACACCAGGATCATGTCCTTCTTCCGGTCCACGATGTACATCAACCCTTGCGCATCCATCGTGACGACATCGCCGGTCTTGAACCAGCCGTCGGCGGTGAATGCCTTGCGGGTCTCCTCTTCCCGATTCCAGTAGCCCGCGAACACCTGCGGTCCCTTGATAAGCAACTCACCCGGCTTGCCCAGCGGGACCGGTTGCCCAGCGTCGTCAACGATCAGGACGTCCGTCGATGGTACGGGCGCGCCAATGGTGCCGTTGCGACCCGGGGCGTTGAAGGTGACGCTGGGCGAAGTTTCGGTGAGTCCATATGCTTCGGTGATCGGCGGGCCGCCTGCCTCCACCCACTTCTTGGCGACAGCCGCCTGGATCGACGCGCCTGCGCCGATGACCAGGCGGCAGCGGGAGAAATCTACCTTCGGAAGTTCAGTCGAGGCCACCATGGCGTTGAACATCGTGTTCACGCCGATCAACATGTCGAAGGGTGCCCGCTGCAACTCGTCGCACAGCGCCTTGCTGTCGCGCGGATTGACAACAAGGCGGTTGTGGGCGCCGCAGGTCAGGGCCATCAAAGTCATGCCAAGCGGGAAGATGTGGTAAAGCGGCAGCGGCGCAATCAATTCCATGCCTTCCAGATCCAATACGAGCCGCAGCCAGGATTGCATCTGCAGCACGCTCGCAAGCACATTGCGGTGCGTCAGGGACGCCCCTTTCGAGACGCCGGTGGTGCCGCCGGTGTACTGCAGGAAGGAAAGGTCCGAGGGTTGGACTTGGTGGGAGACGAAACCGAATGGCGGCAAGGCCGAAATCGCATCGCGCAGCGATACGACCCGGGCGTCCCGGCTGCCGGCCTGCGCCGCGGACTGGGCGGCGGGAGCGAGCAGTACCTGCCTCACGCCTTGCATGGGTACTGTCAGGACATGGCGCATCTGCGTCTGGTCCAGCACCTCGCTTACTAGCGGCACGAACGGCTCTCCGGCGAGCAACAAGGCGGCGCCGGAGTCGCCCAGCTGGTGGAGCAACTCGCGGGTCGTGTAGAGGGGATTCATGGTCACGCCCACCATGCCGGCGCGCAGGATCGCAGCCAAAGCCACCGGATAGAGCAGGTTGTTGTGCAACAGGAGGGCGACGCGATCGCCGCGCTGGAGACCTGCGGCCTGCAACGAGCGCGCGAGCAGCGCCGATGCACGTTCCACTTCGGCAAAGGTCAGGGATTCACCCGCGCAGCTGACCGCGGTGCGCGAGGCGTACCGCGCAAAGGCACGCTCGAGCAAGGTCACGAGCGTCTCGCTCTCCTCAATGTCCAGGTCTCGGGGAAGGCCGGCCGGGTAGGCCGCATGCCAGAGTCGTTGTTCCATGGTTGTCTCCTGATGACGCCGGTGCTCAGGCCGCCAGCGCTTCGCGCACGAAGTCCATCCGGTCCTGGCCGAAGAACATCTGATCGCCGACGAAGATCGTCGGGGCCCCGAACACGCCGCGCTTGACGGCTTCCTCGGTCGTGGCCTTGAGCGCGGCCTTGGTCTCCGGGTCCTGCGTTAGGCGCTCGATCTCGGCCGGATCGAAGCCGCCGGCCTTCAGGATGTCGGCCGTGAGCTGCGGCTCGTTCAGGTTGAGCGCATCGATCCAGAGCGCCTTGAACACGCAGCCGAGCAGTTGCTGCAACTGCTCGGGGCGGCGCAGCTGGACGCCGGTCACCGCGCGCATCAGGAACAGCGTGATGATGGGGAAGTGCACGTTCTCCTTGAAGGGCACCCCATAGCGGCGGGCGTGGCGTTCGTAGTCCATCTGTACGTAGCGCCCCTTGACCGGGATGGTGGCGGGCGAGGCGTTGCCCGTGGCCTGGTAGACACCGCCGAGCAGCATCGGCCGGTAAACGAGTTCCGCGCCGTGGCTCTCGCACATTCCGGGCAACTGCGTCCAGGCCAGGTACGAGGCCGGGCTGCCGACGTCGAAGAAGAAATCAACGGTTCTGCGCATCATGGTTCCTTTAAATTAACGAGCGTTTGGTAAACGGACGCTATTTCATTTCCAGGCGCCTGTCAACGGGACTTGTCTGGTCCGCCAATTCGTTTGACAAACGATCGTGCATTGAATATCGTTGCATAACTGAACGCTCGTTATTTAAAGGAGAGACACATGGACAAGTCGACAGACCCTCGCGGCGTGGCGCTCGTCATTGGCGCAGGCGACGCCACCGGCAGTGCGATCGGCGCGCGATTCGCCCGCGAGGGCTACGTGGCGTGCCTCACGCGCCGATCAGCAGACAAGTTGGAGCCCGCCGTGGAGCGCATCCGCTCGGCCGGCGGCGCGGCATTCGGCTACAGCAGGGATGCGCGCAAGGAGGAGGACGTCGTCGCGCTGATCGACCAGATCGAAAAAGAGCGCGGCCCGATCGAGGTGTTCGTGTTCAACATCGGCGCCAATGTGCCCAGCAGCATCCTGGAAGAGACGGGACGCAAGTACATGAAGATATGGGAGATGGCCACGTTCAGCGCCTTCCTCAACGCGCGCGAGGTCGCCCGCCGGATGGTCGCGCGCGGCCGCGGCACGATCCTTTTCACCGGCGCGACGGCGGGCATCCGCGGCTCGGCCAACTTCGCGGCGTTCGCCGGCGCCAAGCATGCTCTGCGAGCGCTAGCGCAGAGCATGGCGCGCGAACTCGGGCCCAAGGGCATCCACGTTGCACACATTGTGGTGGACGGTGCGATCGACACGGACTTCATCCGCACGCAGTTCCCCGAACGCTACGCGCTGAAGGAACGGGACGGCATCCTGAACCCCGAGCATATCGCGGAGAACTACTGGTACCTGCACACGCAGCCGCGTGATGCCTGGACATTCGAGATGGACCTGCGCCCCTACATGGAAACCTGGTGAAAGACGACACATGAAAACACGCATCACTGAACTCTTCGGCATCCGCCACCCCATCATCCAGGGCGGCATGCACTACGTCGGCTTCGCTGAACTGGCCGCGGCAGTGTCCAACGCCGGCGGCCTGGGGTTGATTACCGGCCTGACCCAGAAAACGCCAGAGTTGCTGGCGAAGGAGATCCGCCGCTGCCGCGAAATGACGGACCAGCCGTTCGGGGTGAACCTTACGTTCCTGCCCACACTGGCCTCGCCACCGTACCCCGAATACATCGCTGCGATCGTCGAGGGCGGGGTGCGCATCGTCGAGACAGCAGGACGCAGTCCTGAGGCCTACATGCCCGCGTTCAAGAAGTTCGGCATCAAGGTCATCCACAAGTGCACCTCCGTTCGGCACGCGCTGAAGGCCGAAGCGATTGGATGCGACGCCGTGAGCGTCGACGGCTTCGAATGTGGCGGCCATCCGGGCGAGGATGACATGCCGAACATGATCCTGCTGCCTAGGGCCGCAGAGGAGCTGAAGATCCCATTCGTAGCCTCTGGCGGGATGGCGGACGCGCGCAGCCTGGTGGCGGCACTCGCTTTGGGCGCGGAAGGCATGAACATGGGGACCCGGTTCGTGGCCACCCAGGAAGCGCCGGTGCACCAGAACGTGAAGGACGCGATTGTCGCGGCAACCGAGCTGGACACCAGGCTCGTCATGCGCGGCCTGCGCAACACAGAGCGCGTCCTGACGAACTCGTCGGTCGAGGAATTGATCCAGATCGAAAAGGAGAAGGGCGCCAATCTCAAGTTCGACGACATCATGGAGCAGGTCGCTGGCGTCTACCCGCGCGTAATGGTGGAAGGCAAGATGGATGCCGGCGCCTGGAGCTGTGGCATGGTGGTCGGGCTCATCCGCGACATTCCCACGGTGCAAGAACTGTTCGATCGCATCATGGACGAGGCCGACCAGCTGATCACCCAGCGGCTAGCGGGATTCCTGGAACCCGTCCCAGCCTAGGCTGTTTCAACGGCCACTCGGTAGCGGAAAGGCCGGCCCGATCGTCGAAAAGTCGGGTTTGCGCTTTTGCAGAAAGGCGCTGAACGCTTCCTTGGCGGCGGGTTCCACCAGCATGCGTTTAAAAATTGAGCCTTCGTCGTCCATTCTCTGCAGCACGGCAGATTGCTGTCCGCTTTTCATCAACCGCTTGATTTCTACCAGGCTGCTGATGGGCTTCGCCGCGAGCCTGGCGGCTTGCCCTTGGGCATAGGCATTGACCTGGGACGCGGGCAAGACCTTGTTGACCAACCCGGTCTCCAGAGCGGCATCCGCGCTCAGGGGCTCGCCGAACAGCAAGGCTTCAGCCGCGCGGTGGTAGCCGAGTAGTTGCGGCAACAAGAGGCTCGAGGCAGCCTCTGGGCACAGCCCCAAATTGACGAACGGCATCGTGAAGGCGGCGTTGTCGCCCGCATAGACGAGGTCGCAGTGCAACAGCATGGTTGTGCCGATTCCCACGGCAGGTCCACACACGGCAGCCAGCAGCGGCTTGGGGAATGCGGCGAGGGCGCGCATGAATGGAAACGCCGGTGCCTCGGAGTCCGTTGTCTGAGTCTTGGCGAAGTCGCCCAAGTCATTGCCGGCTGAAAATATGGTTTCGTGGCCTTGCAGGACGGCAACACGTATCGAGGGATCCGTCGCGGCCGCGCTCAACGCTTCTGTCAGTGCCGCGTACATGGCCCCGGTGATCGAGTTCTTTCTCTCCAGCCGGTCGAAGGAGATCGTGTAGACGCCCGCTTCAGCGCGCGTGAGAATGCCGTTGTTCATGAGGAAGTTCCTTGTTGAAGGTAGCGGTCGCGCAACAGCTTCTTGTAGAGTTTGCCGGTCGCATGCCGCGGAAAATCGGACTCGAAATCGATGCTTTTGGGTGTCTTGCTCGGTCCGAGCAGTTCGCGGCAGCGCGCCATCAGCGCCTCCGCGACCGCCGGTCCGGATTGCTCGGGCCGCGCCGGCTGGATGACGGCCTTGACTTCCTCGCCGAACTCCTCGTTCGGAATGCCGAAAACCGCGGCGTCCGAGACGCGTGGATCCTGCAGCAGCACGTCTTCGATCTCCTGCGGGTAGATGTTGACGCCGCCCGAGATGATGACGAAGTCCTTGCGATCGGTGAGATAGAGATAGCCCTCGGCATCGACATGCCCGATGTCGCCGAACGAGCGCCAGCCTTGCGCGCTGGTGGCGGCGCGGGTCTTGCCCGGATCGTTCCAGTACTCGAATTGGGCGTTGCTCTCGAAGTAGACCTGCCCGGTCTCCCCAGGCGGCAACTCATTGCCTTCGTCATCGAGGATGTGCAGGATGCCGTCCGTGGCTCGCCCGACGGAGCCCTTGTGCGTGAGCCATTCGCGTGAGGTGATTGCCGTGGAGCCGATGCCTTCGGTTCCGGAGTAGTACTCGTCGAGCACGGGACCCCACCAGTCGATCATTTCCTGCTTGACGTGGACCGGGCAGGGCGCCGCGCCGTGAACGGCGTGGATCATCGAGGCCGTGCTGTACCGCTCGCGCACCTGGGGCTCCAGGCGCAGCAGGCGATGGAACATGGTTGGCACCCAGAGCGAATGCGTGCAGGCGAACCGGCCAATGGCGGCGAGAGCACGTTCGGCATCGAATTTTTCCATCACGATGCTGGTCGCGCCGAGATGGATGGCCGCGGACAGGAACCGGTTTGGCGCGCTGTGGTAAAGCGGCGAGGTGGACAGATAGACCGACGATGCATCCAGGCCGAATCCGGCCGCAACCCCGGCGTTGCGGTTGTCTATGCCGTCAAATTTGCCCTCGAATGGCGGTTTGCGAACGCCCTTGGGCCGGCCCGTCGTGCCCGACGAGTACAGCATCTCCCGCCCGGGAGCGAGGAAGGGCGGTGAATCTTCCGATGCCGCAGCGAAGTGCGCGTGCCACCGGTCCATCGAAGAAGATGTGATGGCCACGCGGGCTTGCGAGTCTTTGACGATGTATGCGGAGTCCACCGCCGAAAGGCGCGTCGACATGAGCGTGTAGTACAGGCCGACGCGTTGCGCTGCCAGCGTGAGGAAGAGCAGCTCAGGCGAGTTCTCGAGGCACAGCGCGACGCAGTCATGCTGCTTCAAGCCAAGCGAGAGCAGCGCGTTGGCAGCTCGGTTGGCTTGGCGTTCCAGCTGGGCGAAGGTGAATGCTTTGCCGCTCTCCAGGAAGTGCACGGCCAGCTTGTCAGAGGTGGCGCGTGCGAAATGGCTCAGGTGATACATCGGGGCACGGACCTTTACAGCAGGTCGAGCGCGGGCTCCATGAGCGCGGACGATCCGGCCCGAATTTCCGCGCGGAGTGCCGCAGTCTGCGGCAGTATGCGCTGGAAGTAGAAGCGGGCGGTCGCGATCTTCGAAGCGTAGATCGGGTCTGTCGACTCGGCCTTGTTGATCGACACTTCGGCCATGCGTGCCCAAGTCCATGCAAGGGCCAGATGCCCGACCAGGCGCAGGTAGGGCACTGCCGCGGCTCCGCTCGCATGGGGATCGTCGGCGCATGCGCCCACGAGCTCGGCCGTAAGCTGCCTGACGTCGGCGACCAGTTGGGCCAACGGTTCCGCGAACTCGCGCATGGCTTTGCGTGGCCTGCAGGTTTCGGCAAACGCCCCCGCCATGTCGAGAAGGGCGTTCATGCGCTGGCCATGGTCACCCAGCACCTTGCGTGCGAGCAAGTCCATGGCCTGAACGCCGTTCGTCCCTTCGTACAGTCCGATGATCCGGACATCGCGCAGGTGCTGCTCGACTCCGTTCTCGCGAACGTAGCCGTGGCCGCCGAACACCTGCATCGCGAGCAACGTGGACTCGACCCCGAGATCGCTGGCCATGGCCTTGACGACGGGAGTCAGCAGCCCCAGCAGCTCGCCGGCTTCGGCGCGCCGCGCCGCGTCGGGATGAAGCCGCTGCAGATCGCTGAGCTGCGAAGCCCACAACGCAAGTGCGCGTGCGCCCTCCACATTGGCCTTCTGCGTCAGCAGCATGCGCCGCACATCGGCATGGCCGGCAATCGGATCCGCGCTCTGGTTCGACGATCTCGCGCCCGCCACACGGCCCTGCAGCCGATCCTTGGCATAAGCCAGAGCCTTCTGGTACGCGGCTTCCATGACACCTATGGCGATGACGCCGACCATCACGCGCATGTAGTTCATCTGCACGAACATGCCGGCCAATCCCCTCTCGGCCTCCCCGAGCAGCCAGCCCGTCGCCCCGTCGAAGTTCATGGTGCAAGTCGAGTTGCCGTGGATGCCCAGCTTGTGTTCGATGGAGCCGCAGGTCACGGCATTGCGCGGACCCACGGCGCCGCTTGCGTCCGGGATGAACTTGGGTACGATGAAGAGCGAGATGCCCTTGACGCCCGGCGGCGAATTGGGCATCCGCGCCAATACAAGGTGCATCACGTTTTCCGTGAGGTCTTGTTCGCCGCCGGAAATGAAGATCTTGGTGCCGCTGATGCTGTAAGTCCCGTCGGGTTGCGGGACCGCGCGGGTTCGAAGCAGGCCCAGGTCGGTGCCTGCGTTCGGTTCTGTCAGGCACATCGTGCCGGCCCACTCTCCGGAAGCTATCTTGGGGAGGTAGAGTGCCTTCTGCTCGGCTGAGCCATTGGCGGCCACATTGACATATGTGGCATGCGACATGCCGGGATAGGCCGACCACGCCATGTTGGCGCCCCCGAACATTTCCGTGACAGCGGTGTCGACCACTGAGGGGAAGCCCTGGCCGCCAAACTCCGGGCTGCAAGCCAGCCCATGCCAGCCGTTCCTGGTGAACTCGTCGTACGCGTCCTTGAAGCCAGGCGCTGTCCGCACCACGCCTGGCGCGGGCATTGTGCATCCGTGCTGGTCACCCGCCGCGTTCAGCGGCGCAATCACATCGGACGCGAACTGGCCGGCGGCGGTGAGCACTTGGTCGATCGTGGCCGCGTCGAACTCCGCCTGGCCGCACGCATCCATCATCGATGGGACCTGCAGCAATTCGTGCAGAACAAACTGGAAATCGCGCAGGGGGCTCTGGTAATTCATCTTGCTGCTCCTTGCTTCAAGCGACTTCGAACAGGCCCGCGGCACCCATGCCGCCGCCGATGCACATCGTGACGACAACGTAGCGCGCGCCGCGCCGCTTGCCTTCGATGAGCGCGTGGCCCACCAGCCTCGAACCGGTCATGCCATACGGGTGGCCGATGGTGATGCCCCCACCGTTCACGTTGAGAAGCTTGGGATCGATGCCGAGGCGATCGCGCGAGTAAATCACTTGGCAGGCGAAGGCTTCATTCAGTTCCCACAAGCCGATGTCGCTCACCTTCAGACCATGGGTCTTCAGGAGCTTGGGCACCGCGAACACCGGGCCGATCCCCATCTCCTCCGGTGCCAATCCGGCGACGGCGATGCCGCGATAGATGCCCAGGGGCTTGAGCCCGCGTCGTTCAGCCACGGTGCGCTCCACCAGCACGCAGGCCGATGCGCCGTCAGAAAGCTGACTGGAGTTGCCGGCCGTGATCACGCCGCCCTCGACCACCGGTTTGAGATTAGCGAGGCCTTCGAGTGTCGTGTCCGGCCGGTTACCCTCGTCACGGTCGAGCCGCACATCCCGGTAAGTCACGGCGCCCGTGTCCTTGTCAATCACGGCCATGGACGCGGTGATCGGCACGATCTCGGCGTCGAACAGGCGCTTGTCCTGGGCCATCGCGGTGCGGCGTTGCGCTTCAAGCGAATAGGCGTCCTGCGCTTCGCGCGAGATGCCGTATTTCTTCGAAACAATCTCGGCCGTCTGGAGCATCGGGATGTAGGCGTGCTGGACCTGCGCAACGAGGTTCGCATCGGCCGTTTCCCCGACCCACTTGACAAACGGGTTCTGGACGGCGGAAATGTTTTCCTGCCCGCCGCCCACGGTCACATCCATCCCGTCGACGATGATCTGCTTGGCCGCCGTTGCGACGGCCATCAGGCCGGACGCGCATTGCCGGTCCATGGTCTGACCAGGAACTGACTGCGGCAGTCCCGCGGCCAACGCGGCAAGGCGCCCGATGTTCATGCCCGCCGTCCCGCCGGCCATCGCGGTGCCGATGACGACATCCTCGACTTCCCCGGGGTTGACGCCGGCGCGCTGCACCGCATGACGGATCGCGTGGCCCATCAGCGTGGGCGACTTGATGTTGTTCAGGGCACCGCGAAAAGCCCGGCCGATGCCGGTGCGTGCGGTTGAAACGATGACTGCTTCTCTCATGTAAAAAGCTCCGGGTTGGTTTGGTAGGGATCCTGGACGGCGCTCAGGCGGCGTCCAGCAGATCGGCGTATCGGCGCGCGACCACCCAGCGGCTCAGGCGCAGCGCCGGCGTGAGTTCTTCGTCGCCGGAGCGCAGCGGGCGTGGGATCACCCGGACGTTGCGCACGCGGTGGCGCTCGGGAAGCCGGCCATTCGCGATCTGGACCTGCGCCGCGATCAGCGAATCGATTTCCGGCAGCGCGAGCAGGCTGGTGTAATCAGTGAAAGGCAGCTTGTGCTGCTGCGCGTAGTTCCTGATCCGCTCTTCGTCGAGCGAAAGCAGCACGGTCGTGCGCTCGCCCTTGTGCACGACAACGGCGTCGGCGATGTAAGCACTCTGGCGGAACGCATCCTCTGCAACCTCGGGGCTGATCGGCGTGCCTTTTGCGCAGACCACTCGCGCCTGAACGCGGCCCAGCAGGCGCACGCGCCCCCGCTCGTCGAGGCGGCCCAGGTCGCCGGTGCGCAGCCAGCCGTCTGGGTCCGTCGGGATGTGGGATATCTCGCCTCGTTTCCAGTAGCCGGGAAGCGGGTTGGCGCTGTGTACGAGGATCTCTCCGTCGGGTGCCAGCTTCAGCTGCGCATCGGTGCAGAAGCCCACTTCTGCCAGGCCATAGCAATCGAGTACCGAAACTCCGATGGTTCCGAACCATTCCGCCATGTCGCCCGGACTGGACGCCCCGCTCGTCAGCACCAGCCGCACGTTCTGTAGTCCCAGGGCCGCCCGGATGCGACCGCGTGTCTTGCGCTGCCACCAGCTGGGCCTGGCTGCGGAGAGGCTCGCGGCATAGGCGGCGCGGGCGACTGGAATGGCTTCCTGCATGAACAGCTCGGTCAGGCCCTGCAGCTTTTCAAAGAACCGCGGAGGGGCGAACAGGAAGTGCGGCTCGACCTCGAGCATGTCATTGAACACCGTCGCTGGGTTCTCGGGAAAGTGAAGCAGGCTTTCGTGCACGAGCATCGCTTTGGCCGCCAGCAGCCGTTCGCCATGCTGCGCCAGCGACACGACGGAGAGCGATCGATCCCCCGGGTGCAGGCGCAGCCACTGGCGCGTTGCACGGACTTCCTGCATGAATTCGTGCTGTCGCACGGCGACCAGCCGCGCCGCTCCGGTGCTCCCCGCCGTGCTGGCGAGAAACGCGATGTGATTGCCGTTGCCGGCGTCGATCCGGCTGTCGAACAGGGCGGGCCGCTTGGCGGCGGCTTCGGCGCCGCGGGCGCGCCAGTCGTCATAAGAGCTGACCTGCGCATCGGTGAAGCGCCTGAGGCCGCGGGTCTCCATGACAACGATGTGTCGCAGGTCCGGGCATTGGTCGCGCACGGCCAGCACTTTCATCAATTGATCGGCGTTCTCCACGATCACCACGCGGCTGCCCGCTTCGACGAGCGCATGCCCGACCTGTGGCGCCGTGCTGCACGGATAGATGCCATGCGACACGTAGCCCATCGCCTGCGCCGCCACGTCAGCGATCAGCCACTGCGGGCGATTGTCCGAGAGGATGGAGACGACGTCTCCGGGTGCGAGCCCGGTATCCCCCATCGCGAGGCCGATCGCCCGCGCCTCGGCGAAATAGTCGCCCCAGCGCGGGCCCTGCCAGATGCCGCATTCCTTGTGTCGCAACGCGGGGCGATCACTCCACTGCGCGCAGCGGCTCCGCCACAATTGCGGCAGCGTCGCGATGCGCGCTTCGTCGGCTGCCAGTGATGACGCCACGTGGATCACAGCGAGATCTTGGCCGGGTCGACCACGCTGGACCGCGCCGTCCAACGACCCTGCACCACTTGCTCGACCCGCGTCCATTCCGGGTCGATGTGGTTGTTCGCGAAGCGCTGCGTGTCGTACGAATTCACCCCCTTGAAAGCGGATGCCTGAAGCGCCTTCACCAGCTTCTCGGTCGTCAGATCGCGACCCGCATTGCGCACCTCCTGCAGGAACCAGCTGGTGTAGTCGTAGAAAGTTGCGGCCACATCATCCGGCTCGGCCTTGAAGCGCTTGCGGTAGCTTTCGGCCCACGCCTTTTCTGTGGCGTTGGCCTGGTCGGGCGTGGCGATGCGCCACGTGCCCACGCCATAGACGCCCTCCATCGCCTCCTTCCCCAGGGCGATGGTCAGGCCGGCGCGGCCCGGGCTGGCGGTCAGCACGTTGACGCCGGTCAAGCCGAGCTTTTTGACTTCGGCCGCGACGGCGATCGTTTCGCGTGTCGTGGTCGCGCAGACGATCAGGTCCACTCCCGCCGCCTGCATGCGCGCGACGTGCGAGGAGAAGTCCAGATCCCCGACCTTGTAGCTGGCCTCGGCGGCAAGCGGCATGCCCTTGGCCGCGAGCGCCGCTTTCACGCCCTTTCCGACCAGGTCGCCAAAAGGGCCTTCCTGGTAGACGAAGCCGACCTTCTTCGTGCCCAGATTGCCGGTTGCCCACCGCACCGCCGCCGACGTCGTGCT
The DNA here is from genome assembly GCF_057656935.1 of Variovorax sp. Soil_C_33. Taxonomy (NCBI): domain Bacteria; kingdom Pseudomonadati; phylum Pseudomonadota; class Betaproteobacteria; order Burkholderiales; family Comamonadaceae; genus Variovorax; species Variovorax sp. Soil_C_33. The sequence continues at coordinate 83,978 of NZ_JBDGJK010000005.1, forward strand.
GTCGTAGTTCAGGTTGGTGGTGAATAGCAGTGGCGTTTGGCCCGCTGCCTGGCGCACCAGGGCCGAGGCGGCATAAGGCGCAAAACAGATCACGCCGGCATCCACGGCTTTTTTCACCGTGGCCACGTTCGGGCCCGAGCCGAAGGGGCAGAGCAGGGCGAAGACCTCGTCCTTCCGGATCAGCTTGTCGACGGCGCGCACGGCTTGCGACGGCTGGCTCGCGTTGTCTTCGATCACCAGCCGGAGCTTGCGGCCATTGATGCCGCCGGCCTCGTTGGCCTCGTCGATGCGCATCTGGATGCCGTTGCGGATCACGGGCATGGCGATCGCCACCGGTCCGGAAAGGTCGAGATGCGTGCCGAGGACGAGTTCCTTGTCGGCAACACCGGCTGCGCGCGCCGGTGTCCACAAGGCGCCTGGCGCCGCGGCAGCAATGCTTGTCTTCAGAAGGGTTCGGCGGTTGAGTGTCATGGGGATTCCTATATCAATGCCAGGAGGAACGTCGACGCGACGGGCGAATGCCGCCGCCGGCAACTTGCGGCAGGTGGTGCGAAGCGCCACCCAGGTAGAACTCTTTGATGTCTTCGCGCTGCGAGAGGGCCTCGCAACTTCCCGCCGCCGCCACGCGTCCGAGTTCGATCACGAAGCCGTGATCGGCGGTCGCCAGCGCGATGGCGGCGTTTTGCTCCACCACAAGGACGGCGGTCTTGGTCTGCTCGCGAATGCGCTTGATGATCGCGAAGATGTCCTTCGTGAACAGAGGTGAGAGGCCGAGCGAAGGCTCGTCCAGCAACAGCAGCTTCGGCCGTGCCATAAGCGCGCGGCCGATCGCCGCCATCTGCTGCTCGCCGCCAGACAGAAGGCCGGCCTGCTGGCGGTGACGCTCCTTCAGGCGGGGAAACCAGTCGTAGATCTGCTCGACGTCCTGCGCGACTTGCGCGTCACGGCGTGCGAAGGCGCCCATGCGCAGGTTTTCGGCCACGGTGAGGAACGGGAATATCTGGCGCCCTTCGGGCACCAGCACGAGGCCGCTGCGAGACACTTCATCCGCGTCCATGCCGCCTATGGGCCGCCCTTCGTATTCGACGGTCCCGTTCGAAGGCGCCAGCACCCCGGCGATGGTGTTGAGCAAGGTCGTCTTGCCGGCCCCATTGGCGCCCAGCACCGTGACGATCTGCGCGGCATGCACTTCGAGGCTGACGCCATGCAACGCCCGAACCGGGCCGTACCAGGTCTCGAGATTGCGGACGGACAAGAGGGTGCTCATTCAGGTCCCCAGGTAGGCCGCGATCACGCGCGGGTCGGCTTGGACTTGCGCCGGCGTTCCGTCCGTCAGCACCTGGCCTTGGTCCATCACGATGACGCGCTTGGCCACCGCGGCAACCAGCGACATGTCGTGTTCCACCATGATCACCGTGATGCCGAGTTCCGCCTGGATGTCCTCGAGCCAGTAGGCAAGTTGGCGCGTCTCGTCGGGGTTGAGTCCGGAGGCCGGCTCGTCCAGCAACAACAACACGGGCTCGGCTGCCAGGGCGCGTCCGAGTTCGACCACCTTGCGTACGCCATAGGGCAACTCGGCCACGGGGCGATTACGATGGGGGGCGAGATCCAGCAGGCGCACCACGTTCTCGACCCGTTCACGCGTTTGCGCTTCCGCCCGTTGGACGGACGGCAGGTTGAGCATCTGCGAGAAGAAGCTGCCGTGGTTCGCCCGGTGGCGGCCGAGCAGCAGGTTCTCCAGCACCGTCGCGCCCTCGAAGAGTTCGATGTTCTGGAACGTCCGTGCGATTCCTTGGCGCACCACATCGTGACGTGCCAGCCGTGAAATGTCGCGGCCGTTGAATCGGATGCTGCCGCTGCTCGCGTCGAATACGCGCGTGATCAGGTTCAACAGTGAAGTCTTGCCCGCGCCGTTCGGGCCGATCACCGCCAGGATCTCGCCGGCCGCAATGGACAGGCTGACATCGCGCACGGCCTTCACGCCGCCGAACGACAGGCTCAGGTGCTCGAGTTCGAAAAAAGCAGCACTCATCGATAGCGCTCCGACTTCATGTAGACCTTGGTGCGGTGGATGCTGCTGGTGCGCACCCAAGGAAACTCGCCGAGCACCTTGCGGATGCGGACCCAGCGTGCGTTCAGTCCGCCGGGCTCGAGCAGCACGAAGAAGGTCAACACGGCGCCGTACACAAACAGCTCCAGGCCGAACTGCGCGCCCACCCTGGCGGGCAGCGCGTCCTTGAGCGCCGAGATGAGCGACGGCAGCAGCCCGATCAGCACAGCGCCCAGGATCGCTCCGCGTAGGCTCCCAAGTCCCCCGATGAACACCATCAGCACTAGTTGCAGTGACAGCGCCAAGCCGAAAGCCTCGGGCGTGATGTGTTGCATCTGGTGGGCGAGCAATGCACCGGCCAAGCCCGAAATCCCAGCCGAGAGGCTGAAGGCGATGACCTTGGTCCGTGCGACGTCGATGCCGAGACCCTGGGCCGCCGCCTCGGAGTCGCGAATGCCAATGAACGCGCGCCCGGTCGCAGAACGCATGAGGTTGACCAGGAGGAGAAGCGCCAGCACAAGCACGACCAGGCAGACGAAATAAAAGGGGCGTGGGCCACCAAGGCTGAACCCGAAAATGGCGGGGTCCGGGACGGGGAGGCCGCTGTGGCCCGCCGTGACGCTTTTCCACCGGCCGAGGACATGCTCGGTCACGATGGCAAATGCCATGGTGACCATTGCGAGGTGCAACCCCGACACCCGGATGGCGGGCATACCGACGAGCAGCCCCGCAATCCCTGCGCCCGCGGCCGCCAGCAGCAGCGACACCGGAAAGGGCATGCCGTTCGTGAGGAGCACCACATGGACGTAAGCGCCGATGCCGACGAACGCGGACTGGCCGAGCGAGGTCTGGCCGGTGAAGCCGGTGAGCATCATCAGCCCGAGGCTGGCGACGCACATGATCAGGATGAAGGTGGCCTCGCCGATGTAATAGTTCGGCAGCACCCAGGGAGCGGCGACCAGAGTCAGCGCGAGCAAACCGTAGGCGACGCGGTCAGACCTGCTGCGTAGCAGCTGCCGTGCTTGGTCGAACCCGGTTTCGTAGCGTGCCATGGCTTCACACCCTCCGGCCGTGGCTCTCGCCCAGGATGCCGCGTGGATAGAGCATGAGAACCGCGATGAGAACGAGGTAAGGCGTAACGTCTTTCACGCCATCGGACAGATAGACACCGGCAAACTGTTCCAGCAGTCCGATGAGCAGCCCCCCGATCACGGCACCTGGCGCGCTGCCGAAACCTCCGAGTACCAGCGCGGCCAGGGCCTTGAGCATCACGAACCACAAGCCCAGATCGACCAGGGTGATGGGGGCGAGCAGCAGGCCGCACAACGCGGCGATGGCGCCTGAGATCGCCCACACGATCGAATTCAGGCGCTTGACGCGCACGCCGCAGAGATACGCGGCGAGCTGGTTCTGCGACGTGGCGTGGACGGCGACGCCCAGTGCGGTGCGGCGCAGGAAAACATACAGAAGGGCCGTGACGCCCATCGCGGCCCCGATGATCACCAGGTTGAGTTCGGCCACGACGCCGCCAGTGATCTGGATCGACTGCCCTGTCCAGGGCGTGGTGTAGCTGCGCGACTCTGGCCCAAAGAACATGCTCACGGCGCCGCGGATCATGAAGCCGATCCCGATGGTTAGCATGACGCCGGCGAACTGCGGCCGGCCCACGATCCTGCGCATGATCTTCGCCTCGAGCAGGAAACTGAGCGCGGCCGTGATGGCCACCACGATCACGAGGCCTGGCCAGAAGGGCAGGCCGGCCCCCACGATGAATCCCCATCCGAGAAAGGCGGACAGCATCACGATGTCCCCCTGTGCGAAATTCAGGATCTCCGTGGCCTTGTAGCTGAGGACGAGCCCCAGCGCCACGAGCCCGTAGATGGCGCCGGTGGAGATGCCCTGCACGATCAATTGGGTGAGTTGCGTCATCAGGTGATCTCAACGGAGGTTTTAGACAAACGTTCGTTTAGTAAACGACCATTGGACTATAGGCGCGCCAGAACGGTGCGTCAACGCCCTGCGGCGCTGCTACGAGAGGGGATTACCCTTAGTTCTTGACCGCATTGCAGCGGCTGCGTCTTCGGGGTCGTGGGCGTCCAGCCAATCGATGTACGGATGTGCGCGGCGAATCGCGCCCTCGCACGCGAGCACGTGCAGGACCTGGTTCACACGCTGGCGGCTGGCGCCCAGCAATCTCCCCAACTCGGCTTGCGTGAGCGCCAGCCCGATGCGAGTCGCCGAGACTTCGCGCGGCGGACAGCAAGGGAACTGCACTGTTCGTCTGAGCGGCGGTTAGGAAACGACCGTTTGTCAAACGGATGGTATGTTATGCTCCTAGCACAGTCAGTTCCAAATTTGCGGAAGATGCATCCATGCGCTATCCAAGCACACACAAAGAGGAAACTCGCAAGAAGCTCATCGGCAACGCAAGGGCTATCGCCAAGCGAGGTGGGTTCGGCACGACGGGCGTTGACGATCTGATGGCGAGCATCGGCCTGACCGGCGGCGCGTTCTATGGCCACTTCCCCAGCAAGGAGGCGTTGTTTGCCGAGTTGGTGGAGCAGGAAATTTCCAACAGTACCGACATGCTCGCGGGCGATGAATCCTCGCCGCCCGACCACGTCGCCAAACGGCTGCGCAGCTACTTGAGTTCGTACCACGCCCTGCATCCGGAAACGGGTTGCGTTCTTCCGGCGCTGGGGCCGGAGATCGCCCGGGCCGGGCCCGAGGTGCGCGCCGCCGTCGAGCAGGGTCTGAAGCGCTTGCAGAAGAGCTGGAGCGGCCGCATCGGCGACCCAGATGCCGCGTGGGCATTGATCGCCCAATGCGTGGGTGCGCTGGTGCTGTCGCGTGCCGTGGAGTCCGAGCGCACCCGCAAGGAGATCCTGGCCTCGAGCCGCCGCTATATCGACCAGACGCACGCACTGGACGAGGCCCCGGCAAAGCCATCCAAAGCATCCTGACGGCTCGGGACCCGTTCGAGTGCCGAATGTTCAATCAATTACTGAACGATCGTGTTCCAGCTACGGCAGAATTGATGTCTTTCCCGTCGCTGGACTGCACCGGCACAAAGCTGCGCCAACTGGCGCGCGTCGTGGCGCACTACTATGACCTCGAGCTCGGCAAGGTGGGTCTCGGAACCACGCAGTATTGGCTGTTGACCGAAGTTCTGTCACATGGGCCGATACGCCCCTGCGACTTGGCCCACGCGATGTCGCTATCTCCGTCAACGTTGACGCGCAGCCTCAAGCCTCTCATCGCGACCGGTTGCTTGGCCCTGGGCCCGGGCACTGACGGGCGCACACGCAGCGTGTCCATCACCACCGCCGGTCGCAGGAAGTGCGCCGAGGGCCTCCCTCGTTGGACCAGCGCGCAGGCCAGAGTGCATCAGTTGCTCGGAAGCCGAATTGTGAGGGCGGTGCACGCGCTCCTTGAAGACTCCTCGGCGCGCATGTCAGCAACGCACCTATGACTAGCCGCCTCGGTCTTCGCCCCAGAGCCTGCTTGACCAAGGGATTCCACACAAAGGCGTCGCTGGCCCGCACTGCTTGCGGGTTGCTGGGGCGCAATGGCTTGCATGGAACGGAGCCTCAACGAGTTGATCGCGGCCAGCGGTGCGCCACGCGGCTCGCTGTACTACCCCGATCATCGCCCCCAAAATTGTCAAGCGCGACGGCGGCCACAGGGCATCCATCGGAGGAAAGGTCTTCGGTCATCGAGCTGGCGAACAGCGCCGATACCTTTTCCTCGAGAGGTCTTCGAACGCAGTGCGAAAGCATATATGCGACTTGGAGAAACACGATCGCGAGCGGCCTGCTGGAACCTGATTCGACGCGGAGGACGCTGGTGGCCGCTTTGGTTCTGATGACTCCCAAAGGTGCGTTAATCAGCGTTCGCTTAACAAGGAACCCTGCAGTTTTGTTGGAGGCGGCAAGTTCGCTCGCAAACCTCCTCTGTTCACGTGGGGACTGAAATGAAATACTACCTGGCCAAATTCCTTCCACCCCGCGCTGACTTTCTCGTCACCATGACCCCTGCAGAAGTCAGTCTGATGCAGGAGCACGGAGCCTTCCTCAACGATCTCCTTCAGAAGGGAGTGGTCGTGGCGCATGGTCCGGTGGACGATCCGGCAGGTGGATGGGGACTCTCGCTCTACCAGGTCGAAGATGGCCAGGATGTCAGCGCGATCGCGGCGAACGACCCAATGGTGAGGTCTGGCGGCGCCCGCTATGAGGTGTTCCCGATGCGGCACCTGAAGGCGCGCGGCTGAGATTGCGGGCTTTCACTGGGTTGAGTGTCACACCCGACCCAGGCGCTGCGCAAAGCAGCGTAGTGGCTGCCAGAATTCCGACACGTTGGTCGGATGCCCGGGGCCGGAATCTTTAGGATCGATGATCGAAAGGCTGCTTCCGGCCGAGACCGTTTGCACACGGCCTCGGGCCAGGAGCGGACGTCAGCGTCGCGGCTATCGTGTTGGTCCGGGTCGCGCTCCGCGGAGTGCGCGCGGGTGTGCCTCGAGGAACTGCGACTGCAGTTCCTTGGTAGACGGGGAATGCCGGAAGCCGAGATTGCGAACCTTGAGCGACAGCTGCTCGCAATTTGTGCGACCGAAGAACCACGCTCAAGACTGTACAAGCAAGGAATTGTCCTGGTGGCGAAGGGAAGGGCAGACTTCAAAACGGCGATTGCCCATGACGCCGTCCTGAATCGAGACCTTGTCACAACCATCGGCGGCGGGCAGCGTGCAATGTGTATAGGCGGCACGCCCGGAGGGCAAAGTGGCGCTGGCGCTGGGTTCCTCTTCAAGGATCTGCCGTCCCCAATGTTCGGGCGAGCATCGGAAGCGGTTCTTGCCCGTCTGCACGGCTCCGATAACACGCAGCTCGCTTCGCTGCCAGAGTACGGTGTGGCTTGAGGTGCGGACCTCAACGAGAAGCTGCGCTGGCAGCTACAGGGTTGGCGACGGCCGCAATGGGCCCCGAAGCAGACGTCGTGCAATAAGAAGCGTCAATTAGACCTCGCCAACTGGCCCTGCAGTTCAGGGCTCGGAACGAAAAGCGGACAAGGCCGAGACCGGGCAGAAAACCATGACCAATTCATGGACCACATCGTGCATTCGCGTCATACATCTCCTGCGTCGGATCGGTGCCCATGTCGCTCGGCAGGCAGACGATCGAGCGTTCAGTCGACGGTCGCTCCCGTCGCCTTCACCACCGTCGCCCACTTGGCCCTTTCCGCGGCCAGGAAGGATGCAAACTGGGCGCGAGGGACCAGTTGCGGCACGATGCCTTGCTGCGCGATCGCAGCATGCACATCCGGCGTCCCCAATACAGCATTGATCTCCTTGTTCAGCACTGCGAGCACATCCTCGGGGGTCCCGGACGGCGCGACCACGCCGTAGAAGACGGAGTACGTCAGGCTGGGAAAGCCCATCTCTGCAAGCGTGCCGATGCCCGGTAGCGCGGCATGCCGCTTCTCCGAGGTGACCGCCAAAGCCTTCAACTTGCCCGCGGACATGTGCGGCAGGGCCGACGTGAGCGACGCGAAGTAGATGTCCACCTGGCCCCCCAGCACGTCAGTCATGGCCGGCCCCGCGCCCTTATAGGGCACGTGCTGCAGGCGCAGACCAGCGGTGACTCGCAAGCTCTCGCCCACCAGGTGTCCCACCGTGCCATTGCCCGAGGATGCGTAGAAGACGTCGCCCTTCTTGCCAGCTTCGATGATCGAAGCCAGGGATTCGAAGCGGCTTCCCGTCCGCACGACCAGCACGAGCGGTCCGGAGCCGATCAAGGCGACCGGCGCAAGTTCGGTAAGAGGGTTGAAGTCAAGCTTCTTGAACAGGAATGGATTGACGGCCAGGTTGCTCGTCTCTCCCATCACGAGCGTGTGCCCATCCGGCGCGGCTTTGGCCCCTGCGCGCAACCCGATGTTGTTGCCCGCGCCGGGCATGTTCTCGACCACAACTTTCCACTTGGCCGCCTCCGTCATCCGTGTGGATACGAGGCGCGCCATCGCGTCCGTACCGCCACCTGGAGGGCTCGGGGAGATCAGTTTAATCACCCGCGCCGGGAACGCCTGTGCGAGTGAGTGGCTAGCCAAAGAGCCCAGAACGCTCGCGCAGAGGAGAGTGAAGGTCCGGCGGCTCAAGGGGCGTGGACGTGTCGTCATGGTGCTGGTGACTCAGGGTGAAGAGCCGAGTGTCTGCGTGGCGTTCTGCCTTGACAATCGAACAATCCAAACAGGTAATGTGAGCCAATCTCAATAATCACGACGACATCCGCCCATGAACATCGCGATGCTTTCGACACTCAAGACCATCCTCGAGCAAGGCAGCTTCACGGCTGCCGCCGAGATAGTCGGGTGCAGCCCAAGTGCGGTAAGTCTGCAGGTCAAGCAGATGGAGCAGTATTTCGGCCAGCCCCTGTTCGACCGCTCCACACGCTCGGTGACGCCGACGCCCTTTGCGCACGACGTGGTGGCCGCCGTGGGGGAATTCTCGGCACGCCTGCAGGTACTGCGGGCGCGGCCGGCACTCAAGGTGCAGGGCCGCATCCGCCTGGGGGTGATCACTAGCATGCAGACTGACGTGTTGCCGCCCGTGCTGGCGCGGCTCAAGCAGGAGCACCCTGCGCTCGACGTGGTTGTGCCGCCACTCAACGACACCGACGAGATTCTGGCTGAACTGAAGGCGGCGCGAGTGGAGATGGTCCTGGTTGTGCGGCCGGAGAACGGCGGCTCGAGGCGCTTGTCCTGGAAAGACCTCCACGCCCAACCGTACGTCATGCTGGCTCCGGCGCAAGCCACCGAACGAACCCCGAGGCAATTGCTGCAGGCCTATGGCTGGATCAGCTATGACAGCAGCATCGCCGGCGGCAGGGTGGCCGCGCGCCTTGTGAGAACTCTCGCCCCCGATGTGCGGCACGCACTGGAACTTCGCTCGACGGACGCTATCGTCGCGATGGTCGCGGAGGGCCTAGGCGTATCAGTCGTGCCGCAGCCCAGAAGCGCATTGCTCCGTGCCTACGCGGTGCGCGAGGTCGGCCTGGGGAGCCGGGCGCCTTCGCGCCGCATCGCACTGGCCTGGCGCAGTTCCGATGACGACAGCCGCAACCTGAAGGCCGTCGCCGCGGCCTTCGACGCGATCTTTGCGCAACGCTCCGGGCTCAGCTGAACGCCCGCTCGCGTAGGCCTGAGAGGCTCTGCGCATTTATGAGCCTTTCTCATAGCAGCAGTTGGGATTTATCGATTCCCATCACAGCCCTAGCTGTCTAAATTACGACTACCCCCCGCGGCCGGCACCTCTTGGCACCGCGAACGACGCAACGACTGAAAGTTCATGAGCAGTTCCAGTTCCTCGACTCTGGTCGATCTCCGAAGCGACACCGTCACCTTACCCACCGACGCGATGTATGCGCGAATCCGCGTTGCGCCCCTCGGCGACGACGGCCTGGACGGAGATCCCACGGCCATGGAACTGGAGCAGTACACAACTAAGCTGCTGAACAAACCTGCAGGGCTGTATGCGCCTAGCGCGACCATGGCCAATCTGTTGGCGATCCTCGCGCAAGTCGATAGGCAGCAAGTCGTGCTGGCTGGCGCCGGCTCGCACATCTACACCGCCGAGCGTGGAGCAGCCACCTTCACTGGCGCTTTCTACCAACCCATCCCCGATCCCGAAGGCGCGCTTGACCTGCAGGCGCTCGAGGCGGCGTTGGGATCGACGAAAGGCAATGTTCAAGCCCGTCTGGTCTGCACCGAAACTTCGCACAACAATGAAGGCGGTTCGGTCGCTTCGTTGGAGCACATGCGCAGCGTGTTCGACCGGTGCCGCGCCTTCGGCGTGCCTGTGCATCTCGACGGTGCGCGCCTGTTCAACGCCGCGGTGGCGCTCGGAACGTCCGCAGCCAGCCTTTGCGAGCAGGCCGACACGGTGTCGGTCTGCTTGTCCAAGGGCCTGAGCGCCCCCATGGGCGCCGTGCTGTTGGGGCCGACCTCCGTGGTCGAACGAGCTCGATGGTTGCGAAAGCTCCTAGGAGGCGCGCAGCGTCAAGTTGGAATCTGCGCGGCGGCCGGCCTGGAGGCCTTGACGTCGCAAGTCGCCCGTCTTGCTGACGACCACGCCACCGCGCAGCTGCTGGCACAGGGCTTGGAAGCCATCCCGGCATTGCGCGTCAGGCGGCCCAAGACCAATATCGTGCAGGTCACGGTGGAGGAGACGGGGATGACCGCCAAGGAGTGGGAGGGCCATTTAGGCGCCCGGGGGGTCCTGGTCCGGCCCTGGGGACCCAATCTGATGCGGTGCGTGACGCACCGCCACATCGACAAAGCCGGCGTGGAGCAAGCCATCGCCGCCTTCAGATCCGTCGCCGCAGCCACTGCGCCGGCCACGCCGCGCTGAGCTCTTCACCCCTTCCCATCACGCAGCGCAATCCCGCCGTCGTGCTATCCCTGAAAGCACCCAAGGAGACAATCCCGTGAGAAAACAAATCCTTCGACCCATCGCGGCGCTGGCCGCCTGCGTTCCTCTGTGCGGCTGGGCCGCCTGGCCCGAGAAGCCAATTCGAATGGTGGTGCCCTACGCCGCCGGCGGTGGGGCCGACATCACTGCGCGCATCGTGTCGCAAGAGATGAGCATCGTGCTAGGCCAGCCGATCGTCATTGACTACAAGCCGGGCGCGGGCGGCGTGATCGGCGCCGACAGCGTTGCGAAGTCGGCCGCCGACGGCTACACCGTGCTCTACGACGCCTCGGCCTTCTCGGTCAACCCGTCATTGCGCAAGCTGCCGTTCGACGCCGCCAAGGACTTCATTCCCGTTTCGCTGGTTGCCACGGCACCGCAGATCCTGGTGGTGCCCGCCGCTGCGCCCTACAAGACGGTCCCGGAGTTGCTCGACTTCGCCCGCAAGAATCCCGGGGCGCTCAGCTTTGCATCCGCCGGCGGCGGCACCGGGTCGCACCTTGCGGGCGAGGCACTGAACCAACAGGCCAAGCTCGATCTCATGCATGTTCCCTATAAGGGCGGTGCGCCCGCGATCACCGACCTGATGGGCGAACGAGTGTCGATCTACTTCGGCAACGTGGCCTTCAGCCTGAGCTACATCAATGGCGGCAAGGTGCGGGCGCTGGGCGTCACTTCCCTCAAGCGCATGGCGATCCTGCCCGACGCCCCTACGCTTGCCGAACAGGGCTTGCCGGGCTTCAGCACGGCAGAATGGAACGGCGTATTCCTGCCCAAGGGCACGCCGCACGACGTCGTGCAGCGCCTCGCCAAGGCAGTGCAGGCGGCGGTGAAAGATCCGAAGGTCAAAGAAAAGCTGCTGCAGCTCGGCTTGGAGCCGGGTGGCACCACACCCGAGGAATTTTCTAAGTTCGTGCAGGACGAGACGAGCCGGGCCAGCGCACTGGTGAAGGCGCGCAACATCAGGATTGACTGAGAGAACCCCGCAAACGGCCCGATGGCATCTAACGTTGTCTCTGCGGATTTCTCTCACGAGAGTCCGGCGGGATGCCAGGTACAGCAGGGGATCCGCCCATTCCGTCATCTGGGTCACTGCCTCGGGCCGAGCCAAGTATCCGCAGCGCAAGCGTACCTCCCGAGCAGCCAATCGAAACTCAACCTTGAGGCAACTTATGGCGCCCCGATTATTTGTACCCCCCAACGCCTGCGATTCCCACATTCATATATTCGATCGTCGTTTTCGCGAAACCCTTCCCGCTGATGATATGAGCGCGATTCCGTGCACTGTATCGGCCTACGCAGAGGTCCAACGGGCGTTGAAGATCGAGCGCGCGATTGTGGTGACACCTAGAAACTTTGACACGGACAACGCCGTCACAGTAGATGCAATCGCGCAAATGGGGCTACACCGTGCACGGGGTGTGGCGGTATTGCGCCCCGACGTCAGTGACTCAGAACTCCGACTGCTCCACGAGCAGGGTATCCGCGGCATTCGTTTTACGCTCTATACGCCAGAGCATGCACCAACCTCATTCGACATGGTTGAACCGCTGGCGGGCCGGATAAAGAAGCTGGGCTGGCATCTCCAGCTCCATTGGACCGCAGAGCAGATCGTCGCGCATGAAGCCCTCCTAGATCGACTTCCAGTGGAGGTCGTCTTTGATCATTTGGGGAGGTTGCCCGCTTCCACAGGCCTTGATCACCCTGCCGCGGCAATCATCGAAAGACTGTTGCGTGGGAATCGCGCCTGGATCAAGCTCTCGGCTCCATATCTAAATTCCGTGAATGCGAAGCAAAGTAATTATGAGGACGTCGACAGAGTCGCCAAGCACTGGATCAAAGTAGCGCCCTATCGTGTCGTCTGGGGAAGCGACTGGCCCCATACCTCTTTGAAGAGTCCTTCCAGCACGGCTGTTTTCCTGAAGAAGCTTTTCTCGTGGGTTGATGATCAGATCTCTCTTGATCGAATCCTTGTGTCGAACCCAACACGCCTCTACTGGAATGCGCAAGCGTAGATCGCGAGTCGCTGCATCAAGTAGGAACCTCCCGGGGGTCCGCGAGAAGCCTGCGTGGAGCAGGCCCTCGCGGCCTTCAGATCCATCGCTGAAACCACGGCGCTATGAACTCTCCACACCTTCCATCATCACTCACCGGTAGCCACCATCATGACCCACGAAACCAAGTTTACCAAGCAGTCGCCCAGCTTCTACGCCGGTGATGCCCTGCATGCCATCAAGCGAGAGAAGATTCAGAAGGCCCTGGAGCAATCCGGGTTCGATGCCTTCCTCTTCTGCAAGGCTGAGGCGGTGCGGTGGGTCACAGACTTCTACGTCAAGGGCTTTCGCCCTTTCCTTGAACCCGAGTACGTTGCCCTGGTGGTGAAGGGCAAGCCGCCCGTAGTGGGCTACATCTCCGGCAGCGACGACTTGCGGATCAAGTTCAAGTCCGACATCCAGGACGCCCGTCGCTTGCCTCACGTGTCGAAGTGGCACGAAGTCATCGAGAAGATGCTCTCCGACTATGGGGTCAGCCGCGGCCGCATCGCCACGGACATCATGCCCCACATGGTGTACCGGGGTCTCACCAAAGCATGTCCAGACCTCGAGATCGGTGATGTCACGCCCATGTGGTTGCAACTCACCGCAGTCAAGCACCCGATTGAAGTGGACCTCATCCGCGCGTCCTTGCGCGTGGCCGACCTCGGCGCTCTGGCCGCGATCGAAGCCATCCGGCCCGGGGTGACCGAGCATTCGGTTTCCGCCGCTGCTGTTACTGCGATGCGGCGCGCCGGTTCGGAGTTCGAACCGTTCATTCCGTTGATTGCTTCCGGCCCGAATGCTTCGATGTTCGAACGCATCGCCACCGAAAAGGTCATTCAGGCAGGTGAGATGGTCATTCTCGACATCGGAGCGGTCGTGAAGGGCTACACCGCTGACCTCGGCCGCACGGTGATCTGCGGCGGAGAACCCACTGCGAAGCAGCGTGAGATCTACCAGGCGACGCACCTCGCCCTGCAAGAGGCGAAGAAGATGATCCGTCCAGGCGTGACTGGCAAGGCGATTGATGCACGCGCACGGGAAGTCATCGTCGACAGCGGCTGGGGCGAATACGTCTACACCGGCAACACAGGGCACCAGCTTGGCTACGGACTGCACGGCGAGCCGCTTGTCGATCGCCGCGTGGACTTCGTGGTCGAGGAGAACATGGTCATGTGCCTCGAGCCCCGCATCGTGCTGCCTGACCAGCCGGAGGTCGGTGGCGCGCATCTCGAGGACGTCGTCGTGGTCACGTCGAACGGCTGCGAACAACTCAACACGACGCCGTACGACGCACGCCTGCTTGCCTAAATCCGCACCGGAGAGCTCAATGACTCGTATCTCGATGAACCGCCGCCACTTCACCACTACGTTCGGTGCGGCAGTCGTGGCGACAGCCATGCCCGGAATCGCGCGCGCCCAGAGCGACAAGCCGCTGCAAATCATCGTCGGCTATCCGCCGGGCGGCAGCACGGACACCTTTGCACGCCTGCTCTCGCAGCCGCTCCAGGGAGTCCTCGGTCGCAGCGTGGTCGTTCGCAACCAGCCGGGAGCAGGTGGGCAGATCGCAGCCTCGGCGCTGCTGCGCGAAGGAACGGACGGCTCTGCCGTGCTCGCCATCAACCAGCCTGACCTCAACCTCGCCATCGCGCGCGGGAATGCCGGTTTCAAGGCGAGCGACTTCCGGGTCATCATGGCCGACCTGCACGAGCCTCGAGTGTTCCTGGTCAAGAACGATTCTGGCATTCCGAACTTCGTTAAGTTCATCGAGCAGGCAAGGGCAAAGCCCGGGAAGCTCTCCATCTCGGTGGCGGGTGGGACCGCTCAGGAGGTGATGGCGAAGTGGCTGACCGACAAGCTCAAGATCGACGTGCTCGTCGTCAATTACAAAGGCGGCGCGGAAGCGGTCAATGCGCTGCTGGCTGGCGATGTCACGGCCAACCTCGGCGATGACTTCGTGCGGTCAAGTCTGCGTCCCAAGACCACGGCACTCTTCATCGGCTCGGACAAGAAGAGCCCCCGTTGGCCGGAGGCGGACACCTTGCAGAGCCAGCTGAACGCGCTTGGCGTCGCAATGCCATCCCCTGAGTTTCTTGGTCGCTACGGCGTCTATGTTGTCTCTGCCGCCTTCGCGCAGAAGAATCCGAAGGGATACCAGGAGCTGCAGCAGGCGATTCTGAAGGCTCGCAGTGGGCAAGTCTTCACGGACTACATCAAGACCAACAATCTTGCTGACCTGTCGCTTGGTGAGCCCGGCGAGCAGTACGAGCGGGTCTTCGCAGCGGAGATGCAGGAGATTGAACGCATGACGAAGTAGCCTGACTTCACTTGCCATGGTGGGAGAAAGACTGCGCCATTCCCGGTGATCTTGGCGACCGGCCGATCGATCGCCCGTTCGAGGCCCGCCTACTCCTGTTTCGGCTTCAGTCTCCGGGCTCTTTCCGCTGGTGCGTCCTGGCTGCCGCGCGACCTTCATTGGTCACCTTCCGCAAGATTGCAGGTCCCAGGTAGCGGCAGCATCCATCTTCCACAAGCACCGGTGGGATATCAGCCTCGACCAAGGCCGCAGACCTGAGCACCGCCAGCTTCTCGATCTCGTCCTGGTCGCAAACTTTGATTGGACCCTCGGCAGCGCAGAGCTGCGTGAGGAGTGTCATTGGCACGTCTACTTCTCCCGTCATTTCAAAAGTGGCCGTCGGACTCTATGTCATCAGTCCAGTGAGCGCGTGCCAAACGGGAGACATCGAAGCCTTCAGTTCATGGAGACCCTGAAAGCTGTGGCGTCAAAAAAACAACGCCGGAGGAACATATCCTTGAGCGCAGACGCATGGTTGCGGCGGCGACCGGTACATCGAAACCGCTGCCACGATCCTGGTTCGGGGACGACGTCGGCAAATTGACCGAGGTGCAGACGGAGAACTTGGCTCGCCAGGACTGCCGGTTCAGGTCAGTCCAGGTAGTCAAGAAACATCGGAGTCACTTGCTGGAGAAAGCAGACCTCCGCAGCCTCAATGACGCGTGGCTCCAGATCGAAATGGATGAACGTGCCATAGGGTGCCCCGGAATCACGTGTCAGCAGCCGCCCGTAGTACGACTCAACCAAGCCAACAAAGGGGCGATAGCTGACCAGGGATTCATCCTTGGAGACGTGGCTGGTCACGAACTCGCCCTGCTCGATCGCATGCTGGCAGAAACTCTTCTGCAAGGGGACTGCTTGCAACCAAGTTCGGTACTCAGAGGCACGATCAAATACGTACTCGGCCTTCAATGATTCGCCGCTCAGTTTGTATATGGCCGTGTATCGGTACTCAGTCCTGTCATTGAGCATCCCCAAAGCATGGCGAACTCCATGGGCAGCAAGCGCGCGGCGAACTGCAGCCGCCTGTACGGGCATATCAAACTCAGACATCGGGGAATTTCGTTCTAGGCGGCGTGCGCAGGAGGCTCAATCGGGATCTTAGTTGCCGAGGAATCTTTGTGCTCGGGTGGGGATATCGAACGTTCCCGCAGTTCGGCCGCTTAGTAAAACAACGGGTCAGTCACATTCCTCCATAAACGCTGTCCTTTGAGAATGAAGCGGTGACGAGCCTTCCCGCGAATCGCGTCTCTTCGATGCCGATTCCTACTGGGTCGGACGATGATTGGCATGTCCGTCGAATGCTGTATCAGTTGCTGCGGCGCGCGTGAAGCAACGCCGTCAGCCGGTGCCGCCCTTGCATATGCGCGCTCGAACGATCTGCTGCTCAGACCGGCCGGAGAACGCGATGAAAGTGCAAGTGCCCCACCCACGGATGCCCCGGGTAGGGCCACCCTGGCGAGTCCTGCCCCTATGTTTCGGCTACAACTCGGAGCCCACACAATCGAGAAACGCACAACGACAACGATGCTCCGGACCCTCGGCCTCATTTCGCTCGAGCGGCGCTTTTTTCACCAGCACCCTCGTCTTACGATCGGCTGGCGCAGACGGTTAGCTGCCTCCCTCGTGACCGGGTGTCCCGTTTTCGTGTCTCACTTTGAAACCTGCTTACCCCGCTCGGAGCACCTTGGCACAAAGAACCCGCATCTTTCCGAGAGATTAGGAGCATGCTGCGCAAGGGATTGGCGGCCCTCGAGCCACCCGAGGACTACGGCGCCGTGAACGTCGTTGAACTTGGTGTCTCGCGTGGCGCTTCCTCGGGTGCGTTCGTGGCAGCAGGAAGTTCAACCGGGGACCACATGCTTCAGAACTATGACGGCAAATGCGCGACTTACTTTTCGACGCCGCGCGTCGAAATCGAACCGCTGCTGCCGGAATTCTCCTCCAGGGTGCTAGAGCTCGGTTGCGGCGCCGGTCAGACGATGCGCTGGCTCAAGGAGACAGGCCGCGCCGGCCAGGGCTGGGGCGTGGAGCTCTTCGAACCGGCTGCGACCCTGGCACGCGCCTATTTTGATGAAGTCTTGGTCGGCGACGCCGAGTCGTCGGTTGAGAGGGCGTTCGATGGCAAGCAGTTCGACTTGATCCTGTGCTTGGACGTGCTTGAACACATGGTCGATCCATGGCACTGCATCGAGATCTTGGAGCATCGCCTCACGCCCGAGGGCAAGTTGGTGATCAGCGTGCCGAACGTGCGCTGCCTGAGAGTCCTGGCCCCCCTGGTGCTGCGGGGCGAATGGCGATACGGGGACGAGGGCATCCTGGATCGCACCCATTTGCGCTTCTTCACGCGAGAAAGCGCACAGGCCCTGGCCTCTGGCACCGCGCTTCGCGTTGAACGCTGCCTCGCCCATCGCACGGCGGACTCGAAGCTCGCAAAGCTGAATCGCTGGACCCTCGGCCGGCTTGACGACTTGACCGCGGTGCAGTACCTGATCTCCGCCTCGCATTCGCCTCCGCCGAGACCACTTTCGGGCCATGCGCCCTAAGCCAACCGAATGAAGATGTGCGAAAGGCAATCGTCGCTGCGAGCCGGCTTCGCCCCGACATTGCCACGCGACTTCCACCTGTCGCAAAGCTGATTCAAAGATCAGCCTCAGTTGGACAGCGGAGGGGCTTGCCGAGGCAAACTCGATTTGGATCCGAAGGTGAGTCCTCGCAGATTGCGGATGCGAATTGACGCAATGGCGTTCGACCTTGAAGATGAGAGCGTACGTGTCCGCTGCGCCGCCCTGCGCCAGCGGGGTTAGCTGGGGAGCTCCGCCGCGACGCGCGCGCCACTGCGCCTTGCCACGAGATCGATCTCGATGCGGGCACCTTTCGCCAGACCAGTCACGCCGACGCAGGTTCGAGCGGGTCGACGCCCGCTCGCGAAATGATGGGCGTAGACCGCGTTCATCGCCGCATAGTCTTCATCGAAGTGCGTGAGATAGATGCGCACCGACAGCGCATGCTCGAGGCCGAGGCCGCAACCGGCCAGCACCGTCTGGAGGTTCTTCAATACCTGGAGCGTCTGCGCCTCGATGCCTTCGGGATAGGGTGCATCCAACGACGTGCCGACAAACGGCATCTGCCCGGTGACGAACACCCAGCCGTCGGCCTCGACCGCGTGGCTGAAGGGCGCGACCGGGTCTGGTGCACCGGTGATGATGTGGAAGATGGGGGACATCGCATGGAGGCAAGCCAGTTGCATGCCAGCCTGCGTCATGGCGAGTGGCACGCGTCTTGCGCACCCTACGAGCAACCAGGGAAACGCCGCCGTGCATTTCGAACAGTTCTCGACCGACTCCTATCCGGTGCACCAGCGGCCCCATGCGTGGCGCGATGCCCTGCATTTGCACTGCCTCCAGCCCGAAATGGTGCCGGCATCAGCCCCCCTGTATGGCACCTTGATCGCGGGGCGCACGACGCGCGGGGTCGGAATGGCGCGCATCTCCTCATCGCCGCAGACCATCCAGCGACTGGGCGACGCAGCCGATGCCATCTGGCTCGCGCTGCACCTGAGCGGTGATGCCGCGCTGCACGATGGCCAGCAGACCATCGAACTGGTCCCCGGGGACATCGTCTTCGGCCCCGCCCGCGCGCGGGCCGGCCTGGATTTCCGTTCCAACTTTCGCCAGTTCATGGTGTCCATGCCGCGTGCCAGCCTGAAGGCCCGGCCGCCCGCTGGCCCCGGATTCGCGCTCGGCCACCTGTCTGGTCGGGCGGGCCTGGGGCGCATGTTCGCGGGCACACTGACCGCGCTGGCCGACGCCTTTGACACCCTGAATGATGACGACGTCGCGCCGGTCGAGGCGGCCCTGTCGGAGTTCATTGCGACGAGCCTGGCCGCTCAGCGGGACCCAGCCTCGCCTGCCATCAGCAGCACGCGGGCTGCCACGATGCACCGGCTTTGCCAATACGTCGACGCCAACCTCAGCGATGCATCGCTATCGCTGGCCGCCGCGGCCGCCCACGAACGCCTGTCCGAGCGCCTGGTGCAGAAGCTCTTCGAGGGCCTCGGTCAGACCTTCGCCACCTACGTGCGCCAGCGCCGCCTCGAACGATGTCGCGCTGACCTCGCGAACCGCCAATATGGGCATCTGTCGATCTCGGACATCTGCTTCCGCTGGGGCTTCAACGATCCGGCGCATTTCAGTCACTGCTTCCGCGACCGCTACAGCATGTCGCCGCGGCAGTACCGGCAGCAGGCCAACGATGCCAGCCAGCAGTCGCTGCGCAAGCGCATCCGGCGCGGCTGGCCGTCTGGCTACTTCGAGACGCCCGCCGAGGACCCGGTGTCCCTCAGCACTCGCATCGACGACCGGGCCATGGCCGAAGGCCCCGCCGCCACCACAGCGCAGGCGGCGTCGGCCGTGCAGCATGGCAGCAGTGTCGTGGCCGGCCGCCACCACCACCTGCCGGCCACCGCGCAGACCATCCACTGGGGCTACTTCAGCCGCTCGATTCCGCCGGTGCTGACCATCACCTCCGGTGACATCGTGACGATCGAGACGCTGACACAGCACGCCTACGATGACCACGAGCGCATGATCAAGGGCGACTCCGGCGCCGAGAGCGTCTTCCACTGGACCCGCGAGCACAAGGCCGTGGACCGCCGCGGCGCCGGCCCCACCGACGCGTCGATCTACGGCCGAGGCAGCGGCGAAGGCTTCGGGGTGCACATCTGTACCGGGCCCATCTACGTGAAGGACGCGCAGCCCGGCGACGTGCTGGAGGTGCGCATCCTCGATCTCGCGCCGCGGCTGGCAGCCAATGCCAAGTACGAGGGCCGGACCTTCGGCAGCAACGCCGCAGCCTGGTGGGGCTTCCACTACGACGATCTGATCGAGGAGCCCAAGCAGCGCGAGGTGGTGACGATCTACGAGGTCGACTGCAGTCAGGGCCATGCCTGTGCTCACGCCGTCTACAACTTTCGCTGGACCCCGCAGCGCGACCCGAACGGGGTGCTGCACCCGACCATCGACTATCCCGGCATCCCGGTCGACCGCGCTTCGATCGTCGAGAACCACGGCGTGCTCCAGGGCGTGACTATCCCGGTGCGTCCGCACTTCGGCGTGATCGCGGTGGCGCCTGCCGAGACCGGCCTCGTCGATTCGGTGCCGCCCTCGTGCTTCGGCGGCAACCTGGACAACTGGCGCATCGCCAAGGGCGCCACCCTCTACCTGCGGGTTGGAGTCGACGGTGGGCTGCTGTCAGTGGGCGACCCACACGCCTCGCAGGGCGACAGCGAACTGTGTGGCACCGCGATCGAATGCTCGCTGACGGGCGTCTTCCAGATCGTGCTGCACAAGGCGGATCAGCTGCGCGGCGAGCCCTTTGCAGACATCGACTACCCCCTGGTGGAGACCGCCGACGAGTGGGTGATCCACGGCTTCAGCCACCCGAATTACCTGAAGGAGTTCGGTGACAAGGCGCGCAGTGCGATCTACGAAAAGTCTTCGCTCGACCCGGCCATGCGCGACGCGTTCCGCAAGACCCGGCGCTTTCTGATGACCGCCATGGGGCTGACAGAGGACGAGGCGATTTCCCTGATGTCGGTGGCCGTCGACTTCGGCGTGACGCAAGTCGTCGACGGCAACTGGGGCGTGCACGCGGTCATCCGCAAGTCGCTGTTAGCCGGCCGCCAGGCGCCGCAGGGCGCAGCTGTCAACGGTCCGTGAAGACGCTCTTGCGAATCGAACCATGGACGCCCCAGTTGGCGTCCACCACCTGCGTCACACCAAAATCAGCCGCCACCGACAGCAACGCGATGGCCTCATCTTCACTGAGACGGTGCACCGTCATCAGGAAGCGGCGCAGCTTGCGGAAAGCGTCGCGCATGGCCGGGTCGAGTGAGGACTTGCCTGCGATCAGCGTCTGTGCCTCGGGCCCGAGAGCGGCCAGGTAGTTGGGATAGGTGAAGCCGTAGACCGACCACTGCTCTTCGGTCTCCAGCAGCGGGTGATCCAGGCCTTCGAGTATGGTGCCGCCCAGCTCGGACTGCTTGTGCAGGATGAATTCGAAGTCGCCCGTCAAGGAGGTCTCGATGGCGGTACCACCGAGCTCGCTGTCGCCTTGGGCCGCATGCGGGTCGCCCACCGAGAAGAACGCGCCGGGCACGGCCACCGGGTAGTACATGCGCGCGCCCTTGCCGATGCGCCAGTCGTCGATGTTGCCGCCGGTGTAGCTTGGCGGAATGGAGCTGACGAAGTCGGACTCCGACGGCGCGAGGCCCATGGTGCCGAAGTGCAGGCGGGCCGGCACCTTGACATGGCGCAGGATGTTCTCACGTTTCTTCACCAGCGCAGGGTCTACACGCACGCCGGGGTAGTCGATCATGGCGTGCACCACGCCGTCAGGGTCGGTCTGCGGCGTCCATACGTAGTTGTATACGGCTCGGGCGAAGGGTTCGCCCGAGGTATCGAGCTCGAAGATCGTCACCACCTCGCGCGGCTTGGGCTCCTCGATCAGGTCGCGGTAGTGGAAGCCCCAGGACGCGGCAGCGTTCGAGCCGAAGCAGCGGCCCGCGTAGCAATGGTTGCAGCTGGGCCGGGGGCGCACGTCGAGGATGCGCACCTCCAGCACGTCGCCCGGCTCGGCGCCTTCGATGACCACGGGGCCGGTGAGCAGGTGAACGCCCACGCCTTCGCCCTCGCCGAGCTTGAAAGGTCCGGTCACCGGCCCGGCACCGCGGCGGGGCACGGCCTTGTGCTCGCGCGTCCACGCGAACACCGACTCGGCGCCGGGGTCGCCGGCGATCATGCGCTCATGGTCGTCGTTGGCATGGTGCGTCAGGGTCTCGATGGTCACCCGGTCGCCGGACTTCACGACGAGCGACGGTGCGACCGCCTTGCTGAAATAGCCCCAATGGATGGTTTGAGAAGAGACTGGCAGGGTGTGGTGCTTCATGGGAATCCTTGGCGGGTGTGGGCTTAAGCGGGGATGGGCATCGAAGGCGTCGGCAGCACATCGGCCGACATCACGCGCAGGAATCGGGCGGTCTCCCGATGCCGGGGTTGCTGCAGCACCTCGAGTGCCGGCCCGCTCTCGACAATGCGGCCGCCGGAGAGAAACACCACGCGATCGGCCACCTCGGCGGCAAAACGCAGTTGGTGGGTGGAGATGACCATCGTCAATCCATCCTCCACGGCGAGGCGGCGGATCACCTCCAGCACCTCGTTGACCAGTTCGGGATCGAGCGCCGACGTGGGTTCGTCCAGCAGCAGCACGCTGGGCCCCGGCGCCAGCGCGCGGGCGATGGCCACGCGCTGCTGCTGGCCGCCGGACAGGTGGCGCGGCAGCGCTTCGACGCGGTGAGCCAGGCCGACCCGGCTCAGCAGTTCCAGCGCGCGCCGGTCCGCGTCCTCGGCCGACCAGCCGTGCACCCAGCGCAGCGGGCCGGCCACGTTCTCGCGCGCCGTCAGGTGCGCGAACAGATTGAACTGCTGGAACAGCATGCCCACACCCAGGCGCGCGCGCTCGCGGGCCAGGTCACTCGGGCTCATGAGTTGACCGTCAGGCCGGTAGCCGAGGCGGTGGCCTCCGACATGGACTTGTCCAGCGTCCCAGCTTTCGAGGTGGTTGATGCAGCGCAGGAGCGTGCTCTTGCCCGAGCCGCTCGGGCCCAGCAGCGCGACCACTTCGCCCGCCTGCACCGTGAGGCTCAGATCCTTGAGTACGGCCTGCGAGCCATAGGCCTTGGACACGCCGTTGATGCGCAACGCGACGGGCGCATCAGCCAGCCGCGAAGCGCGGGCTGCACGGTCGACGGCCGCGGCCCCGGGTGCCGACAGCGCGGCGGGTATAGCGTCGTCGGGCTCAGCGTCGTCGGGCTCAGGCGCTGGCCCCTCGGCGGCTTTTTCTGAGGGCGAAGGGCTCACTGCTGGCTGCGCGGTACGGCGCCAGGGCAGCCACCGCGTCAGTCCGCGCAGCGCCGCCTGGCGGTCAAGGTCAAAGCGTGCTTCGAGCGCCAGCTGCACCATGCTGATTGCGCCGGTCAGCACCAGGTACATCACTCCGGCCGCAAAGAAGACCGAGAAGAAATCGAAGGTCGACGAGGCCAGCTGCGAGCTGCGCAACGTGAGCTCCTGCACCGCGATCACCGAGGCGAGCGAGGAGTTCTTGAGCGTGCCCACTGCCTCGTTGCCCATCGCGGGAATCATCGAGCGCAAGGCCTGAGGCGCGATGATGCGGCGCATCAGCACGCGCGGTGTCATGCCCAGGGCCTGGCCGGCCACGGTCTGGCCGCGGTCGACACCGACAACGCCCGAGCGAAACATCTCGGCGATGAACGTGGCCTCATTGAATGCCAGCGCCACGCCAGCGGCCAGGAGGCCGGGCAGCGTGATGCCGACGTGCGGCAGCGCGTTGTAGACAAAGATCATCTGCAGCGCCAGGGGCGTGCCGCGGAAGATCACCGCATAGCCGCGGGCGAACCCGGCCAGGGGCGTGAAGCGGCTGAGCTGCATCGCCGCCAGAATCAGTCCCACCACCACCCCGCCCGCCAACCCGATGGCGGTGGCTGCGAGAGTGAAGACGATGCCCTGGATCAGGTAGGGCATGGAGAGGTAGTGGAGGAATAGCTCCATCTCACTTCACCACGAGCAGGCGCGGCGCCTCGAGGTTCTCGACCGGCAGGCCGTTCTTCTTGAGCAGATCGGTCTGGATGCCGGCCTTCTGGATGGCCACCAGCGCGGCCATCACCGCGTCGCGGAAGTCGGTCTTTCCCCTGGGTACGGCGATGCCCACCGAGTAGGGAATCGTCACTGCAGCCGCCTTCTCCAGCTTGTCCGGATAGGCCTTGACGGCGTTGTCGACGGTGTTGACGTCGTTGACGTAGGTGTCGGCGCGGCCGGCCAGGATCGCCTGGATGCAGTTCTGGTTGTTGTCATAGAGCTGGATCTCGGGCTCGGGCTTGCCCATGGCCTTGCACTGCGGCGCCAGCGCCTGGATCAGCGGCACCTCGACATAGCCGGTGTTCTCGGCCGCTACCGTGCCGCACATCGAGGTGTTGATGCCGGTGATCTTCTTCGGGTTGCCCTTGGCCACCAGCACGCCATCGAAGACCTTCGAGTAGGTGATGAAGTCGGCCGCCTTGGCGCGCTCTTCGGTGGCGTAGATGTCGGAGATGACGATATCGGCCTGGCCGGCCTGCAGTGTGGTCAGCAGTGCCGCAAAGGTCACGGGCTTGTAGGTCAGCTTGAAGCCCAGGCAGGCGCCGATGGTCTCACCCAGGTCAATATCGAAGCCGATGTACTTGTTCGGATCCTTGGGGTCGATGGTCTCGTAGCCGGGGGTGTGCGGGTTGATCGCATTCACCAGGGTCTTGCCCTTGAATTGCGGGTACTTGGCCTGCAGCGCCGCGCACTCGGCGGGAGCCTTGGCGGCCTCGGCGCTGGCCGGCGTAGCGGTCACCGCCAGGGCCGACAGGCTGATGGCCGCCAGAGCCACGCTGCGCATGCGCGCCAGTGCGAGGGGCCGACGCGTGACACAGCGTCCGGCCGGGAGGGGAAGGTTTTGCATGGTACGGGGCTCCTGTGGAAACGATGCGAGCCGGCCGGCACCACGCCCGCCTTGCTGCACCGCACCATGAGAGCGTAAGAGCCGGGCCGCGTGCGCACTTGTCTGTAGCCGCACGACTGCTTGTGCGGCCAACAAACTTTCTGAGCCTGCGATTCGAGGATGGCGAATGCTCGGCGCCGAAGGGACCGCTTGAGAAGATGAGCGCCCCCGTACCCCTCGCCACCCCCATTCCCAACCCTCAGTAGCCAGTCTGACACCGCGCCCAAAGGCGCGAATCCGCCGCCGATGACTGGCTGCGCATCGTCTCTCCAAAGGCAACTGCACAGATGAGCCGCCTCAAAGAGGTCGGCTGTTCTGCTCCCGGTGGTTGCTTCGGCTGCGCGCGCGTCGGCTTGGTCTTCGCGCCTTCGGGGGCAGCGGGTCGGGTGTCATCACCAGGCGCCCGGCGGGGTACTGGTTCAGGGAAATCGCGCGAGCGCTCGATTGGCGCGTCAAGCCATTCCTCGTATTGCGCCTCGGGCAGGCTCACCACCGCGTGTCCTGGCAGGCGCTGCTTTCTACAGTGCAGCCAAGCGCATGACCGCCCAACCAAAGGCAACCATCAACGCAACGATATGGGCAGCCTTCGTCCACACGCGCTGGGGCCGTCTGGCCCGGAACGGGCCGGCAATCGGCTGGAACGATGACGAGCGGATCTCTCGGTCCGGCTTGTCGGTCCACCACCCCATGTTCGTGTCGTAGTCGTGTTCGTCCTTCATGCCGGTGATTCTCAAGGCATGTAGTACTTTGTAGCTCTTTTTGATTCAACGGTGCGTCGAAGAAATGTGGAATTCTCACTTTTCTTAAACTTTAGTCTTATAGTCATCCCGCAAGGAACAAGAAAGCGGCGGGGCGTGGAGCCGCCCAAGAGAAGGGGGCTGACATGGCGCTCGAAGGCATGCATCGCGAACTGCTGGGCCATCTTCAAGCGAAGCACGCTACGCAATTGCAGATCGTCGCGTGGGAGGATGCTTGGCGCGACGCCATAGCTGGCTCGTTGCTCCCTTGTCCCGAGTGCTTTCTCGGGGGCAGCGTAAGTGGGCTCGACCCGCTCCCGAACTGCGGGGCCATCGGCCAAGCCCGCTGTCGGCGCTGCTATACGGTTTTCATGTTCATGAATCGATGACGCCTCGGCGCCTGACTCGCGCTCAAGGGGTAGCGGATGAACGGCGCCATCTGCGTCGGGTGGATGTCTCCCAGTCTGGCGGGAGCTTGAACCTCGAACCGTTTCTCAAACTGCTTGCGGCACTTCTCCGCTTGATAGTGGCTGCAAATGGGAGGCTTCTGGCAAATTGAACGATTGCCAGATCTTGCGGCGCTTGACACTGTATGCTTATCCAGTGTTTTGTACCGTCTATCGCCTGTATCGGCATACCGAGCGGCTGCCTCCAGAGTTGGCGCGCGCTGGAGGTGTATTCGGCTGGCTGCTCGTTACCCACCGAGGCAAGCTGTCGCCCCGGCATGAGCTTGTGGCCAGGCTCTACCCCACCCCGAAGATCGAGGTCCAGTCCCTGTTACCCGAGCTCTGGTATCCGCAGCTCAAGTTGGTCAAGGAAGGCATCCTCATCGCAGGGCACGAGGTAGCCGGGTTGAACGAGAGGGCCCACCAGCGCTGGTGGTGCGTCCCGGGCCCGATGGATGATGGCGGCCGCACGCGCTTGGAGGCACACCATGGTTGACGATCCGTACAACGCCTGGGCCCGAGCCTTCGCCAACGAGTGCGCGCGGACCTCTGACGGCAATCTCGACCCGCATCAGGCCTCTACGTTGCGAACAAGGAGCGGATCCTGTTGAGGTGGCGCGGGGCTTGGGAATGAATCAACAGGAGTTCTTCGGCGCGCACCCTACCTTGCATCGCATGCCATCCTGGCTCGGCCTTGGCATTCACGCTGAGCGAGAGCTGCCGCTGGAACCTGGCGACTACAAGGTGACCCCAGGTGACGAGCGCCAGCGAAGAGATCCACGCGCATGTCCGGGTCTCGCCGCCATCTCATATCTCAATTGAGATACAATTCCTGCCTCTGCTACGAATACTGAGGACGACAGTGGCACAGACTTCAATGCTCCATGTCCGAGTGGACGATGACCTCAAAGCGCAGGCGACCGCCGCTTTGGCGAACGTCGGCCTAACCGTCTCTGACGCAATCCGGATCCTCCTGACACGCGTCACAAAGGAGGGTGGACTGCCGGCCGGACTGGCGGTGGATGACTCTGCCTATGACGCGTGGTTTCGTGCGAAGGTCCGGGAGGCGTTGGAAGACTCCCGTCCAACAGTCCCTCACAAGCAAGTCATGGCTGAAGCACGCGACCTGATTGCCAAGAATCGACGTGCTAGAACTTGAATGGCGCGAAGCGGCTCGCGCCGATCTGCTGTCCATCGTCGAGTACATCGCGCAAGACAACCTCGATGCGGCGCTGGCACTCGTCACGGAGATCGAGGAAAAGGCCGAACGGTTGCGGGAGCAGCCCAAGCTGTATCGGCCGGGCCGCGTCAGCGGCACGCGCGAGATGGTGGTACGGCCAAACTACGTGGTTGTGTATTCGGAATCAACGATTGCCGTGACGATTCTGCGCGTCTTGCACGCCGCACAGATGTGGCCGCCCGCACGTCCCTGAGGGAATTTTGTAGCTCGGACTGATGCTCGACTCGACCTATAGGACGATGTCGATCGGGCTGGGGCCTTCGGACGAATTTGCCCCGGACAGCATTGACAAGTTGGCTGTGCCTGATGACGCGCCATTACTGTTCAGCCGCTACACACGTTGTCGAGGCTTTTTTCAAATGTCGCATTCCTGGCTGAATAGAAATGTCCCATTTCAATGGTTTGGCCTCGGTGACCGCCTTGCCTAGCTGTCCTCGCAGGTTTGTTGGCCGAGCGCGAACTGGATCTGCTGCAGCTGGATCACCCAGACGTTCCGCGACACATGCTGGACCAAGCGAGGCGGGAAACGCCCATGCAGCGGCGCGAACATGAAGTCGACGTGCGGCCGTTGGAGCGCGATGCGAAAGCGCAGAGGTGGGCCGACACTGCAGCGCAACGCGCTGCAGACTTGTCGCGCTGATGCGCTTGCTGGCCGAAGCGTTCGACAGTCACGTGCTCAACGCGCACACACTCAAACAAGCCCAGCAACTTCGTTGTGCAAGGCGTGTGGTCATACACGGAGCACAACCTTGGCGCTCTCCGGGAAGCACTGGCGATACAGCGCAAGCTCTATCGCGAGCACATGGCTCGCATGCCGAAAGCGCAGCGTCCGATTCCGTTGCTGGACCGCCTGAAGGTCGCCTACCCGCACTTGGGGGCGCAGACCAAATGGTTCTTGCCGAGGAAGCGCCGCGAAGTCATGGCCGTGCGAAGCACGAACTTTCCGCACTTGAAGCAGGACATCATGGCTTCCGCGCGCGGCGTCGTGATGATCGACCCTGGCGTCTTTTTGACGTAGCGCAGACCATCCTGGGTGAGTTGGGTGGTAGACATGCGGTTATTTTACCCGGATGCAATTAGACCCTCTATGAACCTGACTATTGGCCGGGCCCCAGCTTGCCGAGCGCGGGAGGACCGTAGGAAGCGATCCTGCAAGGTTCAAGATCAGCACGCATTGCCTGGCGCGCGCGCCTGATCGGCGTGAGAGCGGTTGCTGTGCTGCATGCAGGACCGGTGGCGACAAGTGCGCATTCTCTCGGCTACCCCCCGGTTGAGGAAGGCATCAAGAATGTGAAAGTGATCGTCGTGGAACTGCGTCTCCATGCCGCCGAGCTCCGACACGGGCACCCACCTGGCTTCGCTTGCGTCGTCACTGCCGCGCACCTCGGGCAGCGGGCCATTCCCCAGGAAGAAGTAGTGTGCATGCGTGATCACCCGGCCCCGCTGGCTGCGATCAGGGTGATCAAACACCTGCACCTCACGCAGGCCTGCCTTCATCGTGGAAGGCAGCAGCCTGAGGCCGGTCTCCTCCTCGAGCTCCCGTACCGCGGCCTGGTAGACAGTCTCACGCTGCTCCAGGAAGCCGCCCGGCAGTGCCATCAGACCTTTCCCCGGCGCCCGACCGCGGCGGATCAACAGCACATGGCCGGCCATGTGCACCACCGCGTCCACGGTCACGAAGACGGGCGGGTAGGGCGAGCCCGCCCACAGCGCCCGCTCGGCCGCCAGCGCCTGCCATTCGGCACGCAGCGTGGCGAAGTACGGCAACTGCGTCCATGCCCTCAGGAAGTCCAGCGTCGAGGGCGGCACCTGGCTGGCGATCGCAGCCAACGCGGACTCGACGCCTTCTCCTGCAAAGAGCGCGGCGCGCAAGGCCTTGGCGTGGAGCTCGCCCTGACGGCCGACGTCCACCAGCTTCCAGTCCGGGAAATCGTTGAGGTAGTCGCTGGTCGCATCCTTGCGATGCCCCACCAGTGCAACCCGTGCCCCGCGCATGCCCGCGGCGGCGGCGACGCACTCCCGAACCGCAGCGACCCAACGCGGTTGGGAAAAGTAGTCGCGCACCGGCAGGAACTCCACCCGGGCCCGATCGGCTTCGGGTAGAGAGAGCCGGATCATCTCGGCGCGCTCTTGCCAGGTGAAAGGGTTCTTTGGAGAGCGGGCCTGGTGGGCGGAGCCGATGAGCACCAGGCACCGCGGCGCGATCTCCAGGCCGCGGCGGATCAGCGCGGCCTGGCCGTCGTGGAACAGCTGGAAGCGGCCGATGCAGACCGCGCGATCGAATTGTTCGCCCATGTTCTTCCTCCTCAGGGATATATCGCCGCGATCGGCATTTGCCGGCCGGAGCCGAAGGCCCTGCCGCGCACGCGCACCACAGGAGGGGCCTGCCGGCGCTTGTATTCATTGCGCGCGACCATCCGGTGGATGCGCTGCATCACGGCCGCACCTTCCGCGGTGCCGGCGAGCCGCTGCACGAATGCGGCCGCCGCGTCCCGTTCCCGGGGTCCCAGCCGCGAACCCTCGACGTGCAGTTTCAGGATGGGGTCCAGGACCTCGTAGGGCGGCAGGCTGTCGCTGTCTTGCTGCCCGGGTGCCAGCTCGGCGGAGGGCGGCTTGTCCAGGATCACGGCGGGGATGAGCTCCCGGCCCGCGGTTTCGTTCAGGTGCCGCGACAGCGCGAAGACCTCGGTCTTGTACAGGTCCCCGATGGGGCCGAGGCCGCCGTTGGTGTCCCCGTACAGGGTGCAGTAGCCGACCGAGATCTCGGACTTGTTGCCGGTCGTCAGGAGCAGGTGCCCGAAAGCGTTGGAGTACGCCATCAGGATCGTGCCGCGCACGCGCGCCTGCAGGTTCTCCAGCGCGACGCCGCCCAGCGGCTGGCCGATGGCCGCCTGGAAACCCTGCTCGAACGCGGCCACCGGCGCCTGGATCGGATGCCGGATCAGCTCGATGCCCAAATTGCGACACAACTGCTCCGAATCCTGGACGGAGCCGCTCGACGAGAAGCGCGAAGGCATGGTGATCGCGGCCACATTGCGTGCCCCGAGCGCCTCGACAGCAAGAGCCAGAGTCAGCGCGGAATCGATCCCGCCGGAGGAGCCCACCACGGCTTGCCGGAAGCCGCAGCGGCGGGCGTAGTCGCGGATGCCCAGCACGATCTGGCGACGGTAGAACTCCAGGGACGGCAGGCCCTGCGACGGCACGGGCGGCGGCGGCTCGCCCCCCACGAGGAAGCGCCCGCCTTCGAAGTCCAGCGTGACGCAGGCGCTCTCGAAGCGCGGCGCCTCCCACGTCACCCGCCCGCTCGCCTCGACGCCGAACGAACCACCGTCGTACACGAGCTGGTCCTGCCCGCCCACCTGGTTCACGTACAGGACTGCCAGCCGGTTGCGGCCGGCGGCCGCCGAGAGGACCTGGTGGCGTTGCTCGCGCTTTCCGACGTTGGAGGGGCTCGCGTTGATCGAGATCACCAGGTCGGGGGCCGCGTCGCGCAGGCGCTCGAACGGGTTCACCGGGTAGTCGGCGCCGGCATCGTTCCAGCCATCCTCGCAGATGAGGAAACCCACGCGCGTGCCATCCACCTCAAGCACGCTGGCGGTGTCCGCTCCGGGCTCGAAGTGTCTGCGCTCATCGAAGATGTCGTAGGTGGGCAGCAGTTGCTTGGCGTATTCGAGCACGAGCTCGCCCGCCCGGATCACGCACAGCGTGTTGCGCAGCCGCTTGCCTGGTCCGGCATGGCGCGCGGGCAAGCCCACCACCCAGTGCAGCGACGGCAACTGGCGGCTGGCCAGCAGCAGGTGGCCGAACGCAGCCTCGACCTTGTCCAGGAAGGAAGCGTCATCGAGCAGGTCGCCTGGGTAGTAGCCGGTCAGCGACAGTTCGGGGAAGACCACGAACCGGGCTTGCGCCGTGTCAGCCGCCTTCGCGGCGTCGAGCATCAGCTGGACATTTCCCTGCAGGTCGCCGACGGTCGGATTGATCTGCGCGACTTGGATCCTGAGCATCGCTTCTCTCCTCAGGCGGCCTGGACGTTGAACACCTGGCGCAAGTAAGCGAGGAAGGTCGCGTCCTCGCACAGCGTCTTGCCCGGCGAGTCGGAAAGCTTGGCCACCGGCTGGCCGTTGGCAGCAGTGAGCTTCATCACGATGTTCAGGGGCGTGAGTCCCACATCGTTCGTGAGGTTCGTTCCGATGCCGAAGCCCAGTTGCACCCGATCGGCAAAGGTTTCATGGATGCGCACGGCCGTCGGGATGTCCAGCCCGTCCGAGAACACGAGGCGCTTGGTGTGCGTATCGATGCGCAGCTTCTGGTAGTGGGCCAGTGCCTTCTCACCCCAGGCGATCGGGTCGCCCGAGTCGTGGCGCAGGCCGTCGAACAGCTTGGCGAAATAGAGGTCGAAGTCCGCCAGGAAGGCGTCCATGCCGACCACGTCGGTCAGCGCGATGCCCAAGTCGCCGCGGTACTCCTGAACCCAGTCCTCCAGTGCGGCGCGCTGGAAGTCGCGCAGGCGCACGCCCAGTGCCTGGTAGGTCTGGAGGTACTCGTGCGCCATCGTTCCGATCGGCACCAGGCCGAGGTCCTTGGCCAGCAACACGTTGGACGTGCCCTTGAAGAACTCGGGCGCCTCGTTGCGCAGCGCGCGCACCACTTCGCGCTGCCACGCTGCGCTGAAGCGGCGCCGCACGCCGAAGTCGAAGATCTCGAACGGGTGGGCGCGCCGGGGCCGGCGTGCGAGCTCTTGCAGCCGCGCGATCTTGGCCATCAAGCGGCGCTGTCCCTCAGCCACGGCCGCGCCGGCATCGAATCGCCTGAAGTACAGCTCGTTGACGATGGCCAGCACGAAGATCTCGAAGGCCATCACGTGGACCTGCGGTCCGCGCGCCTGGATGCGCAGTTGCCCGCCATCCGCCCAGGCGCGGATGAAGTCGCGCTGGAAGCTGAAGATCCGCAGGAAATCGACGAAGTCGCTCTTGATGAAGCGCAGGCCGCGCAGGTATGCCAGCTCGTCGGGCGCAAAGCGCAGGCTGCAGAGGTGATCCAGCTGCTCGTTCACATCTGCGAGTAGCTCGGCGAGCGGATAGGCGGGCTGATTGCGGCAGACGAAGGTGTATTCGGCCTGCGTCTGCGGGTGGCGGTGCAGCATGGCCTGCCACATCGTGAACTTGTACAGGTCGGTGTCGATGAGACTGCTGATGATCGGCGTCATGACGGCTCCTTTTTGTTCGAGCTTCAGGCCAGCGACCGCAGGCACGCGTCGGCGCTCGTGACCGTGGCGCCGCGCGCGCGCATCGCATCCAGGAAGGCGCGGGCTTCGGCTTCGAAGCCCGCCACCGGGCTCATGCAGTCCTCGAGCAGCACGAGCTTGTCGACGCGCCGGGAAGGAAGGTGGTCGGCGAGGTGCTCGGTGGTGGCCCGCACGCAGTGGCTGCTGGCTTCGCCGGCAATCAGGATGCGCTGGCCCTGGTCCAGGGCGGCGATGAGGCGCGTGTTGAGCTGGGTGTCGCGATCCTGCTCGTCGGGCACCTCCGCCTGCAGGGCGCTGTAGTTCTCGGTCCAGGCATTCATGCCCTTGAAGATCTTGCGCACCGGCTGCAGCGTAGAGACCTCCCAGCGGCCGTATGCCGCCCGCACGGCCGACTGGACGTTGTGGCCCCAGGTGCCGATCTCGCAGTGCACCGGCCAGACCATCAGGCGATAGCGCCCGCCGGCCTCCAGCGCATCGAGGTACGCCAGCACGCGCGGCAGGACTTCCGGCCGGCGCGGCTCATAGGTGCCGGCGCGGACCTCCGCCGCGCTGATCTGCGTGAACGGTTCCACCGCGCTGCCGTCGGCCTTGCGCCACATGGCCGGCCGCTCGATGCCCACGCGATGGTGCGAGTCCAAGGTCACATGGATGTCGTCGAGCTTGTCCCGGGCGCCGTCGATGAACGCCGCCAGGCGGTTCATGTCCGCGTTCGCACCCTGGACGGGCAGGGCGGCACCTTCGATGTCCATGAAGTCGTTCTGGGGATCGATGATGAGAAGCTGGGTACGGAGGTTGGTCATGGAATCGGCTCCTTGCGGTTGTGAGTTGCTCTGTACAACTTTCAAGGTTGTATAGTACAACCTTGAAACAGGAAGTCAAGCGCCATGGCAATCTCTCAGCGCAAAGCGCATCTCGCCTTCGAGCGGCCGTTGGTCACGGTGGACATCGTGATCTTCACGGTCCGCAGCGAGCGTCTCGAAGTGCTCATGGTCCGCAGGCCAGAGCTGCCGCAGGAGCCATTTCCCGGCCGCTGGGCCTTGCCCGGGGGCTTCGTCGACGTCGACATCGACCGCAGTCTGCTGGCCTGCGCGCGCCGCAAGCTCAAGGAGAAGACCGGCGTGGCCACGCCCTACCTGGAGCAGTTGGGCAGTTGGGGAAGTGCCTCGCGCGATCCGCGAGGCTGGTCCGCCACGCATGCCTATTTCGCCCTGATCGCCCCGCCTTCGGCCCGGGAGGTGGCTGCAGGCGCTCCCCACGAGCATGAATGGGCTCACGTCGACCTGGCGTTGCAGCGCAAGCTCGCGTTCGACCACGCCGAGATCCTCGCCGCAGCCCTGGACCGGCTGCGCAGCAAGGTGGAGTACACATCGCTGCCAGCTTTCCTGCTGCCCGAGCCGTTCACGCTGCCGCAGCTGCAGCGCACCTACGAGATCGTGCTGGGCCGCGAGCTGGACAAGAGCGCGTTTCGCAAGCGGATGCTCGATGCGGGCTTCCTCGAGGAGGTCGATCGGGTGACCGGGCCCGCCGGGCGCCAGGCACAAGGCTATCGGGTGGTGGACCGCTCGGAGGCGACGGTGTTTCCGCGGCCGTTCAAGGCAGGGGAATAGGCCTCCAACGCCAAGATTGGATGCCCGGTGCCGTGTGAGCTGTGGGCCATCCGGAGCCCATGGTGCGCGTGGGTTGTGCCGCACCGAGGGAGTTCAACCGAAAGCCACCAGGCCCGCCGGGCTCCTACGGGCCATCCCGGAACGTGGCTACACCTTTGCCCAGCGCGCTTCGCCTAGATTGGTCTCGCAGCGATGTCGCTCCGAGCACTCAAGGAGACACTCATGGCAAATCAACCAGGACAGAACAATCCGAATCAACCGGGCAACAAGCCAAGTCAGCCGGGTCAGCAAGAGCAGACCAACCCTGGAAGGCAACAGCCGGGCCAAGGCAACCCGACACCCCAGCAGCCAGGTCAAGGTCAGAAGAGATAGGCCTTCGAAAGCTCGCTCCGCCCCAGGGGCGCTGAAGCCGCCGTCCAACGGCGGCTTTTTCTTGTGCTTCGGGAAGCCGCGAAAAACCGTTCAGAGCTCGATCACAGTCTCCGCCAAGTTTGGACTCCACCTACAATTTCCGTTCGCATGGCAAAGCTTCGCAAACACACGTCTTCCACCCCTTTTGTCAGGGTGGCGCCCAGCGGTGTTCACGGCCTCGGCGCCTTTGCGACGTGCGCCTTGCCCGCTTTCGCATTGCTAGGTCTCTACGAAGGCCGGCGCTACTCGCAGCGAGAAGTCGCCTCGAAGGTCTGGGATGACCAGCTCACTTACCTCTTCACCTTGTCCAATCATGAAACCATCGATGGCGCCAAAGGAGGCAACGGCACTCGCCACCTGAATCACGCCTGCGACCCGAACTGCGAGGCGGTCGAGGAGTACGACGACGCAGGCCGGCTGTTGCTGAAGTTCCAGACGATCGTTGCGGTGGATGCAGGAGACGAACTGTTCATCGACTACTGCCTGACAGCGGATGACGGCTCGCCGCCCACGGACTATCCCTGCCGTTGCGGCTCTTCCAACTGCCGCGGCACGATGCTCGCGCCTGCCGAAGCCACCTAGCCCGGCGAGCCGTTCACACGCACCATCCATCGAACGCACACTGCCCGGTCCGGCATGCGCGACGCCGTGCGGAAGCACCTCGTGGCCACGCAGCGGCAGATGACGCAGACGACAGGGCCAACTCTCCTGGGCCCTGCCCGGCAGTTTGCGGCCCAGTTGCCGGCAGCTCGTGGCCCGCTCGCGCGGACTGGAAAATTCGAAGATGGGTGAAAGACCCCGCCCGAAGATTCAAACTGTGATGCGCAGCGGGTTCAAGTAGCCTGGTATATCTGGGTTGCGTCCTGCGCGCCGATCGACAATGGGCATGAGTCCTTTCAGGCGCGTCGGTGATGCCTCATGGAAGTCATCAGCCGGCGCGCGCCAGTGCTTACTGGATGCGCCATACCCATGCGACGCACGCCTTGGCGCGTGGGGTCGAACTGACCGTCGTGCGCGACAATCTGCGCGGCGACGCGCTGGCAACTTTGACACATGGACCTCACGCTACCGTTCGTATCTCTGGACGGCTTCACCCGGGCTGATTGCCCAACCGAGGATGACGCGTCGTTTGTGTTTCCCCACGTGGCGATCACCGAGCGAAAGATCGCCGGCGTCCACACCGCGATGCTGCGGGTCTCCGATCACCAGCGTTGGGGAGGGCAGTTCGTCCGGTACCTCCGCACCGTCTATCAAGCACAGGGAAGATCGCCGGCCGCAGCAGGACGCGGCACCGTGTACGGATTCCCTACCGAGGGCGATCGCGACGCATTCTGCGACCTGGTTGGAGCAGTCCCTGGCAGGTTCATGCGAGCCATGGCTCAGAGGCATTCGGCCTGAGCAGGCTTTCGTTGGGCGTTCCGGCGGCCGAGCTCGGATCCGGGGGGCACGGGTTCGGTACGGACAGCGCCTGGCGGGCGTCGTCGGTCTACTCCAGGGCGATGTTCCGGTACTCAGCCAACATCGTGCGGCGGAAATCGATCACCGGTACCAGCTTGTCATCCGAATCGGGAAAGCGGGCGCGGATGTTGGCTTCTTCGCGGACCCAGCATCCCCGGGAAGTCGTGCCGTCCCACGACGTCAGGTAGCAAAGTCGATAGGGCGCGATGCATTCCTCATGGGCATCGGTCAACTGCAGCATGTGGAACAGGCTTCCGTGCGCCACGAACAAGACGCTGGGCTGCGTGTCGCAGCCGAGAATGAATGTGCAAGTGGCGACAAATGCCACGACTGAAGATGCCTTCATAACTGGCTCCAGTCGATGTCGGGAAAATATCGATTGAGCGCTTTGGCACCAGGGCAGTCAACCCTCGATAGGACCGGCCACGCTGCCGTCGGTTCGGTTGCCGTTGCGAGATGCGGCAAACCTTGCTCGGTGTCGCGGCCAGGGTTAGCGAAAGCTCCCGACCATCGGGGGTCCGATCGCCCGGGAAAACGCGGATGATGGTTGCATGAGCTCGATCGATTCAGCAGCGGCGCTCCTGCACGCCGCCTCGCGCATCTCGGTACTCTCGGGCGCCGGTCTTTCGAAGGCGTCAGGGATCCCGACGTACCGCGATGCCGACGGCCTCTGGAGGGACGAGAACGCGGTCAAGTTTTCTCACATCGACGATCTGAAACGCGATCCCGAGGGCTTCCACCACTTCTGGGCGGCGCGGATGGCGGCGTTGTCACAGGCCAGGCCCAACCCGGGTCACCGCGCGCTCGTCGAGCTGCAGATGCGCAGACCGAGCACGGCGCTCATCACGCAAAACGTCGACGGGCTGCTCGCCGAGGCCGGCGCGCAGGAGGTCTTCGAACTGCACGGCAACCTGCGGCGCTGGCGATGCGACAGCTGCGGAAACCGGGAAGGGCCCTGGTTGTCGCAACGCTGTCCGCGCTGCGGCGCGCGAGCGAGACCCGACGTCGTGATGTTCGGGGAAATGCTCGACGAGGAACTCCTCACCAGGACGCAAGAGGTCGCGGCGCAAAGCGACGTGTTCCTGGTCGTGGGGACCTCTGCGGCGGTTTACCCGGCGGCAGACCTGCCGATGATCGCGGCGACGAACGGTGGCAAGATCATCACGCTCAACATGGCGGCGATCGATGTGGATGAGGTGGCGGCCGTGGTGCTGCGGGGCCTCGCAGAGGAAATCCTGCCCGACCTCATCCAGGCCGCCCGACTCAAGCCGTAGGCAGTCTAGCTTCGGCTTCACGAACCCGGCTGTGTTCTCGTCCGCGCCGGCTTCCCTTGTGCTGAGCGAGGGGTGAAGGGACGCGCGGAACCCTGGAAAGCTCAACGTTGCTCGGGTCGCGCACTACGCCGGCTCTGTCAGCCCGACACCACCGACCAGAATCCGGGCACACACTGGCGCGTGCACCGCTCAGCCAGACCTGCTCTTCGTCCAGCTGCAACGAGGTCGAAGGGTCGATGTCGCCTGGTGGAGACCGCCAAGCTCAATGGGCTGGACCCCGAGGCGTACCTGCGCGAGGTGCTCACGCGCATCGCCGAGCACCCGATCAATCGCGTCGAGGAACTGCTGCCCTGGAACCTGCGGGCAGACCCAGTGCTGCAGAGGCTGGCAGCGTGAGCACCCCGGGCGTCGAGCCACGGTTGCTGGAGGTGCTGTGCCGTCAGCAGTCGACGCGGCGCACCTCGTCGCTACGTACCTGATGAGACCGCTCTAGGATGGCGCACTGGCTCGGCTCGAAGCAGATGTCAGAACGCCCAGTTCAGGTTGACCTTGAACCCATGGTCCTGCAGCCCGTCGCCGAACTGGCCCGCGTAGGAGGCGCCCAGCTTGAGGTTCGGCCGCAGCTGCGTCTCCACGCCCGCTTCCACGACCGCCACGTTCTTCGCCAGCGGTACGCCTGCGATCGTGAACGGCAGGCTGCCGCCGAAGGCATGCGTGCTGGTCGGCGTGGTGTCGCCGAAGGCATGGCGCCAGCCCACCAGGCCGCGCACGCGGGTGCTGTCACCCAGTTGTGTGCTGGCGCGCACGCCCAGCGTAGAGAAGGTCGCATCGACACTGCCGCCGTCGCCGTAGAGCGCGGCCAGCCCGCCGCGCTCGAAGAAGGCATCGCTCTTCACGCGCACATGGGCCAGGCCGGCGAAGGGCTCGAGCGCCACCGCGCCCGTGTCGATGCGATGGCCCAGCTCGCCGAAGAGCTGGGTGGTGGTGCTGTCGTATTTGGCCGAGAGGCTGTCGGCGAAGCCGGCGAAGGCCACCGATCGGCTGGTGTCGGTCTTGTTCCAGCTCTGGCCGGCGCCCAGGCGCAGCGCGGTGGCGCCCCACTGGGTGCCGCCGTAGGCGCCCAGGTGGTAGCTGTCGGTCTTGGCACTGCTGTTGCGCGCGTCGGTGTCGGCGCTGGCGCGGCTGTAGCCGCCGAGGCCACCCACGCGCCAGCCGGCGCCCACGCCGGTGTCGGCACCGACGACGAAGCCGCCGATGTCGCGCTTGAGCTTGGCCGCATTGCCGTCGCCGTCGATGTGGCCCCACGAGCCGAAGACCTGGGACCAGGCGGTGCGGGCCTGGTTGTCCGCAGGCGTGCAGCCCTCGCCTTGGCTGCCCTGCACCGGCTGCTGGGGCTGCTGGGGCGCGCTGCCGGGCGCGCAGGTGGCAGTGCGCAGCCGGTCGATGGCCGCCTCGCGCACGAAGCGGCTATCTTCCAGCATCGCGGTCTTGGTGGAGGCATGGATATCCACCGACAGCTGGTTCAAGGCATCGCGCGCGGCGAAGTCGCTGGGCAGGAAGGCCACCGCATTGGAAAGAGCGTTGCTGTCCGGCAGGCTGTCCAGCGCCGCGGCCACGGCCACCTGGTTGGGCGTGCCGGCCACCTCCGTGAAGCTGCGCACCTTCTCGGCATTCAGGTAGACGTTGTTGGCGTCATAGCTGTCGCGCAGCTGGACGAAGGCCGTGCGGGTGTCGCCGTCGAGGCTGTAGGTGCCGGTGACGCCGCCATCGGCCGTCAGAACCGTGTACCGGTTGCCCACCACGAAGTCGCTGCTGTTGATGCGCACGACGTTGAGCCTCGCCCCACTCGCGATGCCGGCGGTGCCGCTGGCGTGGATGAGGTCGGAGGCATTGGACGCCGGGTCGACCTCGACCTCGTAGGTCGAGCCGGCGGCTTGCGTGAAGTTGCCGTTGACCGTCAGCGTGCCGATCGAGTTGCCCGGGGCGACGGTGCCCGCAACCGCCAGGCTGCCGATGGTGCCCGAGCCCTGCAGGCGGCCTGTCGCGAGCACGTTGGCGCTGCCGCCGAGGACGCCATTGACGGCCAGTGTGCCGGCTTCCACGGTCGTGGTGCCGGTGAAGGCTGCGCTGTTGCCGCTGAGGTTGGTGAAGCCCGAGCCGATCTGGCGGATGGCGCCCGCGCCCGAGATCGCGCCGCCGAAGTCCAGGCGGTCCGAGCGGTTGAAGGCGAGCGTGCCGTTGTTCGTCACATCGCCCGTGATCGAACCCGACGTGCCGCCGTTGCCAAGTAGCAGCGTGCCCGCCGAAATCGTCGTGCCGCCGGTGTAGCTGTTGTCACCGGTCAGCACCGCCGTGCCGAGGCCGGTCTTGATCAGCGCACCCACGCCGGAGAAGGGGGAGGCCGCAGTGACATCGAAGCCGGCGGTGTCGAGGGTAAGCCCGCCCGCGGCGATGTTGAGCTCGGTGCCGCTGAAGCCGGTGATGAAGGCCGTATTGCTGGCAGCCGCGCGCAGCGTGCCGCCGTCGAAGTTGGCCTGGCGCATCACGCCCGTGCGGCCCGTCAGCGACTGCGTGGCCAGCGTACCGCCGCCGCCGAGGTTGAGCGTGCCTCTTCCGGACGAGCCGGCGGCCAGCGTCACCGTATCGGCGGTCGCCGTCGCGCCGTTGGAAAGCGTCAGCGTGCCTGTACCAAATTGGCCGATGTTGAGTGCCCCGCCGCTGCTCAACTGCGAGCCAGCGCCTGTGAGCGTGAGCGTACCGAGTCCACTTGTGCTGAGGGTGAGCCCACCAATACTGATAGGGCCCGCCACCGTCACGGCGCCGCCGTTGTCCACGTTCAACACGCTGGTGCCGGAGGCGGCACCGGTAATGCCGCTGCCGACAATCAGCGATCCTCCCACGCTCCACTTCGAGCCGGCGCCGGAAACGTTGGCGGTGCTGTTGCCGCCCCTCCTGAACATCGTCGCGTTGCCCGTGGTGGCGAGGGTACCGCCACTGGTGATATTCAGCACCGCGTTGCCGCCTACTATCCCAGACTGCCCCAAAGTCAGACTGTTGGCGATGCTGACGGCGGCGCCATTGGCAATGTTCAGGGTGGCCGTAGCGCTACTGCCATTCCCCAGGATGGTGCTGGCGGCGGTAGACCAGGCCGAGCCCGGACCCGTGACGGTGACGGTGGCATTGGCCCCGTTAGCTTGACCAATGATGTTCGTGCCTGCCGCCACCGACGTCAGGGTGCTCCCGCTCTGGATGGTGAGCGCGCTCGAGCTCGACGCCGTCGTGCCCATCGTCAGGATGCCCATCGTCGCGGTGGCCGGGCCGGAGACGCCAAGCACGGCGGGATTCGGCGTGCTCGTGCTGATCGTCACGTTGCCGGTCGGCACCGTGCCCGTGGACCAGTTGCTTCCGACCGTCCAGTCGCTGCTCGTCGTGCCCGTCCATGTTTGTGCGCTGGCCGGTGACGACCAGCAGCAGATGGCCAGCGCAGCGGCGCCGACGCCGGCCAGCAGTGCCTGGCATCGACGGTTGTCCCCGCCGCTCTTTCCGCGCCCGGTGGTGGATTCCGAGGCGACCACCCAGGTGTTCAGGGCCCTGGACCAGACGATGCGGAACACATGATTCATTTGATTTGTTTCCTTCTAAAAATCAATTCGAAAAGCTGATCTGCGCGCCTGCGGACGGGCAGGCGAGTGCTGGTGAAAGCGGGTCCCTGGCTTGCGTCGCTGCAGCGGACCAAGCTCGCGCCGGCAGTGTCCGAGCCGCACTCATTCACTGCGGCCATGAAGGCACCGCCAACGCAATCACAGAAGTGGGGAGGGGAGGCCTTTGGGGTGTCGCTGCCGAGGGGCCGAGATGCACGAACCGGGCGCTCCTGTTGGAGGATTTGTTGTTGCGAGTTGCCTTTTCCGCATGGCTGGATTTCATCGACCTTTTTCATCACATGTTGTTACTTGTGATGATGCCGCGGGTCAGCCATCTATACGACTTGCTCGTAAGTCGTAAATACTCAAAGCGCTGAACAGGGGCTGGGCTCTGTTGCAGCGCAGCGACAGTGGATGCCAGCTCTGAGGAAATTGAATTGGGCCGTCCCTGCTCTGCCCAGAACGCCCAGTTCAGCGTCGCCGTACAGCGCCGCCGGGCCGCCGCGCTCGAAGAAGGCTCGCTCTTCCACGCGCACGTGGGCCAAGCGGCGAAGGTGACCGAGCGGTTGGTGTCGGTCTTGTTCCAGCTGTAGCTGGCGACATAGAGGCCCGGGTGGTAGCTGTCGGTCTTGGCGCTGCTGTTGCGCACATCGGTGTCGGCGCTGGCACGGCTGTAGCCGGCCGGGGCGCCCGCGCGCCAGCCCGGCGCCCACGTCCGGGTCGGCACCGGACTACGAAGCCGCCGATGCCGCGCTTGAGCCTGACGGCGTTGCCATTGCCGTCGATGCAGCCACAGGAGCCGAAGACTTGGCCTCAGGCGGCGCGTTCCTCCCCGTCGGGCGTGCAGCCGCCCTCCGCCTGCTCGTCAGGGCGCCGCGAGTTTCTTTGTCAGATGCCTACCGGGTGCGCAGATGCAGGTGTTGGCGTCGTATCTGTCGCCAGCTGGATGAAGGCAGTCGCCTCGTCAAGGATATCTGGCTGGGCCCGCGAGATTTCAGTGGATGGCGGCTCGGGTCGTGGCGGGGCGTGCGACGACGAACACCAGAGCTGCGTCATGGGTCCACCATCGGCACAGGCAGAATCCCGTCACAAGCGGAAGCAGAACCCTTTCTCGCGAGCCGCGTGCCCGGAAGCCCACGTCAACGAGCTTGGCCGGGTGCTACTTGCGCGCCTCCAGCACCAAGTTGAACGGCGTCTCGGTCGCGCGGCGGAAGCGGGAGAAGCCCGCCTCAGCGAAGACATGCCTCAGCCGGCGTTCGCCGGCCTGCGCGCCAAGCCCCAGCTTCACTTCCTGCGACAGTGAGTTGGGCGTGCAGATGCAAGTCGACGCCGCGTAGAACAGCCGGCCCACGGGATTGAGGTTCTCGTCCAGTTCGTCGTTGGCAAAGGGTTCGACCAGCAGTACTGAGCCTCCCGGCTTTAGCGCCTCGTGCGCACGCTGGGCTGCCCCCACGGGATCGCCCATGTCGTGCAGGCAGTCGAAGAAGCACACCAGATCAAAATCGCTACCCGGGAAACCTTGTGCAGTCGCTTGGGTGAACTGGACCCGCTCGCCAACGGCGGCAGCAGCCGCGCGCTGGCGCGCCTGTTCGATCGAGCGGTCGTGAAAGTCGAATCCGTGGAAGGTCGACTTCGGAAATGCCTTCGCCATGATCAGGGTGGACGCACCATGACCGCAGCCGACGTCGGCGACCTTTGCGCCCTGCTCGAGCAGGGACACCACGCCGTCGAGCGCCGGCAGCCATTCGCTGACCAGGTGGGCTCGATAGCCGGGCCGGAAGAAACGCTCGGTTCCAGAGAAGAGGCACGGATGGTGATCGGCCCACGACAGCGCGCCGTCGCCGCGCATTGCGGTGACCACCTTGTCCTTATCGAAGTACATGCTGGCAAGCACGACCGCTCCGCCGGCCACGTAGACCGGCGAGTCCTCTTGCGCCAGCGCCATGGCCTGCTCTTCGGGCAGCCTGAAGCGGCCCTGGTTGTGTTCGACGTAGCCGCTCGCCGCTTGTCCGCTGAGCCACTCACGCACGAGCCGGGCGTTGCAACCGGTGCGCTCGGCCAGTTGGTCTGGCATAACCGGGTTTCCGTCGGCCATCGCCCGGTACAACCCCAGTTCCTCACCGAGGATCACGTTGGCCATGATGGCCGCGCCACCCATGTCGACGACGAGCTTGCTCATGAACTCGTTAAGTTTGGCTTCGTCCATCACATCGTCCCTCCGCGGGGCTGGGATGACACCATCGGCGCGGGTAGCCCGCGACTCGGCCGGGGAGCGCACCGCCCGGTGCACGAAGAATTCTCCTACCGTCAAGCTGAATGGGTCAACGCGGCATCTGTAGCCCTTCCCAGCCAGCACGGCGCTCCACTAATCCAGCGAGCACGAAGTCCGTCGCCGCTCACCTAACGCGACAGCGCCGCGAAGTAGGCGAAGAACTCCTCGCCGTTCCGGGCTCGGCTCCGCGTTGATCGCCATGGGCATGGCCGGCTTTCTTGCCGCCGTGACGCACGCACCGCTCACCTGCCTTCATCATCGTGATGGAATTGGTCGACGGCCATTCGATGGTGCTGAGCCTGACGGCCTCGGCCATGCTGGCCAGCCTGGTCTCGCGAATGACCAGCCGGCCTCTCTACGAATCGCTGGCCGCGCACATGGTGGGGGGGCGCAGTCGGCTCGCCTGCGCCGGTGGTGACGGCGTCTCAGCAAATGCTCGGCGACGGCCGTCAGCTCCATGAGAGATCCCATTTCTGATTGATGCCTTGCTTCCGACCCTGATCGCGTGGCCGCATTTGCTTTTCTGTAGCTTCAGTGGTATGCAACGCTCGAGCGTCCTGAGCGCCTCACCGTAGCGGCACGAGTCCATCCAGCAACGTCGGGATGAGTTCGCTCACCGTGGGATGAATGTGCACGCAGCGTCGGATCACGCGGTACGACGCATCGGCCGCCATCGCGTCCAGCAGTGAATGCACGATCTCGTCGCCTTCGATGCACAGCAGAGCCGCGCCGAGGATGCGCTCCGTCTTCGCATCGACCAGCACCTTCATGAAGCCCTGCGTCTCGCCGCGTTCCTTGGCGCGGCCCACGCGACTCATGGGCATCACGCCCACCAGGGCGGGACGGCCGCTGGCCCGCACCTGCGCCTCGGTCAAGCCGATGCGGCCGAGCGGCGGGTCCGTGAAGAGCGCATAGGCGGGGATGCGCTCAGTGCTGCGGCGCGCCTCGCCGTCCAGCAGGTTGGCGGCGACGATCTCGTGGTCGTTGTACGCGGTGTGTGTGAAGGAACCCTGGCCGTTTGCATCGCCCAGCGCCCACACGCCGGGCACGCTAGTGCGCAACTGCGCGTCGACGGTGATGAAGCCGCGCGCATCGGTGGCGATGCCGGCGCGTTCCAGGCCCAGGTCGTCAGTGTTCGGCCGCCGACCCACCGCGCACAGCAGGTGGCTGCCCTCGATCTCGTGCGCCGCGCCGCCGGCCGCCAGC
This sequence comes from Variovorax sp. Soil_C_33, assembly GCF_057656935.1. Taxonomy (NCBI): domain Bacteria; kingdom Pseudomonadati; phylum Pseudomonadota; class Betaproteobacteria; order Burkholderiales; family Comamonadaceae; genus Variovorax; species Variovorax sp. Soil_C_33. The sequence continues at coordinate 128,015 of NZ_JBDGJK010000005.1, forward strand.
GCGATGCGGATGCCCTGGCCGTCGGCCGACTTCGACACGCGCGCATCGCGCACGCCGAGCAAGAAGCGCACGCCCTCTCTCTCGAGGATGACCTGCACCTCCTGCGACACCTCCGGGTCCTCTCGCGCGATCAGGCGATCGGCGTACTCGAGCACCGTGACCTCGGCGCCGAAGCGGCGGTAGACCTGCGCGAACTCGAGCCCGATGTAGCTGCCTCCGAGCACGACCAAGTGCCGTGGCAGCACGTCCAGGGCCATCATCGAGGTGTTGGTCAGCACCGGCACCTGGTCGATCCCGGGCCAGTCCGGCAGCACGGGACGGCCGCCGGTATTGATGAAGATCTTCGGCGCCTCCAGCGTCTCGCCATCGACCTCTACCGCGTGAGGCGCGACGAAGCGCGCGTGGCCGCGCACCAGGCGCAGGCCCTGCATGCCTTCGAGCCACTGCGTGAGGCCCTTCACCGCGTTGTCGACCACGGCATCCTTGCGTGTCTTGATGGCCTTCATGTCGACGCCTACGGCGCCGTGGAGCACGACGCCGAAGTCGCGCGCGCGGCGCGCCAGGTGGGCGACGCGCGCGCTCGCGACCAACGTCTTGGTCGGCATGCAGCCGTCGTTGACGCAGGTGCCGCCGAGATGTTCGCGCTCGACCAGCGCAACCTGCATTCCGGCCTTCACCAGGCGGGCCGCGAGAAAAGGCCCGGCTTGGCCGCTGCCGATGATCAATGCGTCGTAGTGCGTGCTCATGGGCCGGTCCTTTCCTGCTTGAGCTAATCCGCGCGCACGGTCGAGGTGATCGAGGCCACCACGGCGGATGCCATCGCGAACTGCGCCTGCCGGTCGGTGATGCCGTGCCGGCGCGCGATCCAGTCGAAGTCGGTGTAAGCCGCCCAGACCGCGCCGCTCTCGTCCTGCAGCACCAGCAGGCGCACCGGCCAGTCCAGTCCCGAATACGGGTTCGAGGTCAGGAACTGCGCGCCCAGCGGCGGATTGCCGAACACCAGCAGCGTCGAGGGCCGCACGCGGATGCCGGCTTCGGCCGCGAGCTGGGACTGGTCCACCGCCATGAAGAACACGATGCCCTTGTCGGCGATGTCCTTCCTGATGCGCTCGATGGTCTCTTCCACCGAATAGGCACTGCGGACCTTGATCAGGCCGTCGGCGGCCGGCGCCCGACCTTGCGCCGGCGACTGCGTCGCAACCAGTGCCAGCCCGAGGCAGGCCGCCGACAGAAGCCTGGAGATGTGAATGAACATGGCGCGCTCCTCATGTCACATCTCGTGCGGGTCCATCTGCTTGCCGGTGGGGAACAGGTCCACCGAGATCAGCACGGCGGTGGTGCTGCCGGTGTTCTTCCACCAATGCGAGGTGCCGTTCCTCTCCGGCGCCACGTCGCCGGCGCGGTGCACGATGGGCACGGCACAGCTGCTGGCGTACTCGACCACCTCGCCGGAGACGATGTAGATCATCGCCGGGCGCTCGTTGTGACTGTGCCAGGGCACGATGCCGCCGGGCTTCATCTCGAGCTGGCGCAGGCGGAACAGGCGGCCCTGGAGCGCCAGCGGCTCCTTCGACAGGTCGGTGCTGTAGCGCACCACGTCCGTCACGTCCTTGGGCGTGGTCGGTCCGGGCTTCTGGCCCTGTCCGTCGGCGACGACCTTGTCGGCCGGGCATTCGCCGGCATGGACAGACGGCGCCAGGGCGGCGAGCGCGCTTGCGGCCAGCGCCGCGAGCAGGGCATGGCGCCGAATCGAGCGGCGCGGGGGATTGGCGATGTGCATGGTGACTTTCTCCTGGAAGCGTGATTGACGAGGGACGGGCCGCCATTCGGCGGCTCCGCGATGCACTGTGGCCGCCGCGCTTCACGCCGCGGTCCGCCAAAGTTCACGCTTTGGTCACGCATTGCCAGGGAGGCCGGATCGGGCGCACAGTGCGCACAGCGCGCCTGCGCCGCGCCATGGGAAGAGGAGGAACGCGATGAGCCCGACGCCCGAAGTCCACGCCTGGATCGCCGACACCGGTGCCTTCCGGCTCGGTCGCGGCCTGCTCGCGGGTCGGCGCGTGCTGCTCAAGTGCGCGCAGCAGCTGCCACCGGGCGCCGCCGAGGGCGCGGCGCTGCGGCGCGAGTGCGAGCTCATGGCCGGCCTGTCCTGCACCGCGGCGCTGCAGCCGCGCCTCTTCGACCTGGCCGCGGGACCTGCGCTGGTGATGGACGATCCGGGCGGCGAGCCGCTGTCCTCGCTGCTCTCGGCCGGCGGCCTGGCGCTGCCGCTGGCGCTCGACTTCGGCGTGCAGCTCGCCACCGCGCTGGCCGAGCTGCACCGGCGCGGCCTCGTCCACCGCGGGCTGCGTCCCGAGATCGTGCTGGGCGATTGCGCATCGGCCCGCGCCTGGCTGGTCGATTTCGCGGAGGCGGGCAGCGAGGCCGGGCAAGCGCTGCTGCCGGCCGCCGCCATGGGCACGGTGGCCCCGCTGCGCCATGCCTCGCCCGAGCAGACCGGCCGCACCGCCAGCAGCCCCGACCACCGCAGCGACCTGTATGCGCTCGGCGTGCTGCTCTACCAACTTCTGACCGGCGAGCTGCCGTTCGCCTCCGACGATGCCCTGGAGCTGATCCACGCGCACATCGCGGGCACGCCCGTGGCGCCTGCTGCGCGCGTACCAGGCCTGCCGCAGCCGGTGTCGGACATCGTGATGAAGCTGCTGGCCAAGTCGCCCGGCGAGCGCTACCAGAGCGCGGCCGGCCTCGCCGAGGACCTGGCCTTCTGCGCGCGCGAATGGGCGGCGCACCGGCGCATCGCGCCTTTCGTGCCGGGCCTGCGCGACCCGGCGCGGGGCCTCGCGATCCGTGCGCAGCTGTACGGCCGCGAAGCGGAGCAGGCGCTGCTGCGCGCGGCCTGCGAGCGCGCGCGCGAGGCGCAGGCGCGGCCCGCAATGCTGCTGGTGGACGGCTATGCCGGCATCGGCAAGACCGCCCTGGTCCTCGCACTGTGCCGGCCCCTGGTGCGCCGGCAGGGCGGCTATTTCGTCTCGGGCAAGTTCGACCAGGTGGTGCGGGGCGTGCCCTTCGGCGCCCTGATCCAGGCCTTTCGCGAGCTGGTGCGACAGATACTCACCGAGAGCGAGCCGCGTCTGGCGCACTGGCGCGCGGCACTGGCGCAGGCACTGGGGCACAACGGCGGCGTGCTGGCGCAGGTGATCCCGGAGATCGGCTTCATCCTCGGCGAGCAGCCGCCGCCCGTGCCGCTGGGGCCTACCGAGACGCAGAACCGTTTTCAGCGCGTGTTCCGGAACTTCGTCGCCGCGGTGGCGCAAACGGCGCATCCGCTGGTGGTCTTCCTGGACGACCTGCAGTGGGCCGACGCCGCCACGCTGGCCCTGCTCGAGCCCCTGCTGGACAGCCCGGAGATCCGCGGCCTGCTGCTGATCGGCGCCTGCCGCGACAACGAGCCCGATGCGCCGCAGCACCTGGCGCCCGCGCTGCACGCCCTGGAAGCCGCCAGCGTGGCGGTGCAGCGCGTCACGCTCGGGCCGCTGCGCCTGGCCGATCTGGCCGCCCTGGTGCGCGACATGCTGCACGGCGAGCTCGAGGAGGCCTTGCCGCTGGCGCGCCTGGTGCTGGAGAAGACCGGCGGCAACCCCTTTTTCGTGCACCAGTTCCTCCGCAGCCTGGAGCGTGACGGCCATTTCCGCTTCGACGCGGTGGCGCAGCGCTGGCGCTACCGGGTCGAGGCCATCGCGCAGGCACCGCTGGCCGAGGATGTGGTCGAGCTCATGACGCGCAACATCCAGCGCCTGTCCAGCCGCTCGCAGTACGCGCTGACACTGGCGGCCTGCATCGGCAACCGCTTCGATGCGCACACGCTGGCGCTGATCTGTGAGCAGCCGCAGGAGACCGTGGCGGAGGACCTGGTCCAGGCGGTGGCCGAGGGGCTGATCGTGCCCGTCCCGCCCGATACCGAGGCCTCGGCGCACGGGGACGCGCCGGCCTACGCCTTCCTGCACGACCGCGTGCAGCAGGCCGCCTATGCGCTGATCCCGCAGGCGCGCAAGCCCATGCTGCACCTGCGCATCGGCCGCCTGCTGCGCCAGCGCGCGGGCGAGGCGCCGGCGCAGCAGGGGCTGTTCGACATCGCGCACCACCTCAACCGCGGGCGCGGCCTGATCGAGGCGCCCGACGAGCGGCGCGAGGTCGCCCGGCTGGACCTGCTCGCGGGGCGCGAGGCCAAATCCTCGACCGCGCACGAGGCCGCGCTCGAGTTCTTCCGCGCCGGTGTCGACCTGCTCGACGAGGCGCAGTGGGCGGGCGACCATGCGCTGTGCTTCGCGCTGCAGCTCGAGGCGGTGGAAAGCGAGTACCTGTGCGGCCGCTTCGAGGCAGCGCAGCCGCAGTACCAACAGCTGCTGCTGCGCGCCGCGACGAACATCGAGCGCGCCCGCGTCCATCGGCTGCAGAGCGTGCAGCACGAGCACATGGCGCGCTATGCCGAGGCGCTGGCAAGCACGCGCGCAGGGCTGGCACTGTTCGGCCTCCGCCTGCCGGAGACCCCCGCCGACACCGAGTCCGCGTTGGCCGTCGAGATGGACCGCATCGCCGCGCTGCTGGGCACGCGGCCGATCGCGGCGCTGGTCGAGCTGCCCCCGATGGACCATCCGGAAACCCTCATCGTGATGAGCATGCTGACGGACATCTGGGCCTCGGCCTTCATCCTCGGCAACCCGACGCTCGCGCGGCTGATCTCGGCGATCCTGGTGCGGCTGTCGCTCACGCACGGCAATGCCGAGGAATCGGCCTACGGCTACGTCACGCACGCGATCACGGTCGGTCCGGTGCAGGGCGACTTCCGCAGCGCGCACGAATTCGGCATGCTGGCACTGGCGGTCAACCACCGCTTCGGCGACACGCGGCGGCGCAGCAAAATCTACCAGCAGTTCCATGCGCACGTGAACTTCTGGCGGCGGCCGCTGGCGAGCTGCATTCCCTATGCACGCGAAGCCTGCCGCAGCGGACTGGAGAGCGGGGACTTTCTCTACGCGGCCTACGGCGCCGGCACGGAGCTGTGGGCGGCCTTTCTCGCCTGCGAGGACCTCGCGCAGTTCGTGGAGGCGCATGTGCCCAACGTGGCACTGATCCGCAAGCTCAAGAACCAGGGCTTCGCCGACGCGACGCAGCTGATGCTGCAATGGGCGCTCGCGCTGCAGGGCCGCACGCGCGGGCCACTGTCGCTGTCGGACGAGGACTTCGAGGAGGAGGGCTACCGCCAGCGCTACCGCGACAACCCCTTCTTCGCCAGCTTCCACGCGGTGGCCCGGCTGCACCTGTGCAGCATGCTCGGCACGCCGGCCGAGGCACTGGCGGCGGCGAGCGTGGCCGGCGCCACGGTACACCAAGTGGCCGGCACCGTCTGGCCCCTGACCCATGCCTTCTGGCACGCGCTCGCGCTGGCGGCCTGGCATGACGAGGCGCCGCCGCCCGAGCAGGGGGCGGCGCGCGAACAGATCGGCCATGCCCGGGCCTACTTCGCGATGCTGGCCGAGAACTGCCCCGAGAACTTCCGCTGCCAAGCCCTGCTGCTCGCCGCCGAGGCCGCGCGCATCGACGGCGAGGAGGGCATCGCGATCAAGTTCCACGAGCAGGCGATCGAGTTCGCGGCGCAGCATGCCGGGCTGCTGCAGCTGCTCGCGCTCGCCAACGAGTTGCATGCGCGGCTGCGGCTCGCGCGCGGCGAGGCCGTGCTCGGTGCGCTGTTCATGGCCGAGGCGCGCGCCTGTTATGCGCGCTGGGGTGCAGGGGCGAAGGTGGCGCAGCTCGAGGCCCGGCATGCCTGGCTGCGACCGGTGCCGCCCGCATCCGGTGCGGAAGCCGCCGCTCCGTTGCCGGCCACGGCTGCGTTTCCCGCGGGCGGGCACGTCGACGGACTCGATCTCGACCTCGACAGCGTGATGAAGGCCGCTCAGGCCATGGCCGCCGAGGTCGAGCTCGACCGGCTGCTGGCGCGGCTGATGCGCATCGCGATCGAGAACGCCGGCGCCGAGCGCGGCTGCCTGGTGCTCGAAGGCGAGGGTGATTCGATGGTGCATGCGGCCGACACCCTGCAGGCGCCGCAGGCCGCAATCTCGCGCGGCACGCCACTCGCGGCATCGCGCAGCCTGCCCCTGGGCATCGTCCACTACGTGCGCCGCACCGGCGAGAGCGTGGTGCTTGCCGACGCGGCGGCCGACAACCGCTTCGGCAGCGATCCCTACATCCAGCAGCATCGGCCGCGCTCGGCGATGTGCGTGGCGGTGCAGAAGCAGGGGCGACTGGTGGGGGTGCTCTACCTCGAGAACCGCCAGTTCCCCGGCGCCTTCACTGCGCAGCGCATCCTGGTGGTGCGAATGCTGGCCACCGAGGCCGCGATCGCGCTGGAGAACGCGCGCCTGTTCGAGGGCCTGCGGCGCGAGATCGGCGAGCACCAGTCGGCGCGGGCGCAGCTGGCCGAGGCCCTGGCGCAGGTCCAGCGCCTCAAGGACGACCTGGAGGCTGAGAACGTCTACCTGCGCAGCGAGCTGATCGCCAACGTCTCGCACGACCTGCGCACGCCACTGGCGGCGCTGCGCGGCTACCTGGAGATGCTGACGCTGAAAGGCGATGAGCTGCGGCGCTCCACGCAGCGCAGCTACGTCGAGATCGCGTTGCGCCAGAGCGAGCACCTGGCGACGCTGGTCGACGAGCTGTTCGAGCTCGCCAAGCTGGACTTCAAGGGCGTGCGGCTGGCGCGCGAGGCCTTCCAGTTGGCCGAGCTCGCGGTCGACGTGCTGCAGAAGTTCCAGCTCGGCGCCGACCGGCAGCAGGTCGCATTGCGCTTCGAGGGCGGGCAGGCCGTACCACCGGTCGATGCCGACCTCGGGCTGGTGGAGCGCGTTTTCGACAACCTGATCGGCAACGCCCTGCGGCACACGCCGGCCGGCGGCTCGGTGAGCGTGACGCTGCACGCCGAGGCCGCGCGGGTGGCGGCCTGCGTGGCCGACACCGGCGGCGGCATCCCCGAGGAGGAGCTGCCCTTCATCTTCGACCGCTTCTACCGCGTGGATCGGCAGCGCGAGCACGCCGGCGGCGGCGCCGGCCTAGGCCTGGCGATCGCGAAGCGCATCGTGGAGCTGCACGGCGGCGAGCTGCGGGTGCACAGCATCGCTGGACAAGGCAGCCGCTTCAGCTTCGACCTGCCCGCAGCGCAGCCGGCCGCCGGCCAGGATGCCAGTCAGGAAGCGGCGACGCCCGAAGATTCCGCGCGCAGCCGCGCCAGCGCCTGAAGCCGTTCCAGCTCGGCCGCCGCACGCGCCAGGAAGATGCGGTAGACCGCGTCGACCAGCACCTCATCGCCCAGCGGCGCGCGATGGCGGAAGGCCAGGTGGCCCAGCATGCGGCCGTCGCTGGCGATGATCGGCAGGCCCAGGTAGGCCTCCCAGCCGGCCTCGCGCGGGAACATCCGCGCCAGGCCGCTGCGATGCAGCGCAGGGCGCTCGGTGCGGACCACGGCTTCGCAGGGGGTGCCGGCCAGCACGAACTCGAAGTTGTCCTGGAGCGCGCCGTCGGACCAGCAGGCCAGGGTGCGCACCCGCGTCGGCGGCTGGTCGGCGCACTCGGCGACGAAGGCGCAGTCCAGCCCGAGCGCGCGTGCGAAGTGCCGCACCATGGCCGGAAAGAAGGCTTCGCCCACGGCACCGGCCGTGCCATCGGCCACCGCCTGCAGCACATGCGAGACGCGGCGCAGCTGCGTCACGTCGGTGTCCTGGCCGATCACGCGGTACGCGGCGCCGCTCGCGCGCCTGAGCGCGACCCCGCGCGACAGCACCCAGCGCACGCTGCCGTCCTTGTGCAGCAGGCGCAGCTCGTGCTCGAAGCGTGCGTCTGCCGGCGGCGCGTCGCTTGCCAGCGGGCGTGCCAGGGCCTCGTCCAACATGGCGCGGTCCTCGGGATGGACCCGCGAGCGCCATCCCTGAAGATCATTGGCGAGCTCGTGCGCCTCGAAGCCCAGCATGCTTTTCCAGCGCGGCGAGAGCTGCACGCGACCCGACCCCAGGTCCCAGTCCCACATGCCGTCCTGGCTGCCGCGCAGCGCGGCGGCATAGCGCTCCTCGCTCGCGCGCAGCTCGGCCTCGGCGGCGGCGCGCGAGGCCTCGGCGCGCTCGAGCGCGCCACGCTGCTCGGCCACGCGCTGTTCCAGCTGCGCCAACCTGGTATTCCAATCGTCGCGGCGACGCGCGGCGCGGCGCGCAGCCGAGACGGTCAGCCAGGCGAGCAACGCGAGAGCGAGCAGCGCCACGGCGATCATGGATGAGCTCACTGGACTACCTCCTCCGTGATGCGCTGCGCGGATGCCTTGGCGGGCACGAGCGGCAGGTCGAAGCTCAGGCAGGCGCCTGTACCTTCGACGCTGGTGGCCGCCAGTTCGCCGCCGTGCAGCCGCACGATGCGCCGCGCGATCGCGAGGCCGAGCCCGCCGCGCCCACCGGGCAGCGCGCGGTCGGCATGGTCGTAGCGCTCGAAGATGCCGGGCAGCGCGTCGGCCGCGATGCCGCAGCCGGTGTCGCGCACGGCCATGCGCGCGCGCCCCGGGTCACAGCCGAACTCGATGCTCACCGTGCCGCCGGGCGGCGTGTGGCGCAGCGCGTTGTCCAGCAGGTTCTCGAGCACGCGCTCGACCATGCCGATATCGGCCAGCGCGCGCACACCGCCGGCCTGGCCATCAACGGCCAAGGCGCGCAGCACGATGCCGCGCCGCTGCGCATCGAGCGCGAACTTCTGCGCCACGTCCTGCGCCAGCTCGGCCAGCGAGAAGGCCTCGGGCTGTGGCCGTGCCTCCTCGCCCTCCAGCTGGCTCAGCGCGAACAGATCGTCGACCAGCCGCCCCAGCCGCTCACTGTGGCGCACCGCGGTCTCCAGGTAGTTGCGCTCTTCCTCGACCGGCAGGCTGCCCTGGCGCAGCAGCAGCAGCTCCAGGTAGCCTTGCATCGAGGCCAGCGGCGTGCGCAGGTCGTGCGACACGTTGGCCAGGAGCTCGCGGCGCCGGCTGGCACTGCGCTCGAGCTCGGCCACCTGCTCGCCGATGCGCCCCGACATGCGCTCCACGTGCGCCGACAGGCGCTGGATCTCGTCGCCGTGTGCGTCGGCGCCCGGCACCCGCAGCGGTTGCCGGCAGCCGAGCTGCGCGCAGGCCTCCAGCGCATCGGCCAGGCGTCTGAGCCGCCGCGAGAAGCGCCAGTAAATCGCCAACGCCGCCAGCGCCGCCGGGGCGGCGCCGACGAACAGCATGTAGAGGCTTTCCACGGCGGCGAGGCTCGTTTCAACTGTGGGGATCGGCGAACTTGTAGCCCACGCCCCAAACGGTCTGGATGTAGTCGGGCTTGCCCGGATCGCGCTCGATCTTGTTGCGCAGGCGGTTGATGTGGGAGTTGACCGTGTGCTCATAGCCGCTGTGGCTGTAGCCCCAGACCTGGTCGAGCAGCTGCGCGCGCGTGTGGACCCGGCCCGGGCTCCGTGCGAAGTAGGCGAGCAACTCGAATTCCTTGGCCGTGAGGTCCAGCAGGCGGCCATCGAGCAGCGCCTCGTGGCGCTGAAGGTCGATGCGCAGGCCGCCGGCCTCGATCGGCTGCTGCGCCTGCTGCGCGTGCTCGGCCGCGGCCTGCTGGTGGTCGGCGCGGCGGAACACCGCCTTCACCCGCGCCGCCAGCTCGAGCATGCTGAAGGGCTTGGTCAGGTAGTCGTCGGCGCCCAGCTCCAGGCCGAGTACGCGGTCGAGCTCGGAGGATTTGGCAGTCAGCATCAGGATCGGCGTGTAGCGCGGCAGGGCACGCAGCCGGCGGCAGATCTGCAGGCCGTCCATGCGCGGCAGCATCAGGTCGAGGATGACCAGGTCGTAGTTGCCGGCCTCGCCCTCGGCCAGCGCGCCGAGGCCGTCCGCGATCAGGCGGCATTCGCAGTCGAGCTCGGCCAATTGCAGCTTGACGAGCCGGCCGATGTCCGGGTCGTCCTCGACCACCAGCACGCGGCGGGTCATTGGCTGACCTCCCCCAGGCTCGTCATTTCGTGTCCCTCGCGCACCCCCTGCTGAAGGAGGGGGCGAGCGCCTTCGGGCAGCCGGGCGGCGCTCATGACTGCAGCTCCGTAAAGAGTCCCAGCGCGAGGTGACGCCCCAGCGTGGAGGCCAGATCGAAGGCTGGATCGACGTCGAAGGCGCAGGCGCTTGCCTGGCCCAGCCCGGCGCCATCGGCCAGGGTGCGGAGCCAGCGGTCTTCGTCGGGATCTAGCGGCACGAACACGATCTCCAGCGCCTGCTGCAGCACCAGCAGCCGAACGCCGCCTTCATCCAGCGAGACTGTCACCGTGTCATCCGCGCCGGCCTGGTTGGCCTGCCAGATGCGCAGCACCGGGTAGGGCGAGGACACGAAGCGCGCCGAGGGCTGAAGCGCCAAGCGCAGGCCGGCCTGCGCGGACGGCGGCACCTCGGCCAGGCGCGCGAGTGCGAGGGCTGGCAGCTCGGCCTCGTGATAGGCGCGGTGCACCGCCCATTCGAGCGCGGCCACGTCCGGCAGGTACGGCAGCACGGCCGCTGGTGTCCAGGCGCGCAGGAAGGCAGGAAAGTCGACGCCAAAGTCGTGCAGGTCGCCGGAGCGCGAGGGATGGACGCCGATGCAGGCCTTGGCGGCCTGGCGGAAGAAGGCACTGCCGACCAGCCGCTCGGTCACCGGATAGACGGCCGCGAGCGCGGCGACCAGGCTCTGAACCATGTTGTTGCGGTAGATCGCCAGCCGCCGCGCGGCGGGCAGGGCGCCGGGGCGGACCAGTGCCACCGCCGCGGCCGGGTCGCCGCGCCGCAGCAGCGCGTTCATCACGCGGACCTGGGTGTCAGGCAGCGCAGGCATGCCGTTGCTTCCATCATTGCGCGAGCCTTGCCGGCCTCGGCCACGAGGGCGGGCAGCGGGGGCAGATCGGCGTCCCATTCGACCAACGTCGGCACGGCGCCGAAGCGCTCGAGCGCCGACGCGTAGAGCGCCCACACCGCGTCGGCGACCGGGACGCTGTGCGTGTCGATCAGGATCTCGGCGCCGTCGTCGAGCGTGTTGCGCGTGAAGCCCGCCAGGTGCATCTCCTGTACCGCGCCGCGCGGAATGGCCTCGATGTAGCCGATCGGATCGAAGCCGAGGTTGTGCGCGCTGACGTGGATGTTGTTGATGTCCAGCAGCAGGCCGCAGCCGCTGCGTGCCGCCACCTCGGCCAGGAACTCCCATTCGGGCACGGTCGATTGCGCGTAGTCGAGGTAGGCTGAGAGGTTCTCCAGCAGGATCGGCCGCCCAAGGTATTCCTGCACGCGCTGCACGCGCGCCACCACGTGCGCGAGCGCCTCCTCGGTGTAGGGCAGCGGCAGCAGGTCGTTGGCGTGGACGCCGCCCACCGAGGTCCAGCACAGGTGGTCGGAGACCAGCGTGGGCTCCAGGATGCGCACCAGTTCGGCGAGGCGTGACAGGTGCGTTTCGCACAGCGGATCGACCGAGCCGATGGACAGGCCCACGCCGTGCAGGCTGAGTTCATGACTCTGGCGCGCGAGCAGCAGGAAATGCAGCGGCTTGCCGCCGCGGCCGAAGTAATTCTCGCTGTGCGCCTCGATGAAGCCCACGGGCGGCCGTGTCTCCGCGAAGGCGCGCCAGTGCTCGGGCCGAAGGCCGATGCCGGTGCGTCCGGCCAACGAGGAATATGCGTGTCGCATGCTGTCATCCTGGTGCTGGAAATTCTAGGCAGGCGACCGGGCCTGGCGGCGCCCGTGACGAAATTGTGAAGATTGCGCCTGGCGCATCAAGGCCGTGCCCGCCGCGCCAGCGTCAGGGCCGCGCCGATGGCGAGGCACATCAGCAGGAAGGCGGCCCAGGCATAGGGCCACAGCAGGGGCATGCCCACCAGGATCAGCCCGTCGTTGCCGCCCGGGATCAGCAGGCTGCCCCAGCCCATCAGCATGCCGCCGGCCAGGCAGCGCAGGCATTGCGCCGCGGTGATTCGCCTGCTGCGCCAGCGCCCCGCGGTCCAGCCGCCCCAGACGGCGCCCAGCAGCAGGGCCACGAACAGCGCGGTGCGCGCCGCGAGGCTCGCGGCCATGCCGCGTGCCAACTCGGCCAGCACCTCTGTGTAGGCCCAGGCGCCCGCCACCAGCAGCATCAGCACGAAGCTGATGCCGATGACAATGGTGGCGGCATGCGGGGCCCAGATGCGCTCGGCCAGGGCGCGGCGCGCACCGGGCATCCGTCTCGACGGGGCCAGCACGCGCCAGGCGGCGAATGCGAGGAAGAGCAGGGCCACCCAGGCCGGCGCCTGCAGCACCGGCGAGCCTTGCGGCAGCGGCTGCTGCGGCCCCGGGCCGAACAGCGGCCCGACGCTCAGGCAGCCGAGGTAGAAGCCCAGCGGCGTCAGCGCATAGCTCCATTCGCCGGAGCCGAGGCGCGCAATGGCGCCGAACACGCAGGCCCGATTGACCCAGGCGCCGAGGCCGAGCAGCGCACCGCCCGCGATCGTCCAGCCGCTGAGCGCATAGCCGGCGGGCATGGCCGGCAGCAGGTGCAGCGCCTGAGCTAGCAGCAGGCCGCCGGCCACCCACAGCGAGGCTTCGCCGAGCGCCAGCAGGCGGCGCGCGCTGCGCTTGTCGACGATCTCCACGACGGCTGCCACGGTGCAGGTTCCGCCGCGCTGGATCGCGAAGCCCATCACGCCCGCGCACAGCGCGGCGAGCGCAAAGGCCAGGCCAGCGAGCATTGGACTCATGGCAGCGCTTCGGCGCCATGGAACTTGCAGACCGAGGCCATCCCCTCGTCGTCCTCGATCCGGCCGGTCAGCGCGGCGATGCGGCCGCTCTCCAGCTCGAAGACCCAGCCGTGGATCGCCGGCCCGCGGCCTTCGCGCCAGGCCTGCTGGACCACGCTGGTCTTGCCCAGGTTGTAGACCTGCTCGATCACGTTGAGCTCGACCAGCCGGCGCAGGCGCGCCTCCTCCTCGAGCGGCTCGAGCTGGCGCCAGAAGTATTGCTGCGTGTCCTTGATGGTGCGCAGCCAGTTGTCGATCAGCCCGTGGGAGGCGCAGCCCATGGCGGCCTTGACGCCGCCGCAGCCGTAATGGCCGCAGACGATGACATCGCGCACGCGCAGCACCTCCACCGCGTACTGCAGCACCGACAGCAGGTTCATGTCGGTCTGCACCACCAGGTTGGCGATGTTGCGGTGCACGAACATGTCGCCGGGCCCGGTGCCGGTGATGCGGTCGGGCGGCACGCGGCTGTCGGAGCAGCCGATCCACAGGAACTTGGGATACTGGCCCTCGGCCAGCTTCTCGAAATAGGCAGGATCGCTGCGCAGCTGGTCTTCCACGAACTGCAGGTTGTTGCGAAGCAGTGCCTCGATGCGGTCGGCCACGGCGTCCTCCTTTCGTGTCAGCGGTGCTCGATCACGCCTTCGATGGGGTCGGACGGCTCCTGATGCCAGGGGGCGCGGTGGAACATGCGCATCGTGTCGGCGTAGCCGGCCTGCCGCCGCGTGCGGATGCCGGCGGGCGTGAAATCGATGTCCTTGGTGTGGTCCTCGCCATCGACGCGCGGCGCCAGCAGGTGCACCACGTGCATCGTGGTCCCGCAGCCCCACGAGGCCAGCTCCGCCACCTCCGGGGCGTTGCGCTTCGCCGCCGGGATCTGCTTGTGCAGTTCGCGGATCACGTGGCGCAGGCGGTGGATCTGCTTCTGGCGCGCGATGTGGCTGTCGGCGCGACTGGCGAACTGGATGTCCTTGTGGCGCGCCATCACCTCCCGGATCGATTCGGGCTCCGGGGCGGTCTGGTGCCACACGTTGACCGCGAAGATCACCGAGTCGCGGCGCGGCTTGTCGTCGAGCACCGCCTCGATCGGCGTGTTGGAATAGACGCCGCCGTCCCAGTAGGGCTGGTCATCGATGCGCACCGCCGGAAAGGCCGGCGGCAGCGCACCCGAAGCCATCACGTGGTCGACGCCGAGCGGCTCGCGGCGCGTGTCGAAGTAGCGCATCTCGCCGCTGCAGGCGTTCACCGCGCCCACGGTCATGCGCGTGTGGCACTGGCACAGGTACTCGAAGTCCACCAGCGACTCCAGCGTGGCGCGCAGCGGCGCGGTGCTGTAGTAGGAGGCCGCCTCCACGCCCAGCGGCGCGGCCGAGCCGCGCAGCGCATGCAGGTTGGGCGTGAAGAAGTCCGGGATGCCGCGCATCACCGTTGCCATGTTCGACACCAAGTTGCCCCAGCCCATCCAGTCCGGGATGTATGCGGTGGGCGTGGAGGCCTGCATCTGCGCCCAGAAGGCGTTCAGGCGATCCATCCGGTGCTGCGCCTCGTTGCCGGCGATGAGGGCTGCGTTGATGGCGCCGATGGAGGTCCCGATCACCCAGTCGGGCTCGATGCCTGACTCGTGCATCGCCTCGTAGACGCCGATCTGGTAGGCGCCGAGCGCGCCGCCGCCCTGGAGCACCAGCACGGTCTGGCCGGGAAGCGCGCTCTTGCCGTTGTTGGCGCCGCCGGGCGCGGCGCGCGGCTTGCTTGAATTCGCCATGCGCGGTCTCCGGTGCTCAGTGCAGCGTCCAGCCGCCATCCATGGCCAGCGCGGTGCCGGTCATCGAGGCCGCGGCGTCGGAAGCCAGGAACACGGCCAGCGCGGCGAGCTCCTCCACCTCGATGAAGGACTTGCGCGCCTGGTGCGAGAGCATCACGTCGCGCACCACCTGCTCGGGCGAGATGCCATGCGCCTTGGCCTGATCGGCGATCTGCTTCTCCACCAGCGGCGTCTTCACATAGCCGGGGCAGATGGTGTTGGAGGTGATGCCGAACTCGGCCAGCTCCACCGCCACGGTCTTCGACAGCCCGATCAGCCCGTGCTTGGCCGCGACGTAGGCCGACTTGAAGGGCGAGGCGGTGAGCCCGTGTGCCGAGGCGACGTTGATGATGCGGCCGAAGCGGCGCGCCTTCATGCCCGGCGTGACGGCCTTGATGACGTGGAAGGCCGAGGACAGATTGATGGCCATCACCGCGTCCCACTTGTCGTCGGCGAAATCCTCGATCGGCGCCACGTGCTGGATACCGGCGTTGTTGACCACGATGTCGACCTTGCCGAACTCGGCCTCGGCCGCCGCGATCATGGCGCGCACCTGCTCGGGCCGGCTCATGTCGGCGCTGCTGTAGCGCACCTTGACGCCGAACTGGCGCTGCATCTCGCCGCGCGTGAACTCGACTTCCACCGGATTGCCGAAGCCGTTGAGCATGATGTCGGCGCCGCGGCCAGCGAGGGCGCGAGCGAGGCCCAGGCCGATGCCGCTGGTGGATCCGGTGACGATGGCGGATTTCTGCTTGAGCATGATGCTCTCCTCAGGGTTGGGGTTGGATGCGGGAAAGCGCTTCGGCGGTGGCAGCAGGGCGCTCCGCGTCGGCCTCGCCGGTGCGCGTGAAGCGCAGATGGGTGATATCGGCCGCGAACAGCATGCTCCACGTCCACTCGATCCAGATGCGCAGCTTGCGCCCGGCGGTGGGCATGCGCGACAGGTAGTAGGCGCGCCACAGCAGCCAGGCCGGGAGCCCTTGCAGGCGCAGGCCGAAGACACTCGCCACGCCCTTGAGATGGCCAGTGGTGGCCATCATGCCCCTGGACACATGGCCGAAGGCCTGCGTCGGTCGGGCCTCGAGGCGCGCCAACAGGTTGCGCGCCAGTGCACGCGCCTGGGCCACGGCGAACTGCGCGGTCGGCGGCGCGAACTGCCGCGTCGCCTGGTTGTGAACCAGCGCGCAATCGCCCAGGGCCCAGAGCTGCGGCCAGCCGCAGACCGACATGTCTGGCTCGGTCTGGACGCGCCCGCGCAGGCGCGGCAGACGCAGGGCATCGAGCAGCGGGTTGGGCCGGGTGCCGATGGTGCAGATCACGGTGGCGGCATCGAGCCTTTCTCCGCTCGCGAGCCGGACCCCGTCGGCGTCGACCTCGGCCGCCAGCGCGTTCAGCCGCACCGCGATGCCGCGCCCGCGCATCGAGCGCGCGGCCGCATGGCCCAGCGAGTCGGGCAGCTCGGCCAGCAGGCGCTCGCCGCTCTCGATCACGCTGACCTGCAGTTCCTCGGGCTGCACCTGCGGGTAGTAGCGCGCGGCGCTGCGCAGGAAGTCGGCCAGCGCGCCCGCAACCTCGACGCCGGAGAAGCCGCCGCCGATCACCACGAAATGGCCGAGCCGCCGGCGCTCAGCCGGGTCGCGCTCGAGCTCTATCCGCGCGATGCGCTGCAGTACCCGATTACGGATGAACAGGGCGTCGCCGACCAGCTTGAGCGGCAGCGCGTGCTGCTCCAGCCCGGGCACCAGGCCCAGGTCGGCGCGCGTGCCGAAAGCGAGCACCAGGTGCTCGTAGGCGATCGCCATCGGTCCCGCCAGCGTCTGCGCCTGCACGCGGCGGCGCTCGGCGTCGATGCCGGTCACGCGGCCCATGACGAAGCGGCTGGTCTCGCCGCGCCGCAGCATCTGGCGGATCGGCGCCACCACGTGCTCGGGGAACACCGAGGCGCCCACGACCTCGGCCAGCATCGGGTTGAAGGTGGTGTAGCTCTCCTCGCTGACCAGCACCACGCGCCAGCCCTGCGGCAGGCGCGGTGCCAGCGCGCGCGCCAGGGTCGTGCCGGCGAAGCCGCCGCCGACGATCACGATGTTCCTGTGTTCGGACATGGTGCGCTCCCGCTTCAGCGACGGCCAGGGTGATGCCGGAAGTGCCGGCCGATCAGATGGTCGAGCGAGAGCCGCCCCGGCCCGTGCAGCAGACTCACCAGCAGCAGCAGACCCCAGGTCTGGTGATCGCGCAGCCCCACCGCACCGAGATCCGGATAGGAAATCACGGCGACGATGTTGAAGACGAACAGCACCAGCGCCGAGAAGCGCGCGCCCAGGCCGATCGCGAGCAGCACCGGAAAGGCGAGCTCGACGCCGGTGCCGAGCCAGGCCGCGATCTCCGGCGGCAGCAGCGGCACCGCGTACTCGTTCTCGAACAGCGCCAGCGTCGAGCTCCAGGTCGCGATCTTGGTCAGCCCCGACTTGAAGAAGACGGCGGCGACGAACAGCCGCACCGCGAGGTCGGCCAGCGGCGCGAGCGCCCGCAGGCCGCGGTGCGCGGCGCCCACCTGCTCGGCCAGGCGCCGGGCCAGGCCGGCGCGACTCGGATGGGCGACGGGCATAGAAGCCGTGGTGTTCACGATCGGCTCCTCAGCCCTTCTTCGCCGCGGCGGCGCCGCCGTGCACGTTCTCGGGCTTGTTGGTCACCATGCCGCCGACGATGCGCGCGCATGTGCCCTTGGCGACATAGATCCAGGCCTCCGGGTCGCGGTCCGCCGTGGAGGTGCCAGCGCACGAGCCTTTGCTGGTGCCGCAGTCGTTCTGGCCGGCCTTGACGATGCCGGCGCATTTCTCGGTCTGGACCTTCTGCGCCAGCGCGCTGGTGCTGGCGGCGGCCAAGCCCAAGGCGAACAGGCTGGCGATGGCGCCGTGGATGCGTTGATGGTGCGCGTTCATGTGAAACTCCTTGTGACGTCGAAGTGAAAGAAGGACCGGAACGGCCCGGTGCGTCTTGCACCGTCTCACCGTTCCTGGGCTCCAGTCTGGCCACTGCAATTCACACGGCCATCAATGAAGTCTCACGAATCGATCACGCGTTCCTGCGTCGCGATGAGTCGCAATAGCAGGGGGCGGCTTAGCCCGGGCCTGAGAAGGGATAGCGACTTCCCGCCGGTTTGAGGACCCCGGCCGGATGGGCGCAGGCGCGATGGCTTGAGTCGATGCCTTGAGTCTCTTGAGCGTCGGTTTCTTGCGTCGCCTCGGCCGCCCAAATACGCCAGACCCGCAGACCCGTAGCGCAACGGTCTGCTCCTTGCGGGGTCGAGCTGCCTGGCTAGAATTTGTAGGCCTACTGCCAAAACTCACGCACCGTTCCCGGCACAGCGCCCGGCCGGGAGCTGCAGATCACTCAGGGTCTGCAAGCCCCCAAGCTGCATGGAGCGCCGGTGAGCGACCAATCGTCGTTCTGCTCAAACAACGTGATCGTGGCATCGTTGGGGAAGATGCCCAGCAGCCGCCCGATTTGAAGATCCGCGTGGTCAATGTGGCCAACCTCATGGCGCTCCAGTCCGCGTCTGCGCACCCGCACGGGCTGGGCGGACTCGGAGTTCGACTCCGTCTTCACGGAAGACAAGCCGGTGATCTTCGCCTCCCACAGGTACCCGTGGCTGATTCACCGACTCACCTACAGCGCAACAACCACGACAATTTCCACGCGCACGGCTACCGCGAAGAGGGTACGACAACTATCCCGTTCGACATGACGGTGCTGAGCCGGCTGGACCGCCTTCACCTGGCGGCCGATCGACCACGTGCCACGGAGTCGGAATGCCGCGGGCCATGTGAAGCAGCACCTGCGCGACCGTCCGATGGCGCACCGCGGCGCCTGGATCACTTCCCGCGGCGAGGACATTCCGGAGATCCTGAACTGGCGGTGGCTAACTGATGCCTCCGCTCTGAGAACTCACCGCTGCATAGCCTGAAGTGTGGCGAGTCATCCGGGGTCGTGTAGGTGGGGGTTGGGCATTCGGGGCCAGTCGATTCTCTGGGCCGGGAAGGCGTCCGTTGGGCAGCGAGCTAGCGTAAAACTTCGCGCAGCAAGTAGCTCTTTGGTATTACATTCCGGTAGAATCGCACACTTCAAAACGCGCCCGGTCATACAACACACGACGGATGAAAGATGCGCCTCCGGCTTGTCCTTCTGCTCCTCATGGCGTCTGCCCTCTGGCAGGTCATCGTGATCGGTGGCCGAACCGGCACTTTTGGTGAACCGAAAGAGGTGGAACACGCGCTGCTCCATTGGCAGGGCTTGGCGCATCACCATCACCATGATGGGTCTGTCACGCTGGATGGCTCGGAAGAGTCGGTACAGCACGTCGTCATCGATGGCTTCCTCAACACTGCCGCCGTTTGGTTTGTCGCTCCGATCTTCTTTCCTCCTGGAAAGGCAGTGCGTCCCATCGTGGTCGATGAACTCGACGCACCATGGCCGGACCTCGCCGGCCCTAGAAGACCTCCCAAACGCACTACCTGAGAACGCTGCTGCGCACCTGCGCACGCGCAGGTAAGCCGTTTTCACGTTGACCGACGCATCGCGTCCGTGGGCTCACTCCCGCGGCGTGGCACCGCAGCGCCCCCGAGCAGGCCCGCAGCTCGGCGCGTGTCGTTCGGTCCAGTGATCGTGGAACACCCTGAAATTCGAGACCGGCATGTCTCAAGGCGCAGCCATCGTCTTCGGCGCGCGGTGCCAGCTTCTGGCTGAGGGAGCAATTCAGCTGCGCTCAGCGTTAGCAACGAAAGCAATCGAGGAGCCAAACAATGCCTTCCTTCAGCCCAGTTGACGTCGTCCGTCCCTTTCCTGACGAGCCCCGGGTACGACCTGCGCAACTGCAATGGCGACGCCGACAGTTCTTGTCCCGAGATGGAGACGGTGCCCACTTCGGGGTGTTCGACAGCTTCAAGGCTGCGCGCGCTTGGCTGCCCAACAGCCCGGATCTAGATGACTCTGCTTTGAGCGAGTACGTGGACGTGCGATCGAAGAAGGCGTTCCCTTATGACTATTCGTTCATGTGGTGGCTTGACCGCGCACTGCGCGACGGAGCGAGCAGCGTTCTGGATATCGGCGGCTCTGTCGGCCTTCACTACTATGCCAATTGCCGGTACTTCCGTATGCCAGATGCTCCGACATGGCGAGCGGTCGAGGTGCCGTCAACGGTTCTGACAGGCAAGCACCTGGCGGCGCGAAACGCCGCTTCAGCCCTGAGCTTGAGCGAGAGCCTCGATGAATCCATAGGAACTCCCTGCGAGGACGTCTGGATCTCCGTGGACGCCATTCACTACTTTGAAGACGCACGGCCCGATCAGCTTCTCAAGAAGTGCACACGTCGGCCGCAACACATCCTGTTGAGCCAGCTCCCCCTCTACAACGGAGAGGACTTTGTCACCATGCAAAAAATTGGTGAGGGTGCCTTCACTCCAGTGCATGTCTACAACCGCGCTCGGTTCATTCAGGACATCAAGGCGCTTGGATACACGCTCTGGGACAGATGGGCCGTACAGGACCGCTCCATGGACCTGCGTGGTTATCCCGACCGCTCATTTCCAAGTTTCACTGGCTTGTACTTCGTGGACAGCGCACGAATGTTCAAGCGATCCAAGCCGCTGCCTTCTTGATCGGCCTCATCGAATGCGCGCCGGGCTTCCAACCATCGTCGCTCTCGGCTTCCGCTCAACGATTGTCTTCATGGCGGCCAGTCCGAATCTCGAAGCGATGTTGGCGCGTGCGGTAGTGGTGCTGGCCGTGCTGGCCGTCGGCGTGGTGGCAGCTTGGAGCGACGGCGTGCCGCCCGTCGCGGCCGTGCCGTCTGCGTTGGCGAACACCATTCCGCTGGCTGTGCTCGGCGACTCCAACAGCCATTCCTACCAGGATCGCACGGCTTTTCCGCCCGGCACTCGCGAGCGCGGCGGCGCATTGCGCTCGCGCACGTTCCAGTGGACCGAGGTGCTGGCGCGATTGCGCGGCCACGAGATTGACATCGGTCCCTGGGTACTGTGGGGACAGCCCGGCTGGGTTGCCTTGGCGCGCGAGTCGATCGGCCTGCCGGCCTCTCGTGCGCCTCAAAAAGAGGACTACCTCTACAACTTCGCCAACTCGGGGGCCGCTTGCAAGAATTTGATGGGCGAGCGGTTTGGCCAGCGCTTCCGGCAGGCGCCGCGCCTGGTGGCGCTCATGAACCAGGAAGCCGAGCGCTGGCGCCGCGGCGTGGTGGTGATCAGCATCGGAGCCAACGACTGGAACGCCTGGCTTGACCTCCAATCGCGCGATCCCTCGGCGCCTGAGCTGCGCCGCACGATCGACTACTGCACACATCAGATCAGCGCCGCCATCTCGCTGATCCACGCCTCGCACCCATCGACGCGCATCCTGCTTGTGGGATTGCGCACTGGAGCCGACGACCCGGACAATTTCGACAAGTACCGCAGCAGCTTCGCCATGGCCAATATCAAGAAAGCCCTGGCCGGCGCCAATGCCGAACTGCGCAAGATCACTCTCGCCGATCCGCCACGGATCGCCTTCCTCGACGTCGAAGCCTGGTTCGTGCAGCGATGGGGCGAACGAGGCCCCAATGGAGAGCCCACCTACAAGACTGTCACCATCGCCCCCGACTTGCGCGTCACCAATTCAGCAGGTGACGAGCCCAACAATGCCGTGCTCAAGGACGGCCACGCTGGCGTGGCGGCGAACGCAATGCGGGCGCAATCGCTCGTCCTGCAACTGCACGAAGACTTCGGGCTCGCTTTGACGCCGATCAGTAATGAAGAGGTGGCCCGCCTCCTCGCCCCGTGAGCATTGCTTTTGCAGTTGCCTTCTCAATACTCTTCCGCTCGATCATTGGTTATGGCGAAAGATCGGTTCGCACGAGGCTGGACTTCGAATCGCTTGCTCGATTGGACCGAGTTTCCCAAGCGTCTTGCATTCGCCCCTCAAGCAGGCGAGAAAAACGACGTCATCGCGCGTTCTTCACCTTCGGCCCGGCGCTTCGCGCCCGGCTCGACTTCGCGCTCGCGAAGAACTACCCGGCCCGCAGTGAGTATGTCGGGGCCGTTTGACCGCGCAGAAGCATCGACCGCAAGCCTATGGTGACGTGGCCGCCGCGCCCAGACCAGCCAGGGCTTTGGTCAAGCCCTCGACAGACGGGCAGGCATCCGCTCCATGCCGTCTGGCGCGCCAGGCAGGGTCGTTGTAGCCGAACCAGGTCTGTTGATAGCATGCTGCCAGATCAAGCCTTGAGCGGAAGGTCGATCCCCACTGTTTGCTGGCACTCCGTGAATGCAAAGGCGGCGAAGGCGCATAGCGCACACGCGACAGCGACAGTGATGCGGACGAGTGTCATGTTTTCCCCCGCCTGGCCAATTTATCGGCCAATTTCCGGCTCGCCGAGCGCGCGCAACACGCTGCCAGACAAACCTTCGAACCCATCCTCCACAAAGTCGTAGTCCATGTTCGGATGCGGGTCCGGCGGTCCTTCGGGTCCCCATTCGTCGGGTCGCCTCACGAATGCGGTTCGATAGCCCGCCGCGCGGGCGGCGTTGAGGTCGAAGTTGTGGCACGCCACCATGAGGATCTCGGAAGGCGGGAGGGCCAGCCATCGCGCCGCCGTTTCATACGCCTCGGCGCGCGGCTTGTAGACGCCGATCATTTCGCACGAGATCACCGCATCCCAGGTCAGGGCGTTCCTGCGAGAAACATCGATCACCAACGACGTGGGCAACATCGTGAACGCCACGACGGGCAGGACCTGACGCAATGTCGCCATGGCAGCGGGGAAGTCGGGCCAGGCGTCCAGTTCGTGCCAGGCACGCCAGATGTCGTGTCGCTGCGCCGGTGTCAGTGCCTGCAGGTCGAAGTGACTCAATGACTCGTCGAGGGTCCGGCGATGCACATCGTCCATGTTGAAGGTCGGCCGGTTGAGCCCGACGATTGTGGCCATGGTGCGTCTGCGCCAGTCGTTGGCAATGGCATGCCAATCGACTGGCGAATCTTGTTGGCGAGCGACCCGGTGGAGCGCTCGCACGACACCGCTGTGCCAATCGAGCACGGTTCCTCCGGTATCGAAGGTGATGGCGCGAAGTCTCATGGTGCCTCGATGTCCTTGAAGGTTCGCACGGCCGCCGCGATCTTGCTTGTCGGATCAGTAGGTGCGCTGCCGAGTTCCTTACAGATACGCAGCCCATGCTCACAGTCAGAGCTTCCGCCCGCGCGGTTCAGGATCTGTTGGACGGCGCGCCGAGAAGCCAGCAGCACTATGCAAGTGGCGCTTAGGCGGCGAGCGCTCGACGTGAACTTGCTCGGCCACGATGTCTTCAGAGGCGCATGGTATTCACGCGACGCGCCTAGCGAACTTGATCACGTCGGTTCATCTACGCCAAAGACGTGGATCACACAGCACCGACATACTCGCCGCGCGCCGGGTAGTCGTTCTTGATGATGAAAAGAACACGCTGGACCGTTGCGTCGGGCCAAGGGTAGCGAGGCAGTCTGACCGGCTCTCACATCCCGCGGCCGACCCAAACGGTCATCGATGACGTCTTGTTGCGGACATGCCATGGCACACGTTTTCCTCCTAAGGGCCGGTGGTCAGCCGCATATAACGACGGGTGCGCCCAACCTGTATCGGTTCACCACATCCATGTCGGGTTCGAGACCCAGGCCCGGACCGTTCGGCACGGTGATCTTGCCCTGCTTTGCCCGAACGGCATCGTGATACGGGCTCGCTTCAAGGTCTCCGAAGAACAGCTCGAACGCGGTCGTTGGTGCCAAGGCTGCAGCCAGGTGCAGCGATGCGACGTAGCCCGGGCCGAAATAGAAACAGTGCGGCACATAGTCGACGCTGTGGGCCTTGGCCAGCGTTGCCGCCTCGACCACGGCGGAGATCCCGCCGAACTTGATCACGCTGGGCTGGCAGATGTCGATGGCACCAGCCTGCAGCATGGCATGGAGGTCATGGATGCTCGCCACGTTTTCTCCGGCCGCGATGGGCATGCAGGTGCTGGCACGTACCCGCGCAAGACCGGCATGATCCTCGGGCGGCCACACCGGTTCTTCCAACCAGGCTAGGCGCAGCGGCTCGAGCTCCCGAGCGCGGGCGATCGACTCCGACACCGTCCATGGACAATTGGTGTCGAGCGCAAGCCAGACGTCGGGGCCACACGCCGTTCGAGCGGCACGGATGGTGTCCATGCGCACCTCATGGAGTTTGAGGTGCAGGAAGCCTTGCGACAGGGCCCTCTCCGCCGCCGCAGCCACTAGTGCGGGCTCGGCATAGCGCAGCAAGCTCGCATAAGCCGTCAATTCTCGCGGCTGTCCGCCCAAGAGTGTGCAGATCGGCGCCGAGGCAATCTTGCCCGCAAGGTCCCACAACGCAATGTCGATGGCCGAGAGCGCATGAACTACCGCGCCGCTGCGGCCGTGGATGTGGAAGAGGCGGAACAACTCGGACATGAGAGCCGCACGTTCGGTCGGGTTGCGACCGATGAGCGCAGGCCCGACCAGCGTAGTCAACGCGGTGCAGGTCGTCGGACACGCAGGGTGGCCCCAGCCCTCACCCCAACCATCGAGACCGGCATCGCTGCACACACGCACGAATAGGCTGTCGACAGACGTCCAACTCATGCCCGCGAAAGCCGTTGGAGCGGCGCCCATGTCGAAAGGTACGCGGATCAGGTGGAGCTCGATACGGGTGATCTTCACGGCACACCTCCGCGTTGGGGACGCCCATGGTCGCACGCGCTCCTTGTCTTGACAACCGCAGACTTGGGCTGGCGCGAACGCCCTCGGCAACGGATAGCAAAACACCATGGATCAATCCCGCACGATGTTCGCCGACGCAGGCGAGATGGCCTTGGCTGGTATCGCCAGATCGAGCTATGCGCTGGCCCTCGCCCTCGCACTTGTCACATGTGGCATCGCGCATGCTCAAGCGCCCGCCGTGCCCAAGGCAAGCACGTCAAGTCCGAGATCTGCGGCGCCGACCAGCGCGCAGGTGGACTGGGCCGCCAAAGTGCGCATCACGAAGCGCACCGCGGCCTATTGGCGGGTCACGCTGGACAATCCTCCACTCAACATCATCGGTTCCAGTGTGGTCAAGGAACTCGCCGCTGTCCTCGATCAGATCGAGGCCGACCCGCAGGTCCAGGTGGTGGTCTTCGACAGCGCAGTGCCCGGCTACTTCTCCGCGCACTACGACCTGCTCTCGCCCCTCACCGATACCACGGGGCTGAGTCCCGGACCGACCGGTATGCCTGCTGTCCCGGACATCATCGCCCGCCTGAGCCGAATGCCCGTCGTCACGATCGCATCGGTGCGAGGAAGGGCGACCGGCATCGGCAGCGAAATCATTCTGGCGTGCGACATGCGCTACGCCAGCCGTGAGAAGGCAGTGCTTTCCCAGTTCGAGGTGGGCGCCGGATTTGTCGCCGGCGGCGCTCCCATGGCCCACCTGACACGGCTGGTTGGGCGCGGCCGAACGATGGAGATCATGGTCGGCGCGGACGACATCAACGGCGACATCGCCGAACGATACGGGTATGTGAACCGGTCGCTGCCCGACGCGAAGCTCGATTCGTTCGTGGACGAGCTGGCGATGCGCATCGCGTCCTTCGACCGCCAGGCCGTGATCGACACCAAGAAGCTGGTCAACGCCGCGAGCCTACCGACCGACGCGGAGCTGCAGGCAAGCTGGGAGGCATTCATTGCCTCGGTACAGCGGCCCGCCGCACAGGCCAGGCTGAAGGCCTTGATCGACAAGGGCCTGCAGCGTCCGAGCGATGCGGAGCGGCACCTGGGCGGCTACCTCGCCGAATACGGGAAGTGACACCCTCGCATGCGCATGCGCGTGCGCGTGCGCGTGCGGGCCGATTTGTATGCCAGTGTGTCAGAGCGGTGCGCGAATACAGCGGAATGCAAATCGGCCGTTGCTCGACACACCGCCGATACAAGCGCCTCCTTTAATCGACCCCATGGCCCGCCCTGTGGTGAGCGCCAAGCCGCCGGCTCCAGCTCCGTTGGTGCCCGAGCCCGTGTTCATCAAGAAAGGATTGTCCCGATGGCCCAGCTGACCGTTCAAAGGCTCTTCATGGTCGCCCTCCTGCTCGCAGTCGCCGTGTTGGCGTCATGCACGCACCTCGGCCATCGAAGCCTGCGGGAAGAGGTTGGCTTCCTCGAGATCGATTCGGGGATTCAACTCAGAAGGCTGGTCGTTCGAAGCACCAAGCCCAAGGGCAGCGTTCTTTTCCTGCACGGCTTTCCCGAAACCCTGTACGCCTGGAAGAACATCGCGCCCGCGCTCGCCGACGACTACGAAGTGCATGCTTTCGACTGGCCGGGCTTCGGACTCTCGACAAGGCCGCCGGCGGACAAGTTCTCCTACGCGCCCAGCGACTACGCGCGCGTTCTGAAGGCCTACATCAGGAAGGCGAACATCGACCCATCCACACTGACCATCTACGCCACCGACATCGGAGCCCTGCCTGCGCTTCTGCTCGCGCTCGAGGAGCCGGGCATCGCCAAGGCCATCATCGTGGGCGACTTCGCGCCGCTGAACAGGCCGCAGTACATGGTGGACAACCTGCAGGCGCTGAAGACGAAGCCCTCCTCGGACGCGGTGCGCGTCGCGTTGAACAAGAACCGGGACGAGATCCTGGAGAACGCGTTCAGACGGGGTTTGGCCAAGAACGAACAGTTCGAGCTTCCGCAGGAGTTGAAGGACGACATGCTCCGCGGCTGGAACCACGGCAGCCTCACCACTGCCGACGCCTTCTATCACTACTACGCCCACTTCACCCGCGACCAGGAGTACTTCGAAGCCAACCTTGGCAGGCTTCGGACCCCCGTCAGGATCGTGTGGGGGGAGAAGGACTTCTACATCAAGAAGGAAATGGGCCTCGAGCTCGCGCAGAAGGCCAAGCTGCAGATCACGGTACTCGCCAACATCGGGCACTACCCGCACCTTCAGGATCCCAGGCAGACCGTCAACGAAGTTCGCGCTTCCGCCCAGGGCGGCAGTTAGAGGACATTCTTCCAACATCACGAAAAGGAAACTCAATGAACACGATTCGAACCATGGTCGCAGCGATGCTGCTCGTCGGAGGCGGCTTGGCCGCACAGCTCGCACTCGCGCAGCCCACTGGGCTTGGACGGACCGACGTCCTGAAGCACGATCTCGACATCCCCGGACGCGAGGTCGTCCAGGTTCGGGTGGACTTCGGTCCCGGGGTGGTGGCACCGAGGCACTCGCATCCCGGCGTGGAAGTGGCATATGTTCTCGAAGGCACGATCGAGTATCAGATCGATGGCAAGCCGCCCGTGATTCTCAAGACAGGAGACGGCTTGTTCATTCCCAACGGCGCAGTTCACACGGCAAGAAATGTCGGCTCCGGCAAGGCGTCGGAACTCGCCACCTACATCGTCGAGAAAGGCAAGCCCGCGTTCGTACCCGCCCCGTGAGCATGGACCCCGCGCCTGCATCTCAGACCGGGGCACCCATACGCAGATCGCGAATCTGGTTCGGAAACTGCGCAGATGCCTTGCTGACACTGAAGGCGGGCGGGCCGAAAGCGTTCAGCCTGCGCGGGAAATCCTCTAAGGATGACGGATACCCATCCTATCGATCGCACCAGCACAGTTGCTCGCCACCAATCTGGCCACTGGCACGCGTCCCGCGTGCGACTCTCGCGGTGAGTCCGGACGCGGGCCGCCAATGTGTCGCAGGAGAGCACTCTTGCTTGTGCGACGGACCACGCGATGGGAATTCTTTCCAAGCTGTTTGGTGTCAAACAAAAGGCATGGACGCCCCGCGTCGTCGAAGAGATGGGCAGGCTTTCTGAAGCCTCTCGTATGGCGCTCGCCATGTCGCTGATGGAGGACCTTGGAGCGGGAAAAGTCGCAGGTAACGAACGGCTGCGCCTTGTCGACAAGGCTGGTTGCCAAGCGAGTCTTTTGTTCGACACAGGGCTAGCGCAAGAGCATGCCCACCTGGACGCCGATGCTGAATGGAGAGAGGTGATGGCGTGGATAGCGAGGAAGCCGCTCCTGCGACATCTGGTGGTCCAGACGCTGCGCGTCCTTCCAATAGTTCATCTGGCCGCGACGGCGCAGCCGTTGGACCCTCTGCCTGGAATACGGGTGCTGGAGCGTTTCGGGAAGGATGTCCCCGTGGCGCCAAGCCCGGGCTCATACGAGCGGCTGCTCAGGGAAGTGTTGGACGCAATGCCCGACGAGCTTCGGGCCCGGATGCTCAGCTGGATGCAGCAAACCGCGTAGGGAGTTCGAGAGAAGAGCGGCCTTGTAGGCGTGCTCGGTCTTCGTGGACCTCGCGCGCTTTCTCGTCCAGACGACCCACGGCCAATGAGTCGTCGCTCGCATCGTGCTGTGGAAAAGATGGTCGGCGCCGCACCAACATGGCTTGCTGCAGTGCATTGACCCGACGCACCAAAGCGTGCTGCTACTAATGAAGGAGGGGCTTTGTGCACTGCACCAAAATACGAAAGTCAAGGCCCTGTTTTCCCCTTGGCCGGTGCATGACTCTGTGGACAACTGACCGAACATCTCGCTGGAGCCGCATTCTGATTGGCTTTCATTGCAGTGCTCAACGAACGAGCAATCCTAGCCATCTCGACGCGAAAACGATGGAAGGGAGTTGACGATGAATCGAAATTTCACCGTTTGGTCGTCGCTGGCCTGTGTGCTCGCTGGCGTGCTGGCGTGCTGGCGTCGGTGCCGGCCTCGGCCCAGGTGGATTACCTGACGAATCACCTCGAGTCCCAGCGATGGAGCCGAAAGATGGACCACGACAACAGGATGCGCCGACAGAAGCAGGCGGCCGCCCCCAACGCGTCGACCGCTCCCGGCGCTGCCGACGTGCAGGCTGCCCGCCATGCCGCCGCCCGGCGGCTTGAGCCGGAATATCAGATGCGAGTGGCGCGCGACGGCAAGGCAAGCGCCGACCGGTGGTTGAGTGCAAGGGCACGCGCGCTGGGCGAGCGCGATGGGTCGATGGCACGAAGGGCCCTTCCTCGGCATTGACGCCGAAGCGTTCAATCCTCTCGGGGACCCGGCAGGTGCCTCCGGGCACAACGGCACACTCGCTGCGTGATCTTCGCCCTGCGAACAGGCTCGATCCGCATCATTTCTTGGTCGGTCTCCAGATCGAAGAGCTGGGCCAGCTTCTCGTCGAACACCAAATATCCGTCCACCCCCACATGTAAAGGGGGTGACCTGGCTTGAGCAGCGCACTCAAACGGCGGCGGCGGTTAGCGGTACAGAATACTGGATAAGCATACAGTCTTTTGCTATGCTTCCAACCATGGACGAGACGCCTTCTGACCTCTGGATTGCCGCTTGCGCGCACCGGCTTCAGCAGCGCTGGCGGACCGTCGACCCGCTGGAGCTCGAAGAGGTGGCCGCCGAGCTCTGGCGCGACGAGCGGCTGCGGGCCATGGCGCCGGGCGATGCCGCGGTGGCCTGGCTAGGCCCGGTGACGCCTCTGCCGTTCTGATTGCTACATTCGGCCACGTGCAACAAGTACCTGTCCCCGGAGGCCGCTGAATCGAGCGCTTCTGGCACGTCGGGGCGCGCAACCCGCCACCTTGGCAGCGGGAAATCTTTCCGCGCGCGCCCGGCCCCTTCATCCGCCGCCGCGCGACGCCGCGGACTACGAGCGCGAGTTGGTGATCGGGCAGTGGGGACTGATCCCCTGGTTCGCCAAGGAGCCCAAGCTCAAGTCCCGACGAACAACGCCCGCAGTGAGGAACTGGCGGAGAAGGCCAGCTACAAGGACCCCTGGAAGCGCGGCCAGCGCTGCATCATTCCGGCCATGAGCTTCGACGAGCCGTATTGGGGGGCCGTTCGAGCATCCGTTTTCAAGGTGCGAGTGGTGGCGCTTCTGGCGCGCGGACGGAGCGCCCTGGGGCCTGGCCGGCTCTGGAACGTCTGGGTCGACAAGGCCACCGGCGACGAGTTCGAGAGCTACACGATGTTGACGCTTAACGCGGACGCGCACCCGCTCATGGGTCGCATGCACAAGCCCGAGCTGGACCGAAGACGAAGGAGAAGCTGCCGCTCGCGCTGCAGGACAAGCGCAGCGTGGTCCCGATCGAGGCAGCAGACTTCGATCAGTGGCTGGAGAGCACGGTCGAGCAGGCGCAGCTGCTCCTCAAGCTGGCACCGGCTGAGATCTTCGAGGCCGCCCCGGCGCCGCCCGATCCGCCTCGGGCGCCGAAGCCCAAGCCGGAGCGCGCTCAGTCGAAGACTCTGCCGCCGGCAGACGCTTCGCTCTTCTAAAGGCCACCCATGACGATGATCCTGCACGTGGAACGCGCAAACCACGGGCAGCTGGAGCGCGGTCTGGCCGCCGCGCGCGCAGTGTTCAAGGCGGCCGACGTCTCCCCCTGGGCCGCGGCGGCGGCGCATCACGCGCGCGAGGGCTGGGATGTTGGCGGGTTCGCCGACGAGCTCGAACCGACGCCCGAGCAGCACGCGGCCGCCGCGGTCCTGGACGATGCCAGGGCGGCCGCCATCGAAGCCTGCTGTGCAGGATGGTCAGTGGAGCTGCCGGACGGGGACCTGAGCATTTCGCCGCCAAGATCCTGAGTCCACTAAGCCACCGGGGTCGGCGATCTTTCCTTCGTCAAGCGACGGCGCCGGCCGACGGAAGGGGCAATGCACGCGCCCAGCATTAACTTCTATGCGCCGCGCTCGCTTTCTTGCTCTGACAGTTGAGCTGCTCCGATCTGGAGCATTCCAATGGGTGCTGTTCGAATCCTTCGATGACCTGCCAGGCTTTGAGCCATTCGCGCGATCGGACCTCAGCTTCACGACTTACCAGAGCGCTTGGGACGCCGGGTGCGAGGCGCTTCAATCCCTCATGGCCGAGCCAACGTTGGACCTACTCGACGACGACGACCTTGGCTGAGCAGCTCAGTCGCCTTGCGAAGAAGCGCCTGATTGTTGTTCTCGAATCAGGAAGTCTTCGATCCAGGCGCGCGCCTTGGTGGCAAGCAGCTTTCTCGCCCTGACCTCTTCAGCTACGCCGCCAACTCCGACGCGGAACATCACTCTCCCGGACCGCATCACGTCGGCAAAAAAGTAAATGCTTCCGCCCACGGGCTCAGACCCCACCTCGATGGTCCAATCGGGTGGAGCGGCCGGCGGATCGGTTTGCTCGCGCGCGGGTGAAATGTTCATCGGGAGTCAAAAGTCGCACTTCTGCAATCCAGTATTGCGCCGCTCCCGATCGAATGCAACGGGAGCAATGTCATGGTCAGAACATGATTTAGTGAATCCACGATTGAGCAGACACTGGATCGGTTGAGGCAAAAACCTCAGTCCAGCCGTGGAACTCCGCGCCTGGATTGCAGGTGCACGGTGCTGCCGCGCCCCCGCAGTTGCAACCGCCCTCGGTGATCACCGATGGTCGGTCCGTGTGGTTCTCGCAGACCCAGCCAGACCCGAGGCAATGGACGCAATTCAGCGAGCTCATGTCTCGTTGGGGCGCGAGGTCTCGCGATCCTCAACCCAGTGAGTGCCCTCGCCATAGGTCTCATTGCCGGCAGCCATCATCTGCTCAAGCGTTCGACGGCTTTCGGGCGTATCGGGGTACCACAGCCTACCGCCAGGATGCACCGGCACCCCTTTGACGGTGAGCTGCTCGTCGTCCCTTGCAATGTCGTCGGACCAGTTTAGGCGGATCTCTTTCACCTTGATCTCCTGCTCAGGGGAGTGATCGAGCTCATGTCGCGCTTGTGCGTGTTCGCGAGGCTCTCCCGGTAGGCCTAGCGTTTGGAGTGGTGTTCCGAGGCGCCCGTCTCGCAGGCTTCGGGCCGCCGAGCGCGCGAAGCGACTGGATCAGCTTCTCGTCGGCAGCGTCGGAACTGGCGTCGCGGTGTTTGGTAGGCATGACCGCCTCACAACTTCAGGTACTGGCGCACGTTCTCGACCTGGTCACCGACGGCCGCCACTGCCTGGCGCAGTTCGTCTGGCGTGACGCCGAGCACCGCCGCCCAATCCCTTACCTTGTACTCTTCGTTCACGTTGATCCGCTTGCGGTCCTGGCCGCCCACCTTCGTCTTGTCGTCTGCCATGTCGCGCTCCTTTCGTCGATCACGAAGGGATTGGCACATTTCGCTCGCAGCGCTCCTGTAGGTCAGCTTTGCGCCTGCCTGCCAGCCAGCGGCTTTGCAAGCTGGCGGGAAGCCAGATTTGGCGCTGCACAGGAGTAGCGGGGTCACTACCATTTCGGAATGCCCTCAAACTCGCCGCCGGCTTCCGTTTGGCGCCGCTACTGGCTGCCGAGCGCATGTCTGCAGAAGGCTGAGGCCGGAGCAACGCAGGCGCAGGTCATAGAAATTGCACGGGCGAACACCGCTTGGCTCGCGAGATGGTTGCCGATTTATCTGCTGCGGTGGGCCCTGCTTTTCGTGGCATGCGAGGTCGTCTTTGAGCTCCTGGGCGACTTGGCCCGCCTGCTCCCTGTGAATGGCATCAGGGCATTGCTTCTGTTCGTAATTGGCAGGCTCGCAGGACAACTCTTCCTCGCTCACAGCGGACTGCGGAAGCATTGACGCCGACCTGACCTGTGTAGGTGCCGGCGTGGTAGCGACGTTTTGTATACCCGGCCCCGCCGACCTAAACTTGTTTGAGCTGCTACCACCCGCAGCTGACCTCATGAAATGGCGCTCCGACCCGGAGGCTGCGGCTCATGGATCCTCCAGGAGCCGCGCCTGGACAGCTCGCTCCATGAGAGGAAATTCGACTACCGAGGCATGATGATCACCATCGAGCTGACAGGTGATGGTGACCAGATCTCTGCCCACGCTGATGTGCACAGACATGGGCAATTCGCAGGCCGTGTCGATTGACCGCGAGCCAAGCGGAGCGGCAGATTTTTTTCGACAAGCTCGATCGCAAGGCGAAAGAGCTCGCCGACGGACTCTTGGCCGCCAGCCAACTGGCTGGGACGGGCGCCTCCGAACGCTAGCTGCTTCTGCGGAATAGATTTCGAGCTAAGTGATTGATTTCATTGGAAACCACGGAGGGTCTGCCATTGAGCACAACCGTCCCGCGTGGAACGAGAGTCACTTTCTCGGCATCCTTTTCCTTCTTTCCGTCCTGGACGAGAACAGCAACAACGTCCGGGAACACGGCACCTGCCGCAACATTGCCTCGTCGTAGGTCAGGCGAAAACTTCGCGGCTCTGCGCCGCTGTAGATCAGCGTCTCCCCGGTAGCTACACCGTCGCCTACAGCAGTGTTGCGTAGCACCCAGGACCACGGCGCATCGGCCGCCACCGTCCCTGCGTCAAAAAGCGCATCTGGCATGACAAGTCTTCTTTGGTTAACAGCCGCGTTGGGCTGCATTCTTCTCGCGCACCGCCCGCGATTTGCGCCCCTCATGCGCCGCCCCCGCAGCCGCTTAGAGAGTGATTTCTTGGCCGTTTCGGACGGCGCCGTGATTCCAAATTGTGTTCCCTTCAATGCGCCACCAGATTTCACCGGCGCCGCTTGGGATCGGCGTTCCAACGCGCCCACCCCTCGGTATGGACACCCTCTGAATTTTGAGACTGCTCATGGGGCCCGCGCTTAGTTCGCTTTCGGCGGCGTTCGATCAATCCGCCTTGATGTCCGAGCGCGCGGCCGCGGCCCGCATCCGGGGCAGCTCCGTCTCGATGCGCGCCTTCAGGGCCGCGCCGTTGCCGTAGGCGTGGGTCAGGCCCAGCTCGGCCAGCTTCTTCTTCATCTCCGGCGTGTTCGCGACCTCGGCCAGGGCCTTCTCGAGCTTCTGCTGCACCGCGGGCGGCAGGCCGGCCGGACCGAGCAGGGCGAACCAGGTGCCCATCTCGAAGCCGGGATAGCCGCTCTCGGCCACCGTCGGCACCTGCGGCAGCAACGGCAGGCGCTGCGCCGAGAGCACGGCGATCGGCTTGATCCTGCCGGCCTTGATCAGCGGCGCCGTGGCCACCACGGTGTCGACCGCCACCTGCACCTGGCCGCCCATCAGCGCGGTGAGGCTGGGCGAGCTGCCGTTGAAGGGCACGTGCACCATGCGGATGCCGGTCGCCGACTTGAGCATCTCGCCGCCGAAGTGCACCGAGGAGCCGGTGCCGAAGGAGCCGTAGGACAGCTTGTCCGGGTCGGCCTTGGCCTGCGCGACGATGTCCTTGAGGGTGCTGCCCGACGTGGCCTGGCCGGCCACCAGGATCAGCCCCATGTCGGCCACCATGCCGATCGGCGTGAAGCTGCGCAGCGGGTCGTAGGGCAGGGAGGGGCGGATCGCCGGGTTAAGGGTGAGCGTGGTGCTGGCGCCCAGCAGCAGCGTGTAGCCGTCCGGCGGCGCCTTGGCGACGAGAGAGGCGGCGATCACCGTGCCGGCGCCGGGCTTGTTCTCCACCACCACCGGCTGGCCCAGCTTCGCGCCGAGCCCGGTCGCCAGCAGGCGGCCCAGCACATCGGTGGCGCCGCCGGGCGCGAAGGGGATCAGCAGCTTGACCGGCCGCGACGGGTAGTCGGCCTGGGCGAAGCTGCCGGTGGAGGCGGCGGCCAGCGTGCAGGCCGCCAGAAGGCAACGGAGGAAATGACGCAAGGATTCTTGGCTCATGGCGAGTTCCTGTCGATGAAAAAACGAGGTGCCTTCAGCCCAGCAGCGGGCTGGCCGCACGCGCATGGCCGCTGGCCTGGTCGTAGGCATGGCCGATCTGCAGCACGGCCCAGTCGGCCTGGGCCGGGCCGATGATCTGGATGCCCGCAGGCAGGCCGCCGGGACCGAAGCCGGCGGGCGCGGCCAGGGCCGGCAGCCCGGCCATGGTGGCGGGCACCACCGTCTGCATCCAGCGGTGGTAGGTGTCCATCGCGCGCCCGTCGATGGCATGCGGCCAGTCCAGGCCGGCATCGAAGGGGAAGACCTGGGCGGCGGGCATCACCAGGAAATCGAAGCGCTCGAACAGGCCGCGCAGCGCCTGGTACCAGGCCGAGCGTGTGCGGGCGGCATGGTAGACCTGCTGGCCCGACAGCCGCAGGCCGCGCTCGATCTCCCACACCGCCTCGGGCTTGAGCAGGGCGCGCTTGGCCGGGTCCTCGTAGAGCGCCGCGTTGGCGCCGGTGAAGCTGAAGCTGCGCAGGTCGATCCAGGCGCGCCACAGGGCCTCGAGGTCGAAGTCCGGGCGTACCGGCTCGACCGTGCAGCCGACGGTCTGGAAATGGCGCAGCGTGTGCGCGCAGGTGTCCAGCAGGCCGGGCTCGGTCGGCAGGTGCCCGCCCAGGTCGCCGAGCCAGCCGATGCGGGTGCCGCTGAAATCGCGCTCCAGGGCCTGGGTGAACACGGTGGGGTCGTCCTGCCGGCGGGTGAGCGGCAGGCGGGGGTCGAAGCCGGCCTGCACGGCCAGCAGCAGCGCCAGGTCCGGGATGTTGCGCGCCATCGGGCCGGCGACGCTGAACTGCTGGAAGAAGAGCTCGTCGGTCGGGCCGTGCGGCACGCAGCCGACCGAGGTGCGCAGGCCGTAGACGTTGTTGAAGGCGGCGGGCGTGCGCAGCGAGCCCATCATGTCCGAGCCGTCGGCCAGCGGCAGCATGCGCAGCGCCACGGCCACGCCGGCGCCGCCGCTGCTGCCCCCGGCGGAGCGCGCCGGGTCGAAGGCATTGCGGGTGGTGCCGTAGACCGGGTTGTAGGTGTGGCCGCCGAGGCCGAACTCGGGCGTGTTGCTGCGGCCGACGAAAATCGCGCCGCCGCGGCGCATGCGCTCGAACACCACGGCGTCGGTGCCCGAGACCTGCCCCTCGAAGAT
Source organism: Variovorax sp. Soil_C_33 (assembly GCF_057656935.1). Classification (NCBI taxonomy): domain Bacteria; kingdom Pseudomonadati; phylum Pseudomonadota; class Betaproteobacteria; order Burkholderiales; family Comamonadaceae; genus Variovorax; species Variovorax sp. Soil_C_33. The sequence goes on from NZ_JBDGJK010000005.1 coordinate 163,459, forward strand.
CGGCGAGCCGCGCGTCGTGACCATGCCGGCCACCGGCATGATGTCCTTGGGCGCCTGCGGGAAGCCGTGCAGCGGGCCCAGCGACTCGCCGCGCGCGAGCTGCGCGTCGCGTTCGGCGGCCTGCAGGCGCAGCGCCTCGGGATCCTGCCGCGCGACCAGGGCGTTGACCACCGGGTTGAGGCGGTCGATCTGCGCGAGGTAGGCGTCCAGCACCTCGGCGCAGGACAGCGCGCGGGCGTGGATGGCACGGGACAGGGCCGTGGCGTCGAGCGCCACGATGTCGGCGTCGTTCTGCGCGGCGGGTTTCAGGGACATGGGTGTGACAGCAAGAGGGCGAGGCAACGGCGCAGGATAGGCAAGGCCGCCCTTGAGCACAATCGCGATTTTTTCCAGCTATCTTTGCGTTTCACGCAAACCGGAGCCGCCGTGCCGATGCTGTCCCACCGCCTGCAGGAGACCTCGCTGCGCTACTTCCTCGAGGTGGTGCGCTGCGGCTCCCTCACCGAGGCGGCGGTGCGCCTGAACGTGAGCGCCTCGGCCATCAGCCGCCAGGTCGCGATGCTGGAGGCGGTGCTCGGGGTGCCGCTGTTCGACCGCCGTCCGCGCGGCATGGTGCCGAGCGCCGCCGGCGAGCTGCTGGCCGCGCACGCGCGGCGCGTGGCTCTGGAGGCAGACCGGGTGGTGTCGGACATCCAAGGCCTGCAGGGGCTGCGCCGCGGGCGTGTGCGCCTGGCCAGCTCCGCGGGCTTCGCCATCGAGTTCCTGCCGCGCGTGATCGCGGCCTTCCGCGAGCGCTACCCGGGCATCCAGTTCCACCTGCGGGTGGCCGCGCCGACGGAGGTGACCACGGCCGTGCTGCACGGCGACGCCGACATCGGGCTGACCTACAGCCGCACGGCCGAGCAGGGCATCCGCGTCGAGCACCGGCAGCCGGCCGCGGTGCTGGCCATCATGCGGCCCGACCACCCGCTCGCGCGGCTGCGCAGCGTGACGCTGGCGCAGATGCGGGCCTACCCGATCGCGCTGCCCGAGACCGACAACACGGTGCGCCAACTCTTCGACATCGGCTGCAGCGAGCGCCGCATGGTGTTCGAGCCGGTGCTGGTGAGCAACCATTTCGAGACGCTCACCAGCTTCGTGCTGTACGGCGGCGGCCTTTCGATCTCGGGCGAGGTCACGGTGCGGGAGCGGGTGCGGCGCGGCGAGCTGCATGCCGCCGAGATCCGCGAGCGCGGCATGCGCGGCCGCGCGATCGAGCTGCAGACCCTGCACGGCCGCACGCTGCCCGAGGTGGTGCGGACCTTCCTCGGTTTCCTGCGCGAGCAGCTGCCGGCGCCAGCCTGAGCGCGCGCCGCAGGCTTCAGACGACGAGCGCATCGCCGACTACTTCAGCCTGACGGGGGTCAGATCGACACGCTTGAAGCTCCCGATCGTGTGCGCAAGGGCATGGGCAGCTATAGGACAAGCCTTGTTATGTCAAATCCATTCTCCAACGCCCGGCCTGCCACGCCCGTGGGTCGCGGGGCGTGGGTTCCACCCGCCAACATCTAAGGAGAACGAGACTCTCGAGTCAGGCGGCGACAAGAGGGGGAAAGCTCACCTGTTCACCCGGCGCTCGAGCTCTTCGATGCTTGCAAGCACGGCATCGAGTGGCGGCACGTCGCCGAAGATCATTCCCGCCATGGCCACATAGTCGGCGCTCAGCGCGTCGCGCATGGCGGGCGTGGGTGTCAGCGTGAATGTGCCATGTGCAGCGGTCGTCAGGCCGAGGTCGGCACTGCCGAAGAAGAGCCGCGCATGTGTCGCGCAGTTCGCGGCGAGAGCACGATTGCCGAGCCACTGCGCTGCGCGTTCGTTGCGCAGGAGCTGGTGGGCGTCGTAGTAGTGACGCGAGACCCGCTGGCCGCCATGGCGCAGGACACCACGCCGGTCATGCCACTGCCGCAGGCCGTGGAGGATGATGATCTTGTCCCAGAACGTGCGCTCAGCCTCGACGGTGATGACGTTGTCAACGCGAAGATTTAGATCGGGAAGATCGGCCGCGATATACGGCGTCACTGAAGCGGACGTATGCGGATCGAGGGCCGACTTCGCTCCCGCTTCGATCTTTACGGCGGATCGGATGTAGTCGTCTGTTCGTGTCGTCGCCGCCGGATACCAGAGCAACAAGGTCTGTCCATCCGCATCGTCCGGATCGCGCTCCAGTTTCATGCGGCCCTTGCCAACGGCATCGACACACTTCGCAAGCTGGCTTGTCAGCGAACCGTTGATGAATGCCTGACAGGCCTCGCGGATTGCATCGAGCCTCTTGCGCTGCTGCTTGCCGCTGAGCGCGTCAAGCTCGGCGGGCTCGACGGCCTGCCCGATGTCTTCCCGGAACACCGTGATGTCGATGTCCTCGGAGAAGCGGGGGATGAGGTCAAAGGCCTTCGAGAGCGATGTCCCGCCCTTGAAGAGCAGACGGGGGCTTCCGGCCTCAAGGCCGTTGAACAAGGCGTCGAGCGTCCAGCACACCCAGAAGTCCTTCTCGACGTTCTGCACCGCTGTGCCGAGGCGCGCAGCGGTTTCCACGAAAAGCGCGCCTCTGTCGGCATCGCTCGATGCGATCACATCGTCATAGGCCGTGTTCATCGCGGCACCGCCGGGGTGCTGGCGGGCGAGGGCTTTCGCCGTGAGGCGGCCTTTGTCGGATCAGGTGAATCAGCAGGAGGCATCGGGTCGAAGTCCGGAATGGTCCGCAGGAAGCTTTGCATCCATGCGGGCAGGACGCTGAAGCCTTGCTTCAAATCACTGCGGATGCTTTCACCGTGCTTGGGATCGCTTAGAAGGCGCGCCAGCGTCTTTCTGATGCGGTCGCCGTCTCCGGGCAGCGTGTCCTTGAGCCAGTGCAGGGCCTGGACGACCCGCATGGCGGGTCTGCCTGCCCAATAGAGGCGGCTTGGCGCGGTCGGCTTGAACTCGATGGTGAGCTTGTCGAGGTGGATCGAACGGGGCTGCGTGTCTGTGTAGATCGTGACGCGTGCCGGAACCGCATCGGTCAGGCCGAGGTCGTTGGCTGCCGTCATCCCATCGACGAGGATGCGGGCTTGGTCGCGACGCGCGAGCGCATCGACGACCGCACGATAGTCCGGTGAGGCTGGACGCTTGGTGAGACTGTTGAGGGCAGGGCGGTCGTACAAGCCGCGGTCGATCCGGCGCAACGCGCCACGTGCGACCATGCGTTGCAGCGTCTTGTCGATGGCGGCGCGCGTTCCCAACGCGGCGAAGTCAGCGGGGACCCAGACATAGCCAGGCGCGGCGGCGTCGAGCATGGCTGTGATGCGATCTACGGTGTCGGACATTTGAATCCCTTGTCCGAAATTTATATATAAACTTCGGACAAATAGCAAGCCAGAAGAACCACAGCGCGTCCGAACTTTATATATAAATTTCGGACAACTGGACCTATTGTCCTGGGACCCTCACTATAGCTAGCGTCTTCGCTTCGTTCCGCCGCTTATCTAGCGTCAGCCGGGACGATCGGGGCGAGCCACCTTGATTTGCAGACAGTTGGGTAGTCGGTAAGGCGCAGGGGCTAGACGAAACTCGACGGGTTCGAGTGCGTTCTGCACTGTCCTCTGTAAGGCCGGTTGTCAAACGTTCAAAAGACGGTGCGCAGCGCATCTGACGCTCCTTGAAAGGCGCGGCTGCTCGGCCCCGCTACGACACCGACTGCGGAATCGTGAACACCATGTTTGCCGCGCCGCGGAATTCGCCCTTCGTCACAAGGAACCACAGCGTCGCGTGGTCGCCGAACAGCTCGCCAACGTTGCCGCTCGCGGCGGCGCGGCGCGCGACCATCATGCCGTAGGTGTTGGCGCGCGTTTCAGCGGCGGTGAAGTGGTTGCCGGTGACGCTCATGAAGTTGCCGGCGCAAACCACCATGTCGGCCGTAAAGGTGTTGCCCGTCAGCACCACGGTCTGGAACAGGCCCCGTGCCTGTCTGACGGTCAGCATCTTGATGGTTTCCGCGCCTAGCGCCAGCCGCGTCACCAGGTTGTGCGCGAAGACCAGTTGGCCGGTGCCGGGTTGGACCTCGAACTCGCCGGGCTGCAGTGCGCGCAGCAGCGCTTCGCGCGGCACCTCGGGGTCGGGGATGCCGTAGAAAGCCACGTCGCCCGCGAACTGGCAGTGCGTGATTTCGCAGACGCTGGTGATCTCCTGGAACACGGCCGCGGCACGTATCGCCGCCGGCAGCGTGCAGCCGCGCATGCGCAGCACGCGCGCGTTGCCCACGGCCAGCCAGGGCAGCTGGCTGTCGTTCCTGCCGGCCACGTGCACGCCGTCGAGTTCGACCTGGGCGTTGTTGTTCAGCGCGATCAGCGCGCGGCCGCTCAGCGTCAGCTGCAGGTCGCGCAGTTCCAGCGCGTCCAGGCCGGCCAGGGCGATCGGGCCGGCAGCCGCGATCGCCGCCGTAGGCCCGCAGCCGTGCAGCGATAGGCGCCGCGCGGGTCGCGTGTTCGCGGCGTCCAGCTGCAGGCCGGCCTCCAGACGGTGCTGGCCTGGCAGGAAGCAGATGCACAGCGAGGGGCGCGCAGCCAGAAGCTTCTCCAGCAGTTCGCTACTCAGTTCAGGGAAGTTGCCGCCCTCGCCGATGGTGATCTCGCAGCTGCCACCCCCATCGCTGGTGGTCGGTGTCGTGGCCGTGGCCGCGAACACCAGCACCTGCTCGGACACGGGGCTGCCGCCGCTGGTCAGCAGATGCGCGCGCACGCGCTGGTGCTGCGGCGTGCCCAACTGCCATGGGCATTCGGCCAGCCCCTGGGCGTTGCAGCTAGCGTCGAAGGCGTCGGCCGGTGGACTGCCCACGCTGCCGGCCCCGACCTCCACGGTGAAGCGCACGCGCGCGCCGGGCACCGGCAGTGCGCCGCGCATGACGCGCACGCGCAGCGGCTCGGGCAACGCGCCGCCGGGCGTGGTGTCCTGGCCGTCGCCCCCCACATAGAGCAGTTGCGTCATTCCGGTGAGCGGCGGGAACAGGTCGCGGCAGTCGGTGATGGCCGTGACCAGGCCGTTGGCATCCACCGTCACCAGGCCCAGGCGGGCCCATCCGTCGCGCACGCCGGCCGGCGGCTCGGCGACGGGGTCGCCGTCGCCGTCGCGCGGCCATTCCACGTCGGCCGTGACGGTGCGCGCCGGGATCTGCCAATAGTCGCCCGGGCGGTAGCTGCCGCCGGGCGCAAAGCGGATCTGCACGCCGTCCTCCAGCGTGATCCAGTCGCCTTCCTCCACCGCCAGCGCGTTCTCGCCGACCGTGGCCGATGTGTGGTCCCAGCGCCGCAGTACCGGATGGCGCGCCGGGTCCTGGCCCAGCGTGCCGGCGGGCACGCCGGCCAGCACCAGTTCCAGCGCATCGTTGCCATCGTGCAGGTACTCGAAGAGCTGGCCGGCGCGGCCCTGCAACTCGGCCTCGTCGTCGACCAGTTCCACGCGGTCGTGCAGGGCCAGGTCCAGGTTGGCGTCGCGGCCGCGCGCGGCCAGACGCACCGTGGTGCGGTTGGCGGCGGTGTCGATGCTGACTTCCTGCACCGCGTAGGCGACCGAACCGTTCTCGCGCGACCACTTGAAGCTGGCTGCGCCGCTCACGTCCACGGCATGGATCTCCACGCGGTAGAGCTGGTTCTCCAGCCGCCGGTAACCGGCGCTGGCGGCGATCTCGCAGACGCCGGTCGCGGCCAGCTCAGGCTCGGCGCGGGCGGCCATGCGGGCGGCGGGCGGCGCGGTCAGAGCGTTCCAGGCGGCCACGTCGGCGCCGCAGTGCCAGGCGGCGTCGTTGGGCGCGGCCGGCAGGGCGAGCGCGCGCACCTGTACCACCTGCTGCGCGCGCGTGGCCGTGTCGGGCCCGCCCAGCGCCACCTCGCGGATGCCGGGGGCCTCCAGCGCGCTCACATGGCGTTGCCAGGCGCGCAGGTAGACGAGGTGCGTGCCAGCCGCGAGCCGAAACGGCACGCCGCCGTCGGGCTGGTTGGCCAGCGAGGCGGCCTGCTCCCATTCGCACAGCTGGCCCTGCGCGTAGTAGCGGCCCGCGCCGATGCGCAGGCTGGCCGCCGGTAATGCCGCGGGCGCGCCGGCGCCGGTGGCGGCCACGCGCCAGGCCTGGCCGCCACCGACCAGCCACGGCGCCTCGGTGCCGGCCACTGCAAGTCCGGCCAGCGCCGGGCTTCCGGCCACGGGCTGCGCGCTCCAGGTGTTGCCGCCGTTGGTCGTGGCCAGCAGCGTGCCGCCGTCACCGGCGATCCAGCCGTTGTTGGCGTCGCGAAAATGCACGGCGCGCAGCCTGGCGGTGCTGCCGCTGGTGGAGGCCGTCCAGGTGGCGCCGCCGTCGTTGCTGCGCAGCACGGTGCCGCCATCGCCTACCGCCCAGGCCTGGCCGCCGGTCAGCGACACCGCGCGCAGCGTGGCGGTGCTGCCGCCATCCACGCGGCTCCAGGCCGCGCCGCCGTCGGTCGTACGCACGATGGCGCCGCCCGGCCCCACGGCCAGGCCGTCCTGCGCGCTGGCGAAGGCCACGGCGTACAGCCGGTCCACGCCGCCGGCGTGGCGCGTCCAGTTGGCGCCGCCGTCCACGGTGCGCAGCACCAGGCCGCCGTCGCCCACGGCCCAGGCGTGCTGTGCATCGAACACCGCCGCGCCGCGCAGCGTCTGCAGGCTGCCGGCGTTCTGCACGGTCCAACTGCTGCCCGCGTTGTTGGTGCGCAGCACGGTGCCGCCGTCGCCCACGGCCCAGCCGGTGTTGGCGGCGCGTCCGATGGCGCGCAGGTGCCGCGTGCTGCCGGTGCTGGCGAGGGTCCAGGCCGCACCACCGTTGGTGCTGACCAGCAGCGCGCCGTCCTCGCCGGCGATCCAGACGCTGTTGGCATCCGCCGCGTGCACCGCCAGCGCGCCCATGCCGGCCGACAGCGCGAAGCCGGCGTTCTCGGCCGGCGCGCCGCTGACACCGATCACATCCTCGGCCAGCCGCTCGGCGCGGTGGCGCGTGATGTCGCCCTGCTCGTTGAAATCCGCATCGGTGATCACGCGGCCTTGCTGCATGCGCACGGCGGTGTAGTGCGCGCCGGGCTCGAAGGTCTCGCGCGAGAGATCGGCTTTCATGGTGTCCTCCTCAACTGGCGAAATGCACGCTGGCGGCCAGGCCCAGGCGCAGGTATTCGGCGAGCGCGTCGCGCAGGTTGGCCTCGCGCTGCGGTTGCTGAAGATGCTCGTAGGCGCCCATCTCGGCGCCGCTGGCCGCACCGGCGCGGATCTGCCCGGCGCAGCGCAGCTCCAGCTGGCCCAGCGCCGGGTCGCCATAGCGGCGCGAGACAAACAGCGGCCGCACCGTGGCCTCGACCTCGGCGCGCACGGCGTCCTTGTCGGCCGCCGTGGCGGTGACGGGCAGGACGGCGAGGCGGACTTCGGTCTCGAGTTGCGGCTGGCAGCGGTAGCGCCGCGGTACCTGCGAGGCCGGCGGCACATAGCAAAATCGCACGCAGCCGATCTGGCGCCGCTCGGCCAGCACCGGCGCGTCGAAGATGCAGTCGCTGGCATTGAGCGACAGCGCGTTGACGGCGCCGAAGAAGCTGGCGCGTTGCAGGTCCAGCGCGGCCTCGGGCGCGTCCAGCGCGGCCGTTGCTGCGCCGTCGGCGAGGCCGAGGCCGACGATGCTGTCGGTCACCTCCACGCCGCGCACCGGGCCGGCCACGACGACCGGCGCGCAAAGGCTTTGCAGCAGCCGCAATTGCAGGCGCGGGCTGTCGGCGCCCACCGTCAGGTGTTGCGCGCCCAGCACCGTCTCGGGCAGCAGCGTGCAATGCGCCAGTTCCAGTTGCCCCAGGTGGCCGGAGGCCTGCAGCGGCCCCTGCAGCAGCAGGCCATGCAGGAACAGCGCGCCGGGGTTCGCTGCATCGGTATCGGCCGTGCCGCGCACCTGCAGCCGGCCTTCCCAATGCGCGCGCACCTGTCGGGCCTCGAAGCGGCCGGGCACGCGCTCCACGCTGCCGGGCGGTGCGCCAGGGATGGGCTGCAGTGGCCACTGGCCGGCCACCACCAGCAGCTGCGAGGCTTCGGGGATCTCGATCTCCAGCGCGGCCGCGGTGTCGATCTCCGACAGGCTGTCCATCACCACGATGACGCCGGTGCGACCGGCCGGCTGCGTGTTCCAGGCGTCGACGGCCTCGCGCAGCGTGGGGAACAAGATGCCGCTTCCGTCGTCGGGCAGCAGGTGCGACACGCCTACCTGCCAGACCTCGGGGTCGAAGAAGCCGCCCACGTCCTCGTCGGCCGTGCTGCCATCGGCCGCGCGGTTCGCCGCGCGCAGGGCCGCGCTGCGCTCGTAGGGGCCACCGCCGGTGTCGGCGACGCTGCCGTGGGCCGCATGCAGCCAGACGCGCGCCACCTCGAGCGCGGGGGGAAAGCCGATGCGGCCGCGCCGCAGGTCCAGTGCCAGCGCGCGTGGCGTGGGAATCGCCAGTTCAACGGTGTCGGGAATCTCGCAGATGCAGATGTCCTCTCGCGGCACCTCCACCGGCAGGGTCTCGCCGGCCAGTTGCACGAAGCAGCGCAGCACCGGATCGCGCTCGGTCATGAAGCGCGCCGCCGGTTCGGCCTGTCCTGCCCGCAACCGTTCCAGCTCGGCATGCAGGGCCTGTTCGCGCAGCGTCGCGCTGGCGTGTTCCTCGCGCGCGGCCTGGGTGATGGCACTGCCGCCGGTCTCGGTGCGCGGGCGGTTGAAGAGCGGCGCGTCCACGCCGGCCGGATGCATGTGCCAGAAGCCCTCGGCGTGGCGGCGCGCACTGATGAAGTCGGCGCTCGTCATGTCGGCCGGGGCGCCAGGCGCGCCGAGGCCCAGTTGCTGCGAGCGCAGGCGCCATAGGTACAGGCCGACGTTGGGGATGTTGAAGCGCCCGCCGCGCGTGTCTGCGTTGCGCACCTCCAGCGTGTGGGCGAAGGGATCGAAGGCGCCGGCCGAGGCCTGGGCCAGTTCGGCGGTCTCGGCGTCGCGCACGCAGGCCGTGACGGTGGGCCGCATGCGCACATGGTTCATATGCTGGGTGGTGCCCAGGCGCTGGAAGAATTCCACGGCCGCAGCGGGCCAGCCGGTGACGTCGCGCGCCAGTTGCTCCAGCACCAGCGCCGTGCCCTTGCGCCGGCGGTAGGCGATGGTGTTGGCGACCCAGGCGCGGGTGCTGACGCCCGCCGAGGGCACCGGCCGGATCGGCCGCGCGCCCAGCAGGTCGCCGATGTAGGGCACGGTCCATTCGTCGCAGGTCTCGATGAACCAGTTGTCGTACAGGCGCGCGGTGTCGGCCTCCACCGCCTCGAGTTCGCTTTCGATCACGGCCAGCAGCGCGCGCAGCGGCGCGCCCTGCTCGCCATCGCGCAGGCGGTGGATGACAGGCAGCAGCTGGTAGAGCCGTTCGGGGGTGAGCAGACTCATAGCGTGGCCTCCACCAGTTCGAGTGCCGCGGGGTTCAGCAGCATCAGCTCGGCTGGCTTCATCGCCTTGGCCGCGCTGTCCCAGCGCCCGCCGAACGCCGGCACGACCTGCATGTCGCCGGCGGCCGCCGCGGGTTCGCCATACGGTTGCAGCACGTCAAGATCCACCGCCACCACGCCCGGCACCTGGTGCAGCAGTGCGAGCAGTTCGGCCGCCGTGACCGACTGCGCCAGGTCGCGCGCATCGAAGCCGAAGGCCCCTTGCAGCTTCGTCCTGCAAGCCGCGAGCACGGTGTCGGCTTCGTCGCGCGGATCGATCGCGACACGCGCCGTGCAGCGGAAGTAGCGCAGCACCGAGGCGCCCAGCACGAAGGGCTGCGACGGATCGGACAGGTCCGCGATGGCCTGGCGCAGGTTGTCCATGACCTCGGCGCCCGGCGCGCCGCCGGTGGCGCCGGCCACCGACAGCAGCACGCGCGAGCTGCCGTCGACCCAGGCCAGGTCGGCGCGCGCCTTGCCGATGCCGGGAAAGGCGCGTGCGAAGTCCTGGTAGTCCGACAGCGAGACCACGCGCTCGAAGGCCAGCAAGGTCAGCGGCGCGTTGCGGCGCGCATCATGAAGTTGCTCGGGCCCCTGGGCGCCGCTGGCCGGCAGCGGGTTGCTCACGCCGCGCAGGCCCAGCGGCATGGCGCGCAGCATGGTCAGCGTGCGCGCCGCGACTTCGCCGTCCGGGCCGATGCCGCTGCGGTAGCGCGCCTGCACGTTCATCTGGCCGCTGGGCAGGCGCGCGCCGCTGCGGCCGTCGCCGAACAGGATCTCCATGCGCGCCTCGTTGTCGATGCGCGTGGCATAGACATGCTCGTCCGGCGCGGCGCCGTGGAGCGAAGGCCGCTCGGTCCACAGCAGGCCGTTGACGCGCAGCTCCAGCGTGCTCTTCACGCCGGTGGCCGAGGCCGCCGTCAAGTGCGTGGTCGGCGGCTTGCGAAGCGTGAAGCGCTGGAACGGTTCTTTCGCGTCGCCGTTGCCCAGCACCTCCTGCACGCTCTCGCCATGCGTGGCACGAACCACGTTGGCGTGGATCTGCAGGTCCTCGCGCCGGTAGCTGTACGTCAGCGGCTGCTGCAGCACCAGCATGCTGCGGCCACCGCCATGTTCCACCTCGTCGAGCAACGCGATTTCGGCCGCATCCACGCCGGGCAGGTCGTGCCGCGGGCCGACGAAGGCGAGCGGCTGGCCGTGCGCCACGCCCAGCACCATGGTCGACAGCTCGATGCGCCTGCTGCCCGCTTCCACCGGCGACTCGATCGGCAGCTCGGCCATCGGTTGGCGCCGGCTGGCGACATGGGCCGTGGTGTCGCGGAACAGGAAGGCCTCCGAAGGCGCAGTGCTTCGGGGCTGGCCGCTGCCATCGGCCAGGCGAAGCGCCGTCGCGCGCGCCGACAGGCCATAGTCGGCGCGCGAGACTTCGCGAGCGTCGAACAGGGCATAGGCGGTGGCCTTCTCGCTGGGCGCGTCGAAGACCATCCAGCTGCCGGGCGCGAGCTTGGGTACCGGGCGCTCCAGCAGCGCATGGCAGGGCGGCAGCACCGTGCTCGCCAGGTTGCTGTTGCCCTGCGAGTCGGTCCAGATGTTGCGGCTTGCGCCCAACGAGCCGCCGCCGGAGAGCGGGTCGCCGTCGTCCCAGCCGCTCGCGTAGACCGGCTCCTTGGTGTTGGTGGCGGGCAGCGAGCCCCACTTGGGCGCGTTGTGGCCGAAGAAGCCCAGCCGCTGCGAGAAGCTGAAGGTGCCGGCCTCGGGCGCCACCGGCTTGGACGGGGGCTTGACGCTGGCCGTGATCGCCTGCACCAGCTGCAGGCTGCTCCAGCCCTGGATCGCGATCATGGCCTGCAGCTCGTTCTCCTTCCAGCTCTGGCTGGCAATGGTGCTGCCGAGCGCGCTGCTGGTGAAAGGCACGCTCTCGATCTGCGCCTGCGCGTAGCCGCCGAAGGAGAAGGACAGGATCGGCACCGCCCAGTGCAGCAGCGGCGGCGCTGCCGGCGTCACCGGGTCGGGCAGCGGCTCCAGTTCGATGCGCACGCGGCGCAGCGCGGGCTCGTCCTCCACCTCCAGCGCGCGCAGCACCAGCTGGCGCAACTGGCTGCCGTTCTTGCCGACGAAGAGCAGCAGCTCGCCGGCCTGGATGCCACTGGCCTGGTCGGAGAGGTAGACGCGCGCGACGTCGAGTGCATCGACCGTGGGCTCCACGGCCAGGCCGGGATCCAGCCGGTACAGGCTGCCGCTGCTCAGGGCCGGGTGCAGGCCGGCGGTCTCGCTGGCCAGGCTGCCTTCGGGATAGAGCATGACCAGTCGCCGCGTGCCCGCCACGTCGAGCAAGGCCAGGTCCGCCGGGCGTGTCTGGCGCGGACGCAGCGCATTCCATTCGGCGCGCGCGACGATGGGCTCGCTGGTCTCGAACACCTGCGGCAGCTTGCCCTGCGGCGGCACGCTTTGCACCGGCGCGCCGGCGGCGATGGTGCAGACGCCCGGGGCGCCGGCGGCGTCCTCCACGGTGAAGACCAGGTGCACGCTGGCGGCCACGCCGGGCCGCAGTTCGTAGCCGACGGCGCGCGCCAGTTCCAGCACCGAGCGGCGTTCGGTGGCGGTGCGCAGGAAGCCCTCGTTGGCGATGCGCTCCTGGTAGAAGGTCAGCACATCGGCCACGCAGGCGGACGCGTCCACCAGCGCGACGGCCGCGTCGTCGGGCTCGCGGGTGCGCAGCGCGGCCAGCGGCCGCGGCGCACTTGCAGGCACGCCGGGCACATGCCACAGCGGCAGCCGAGCCAGCATGCGCTGGTAGAAGCCGGGCTGGGTGTCGATGCGCCACGACAGCGCGGACAGGCCGGGCGCGTTGTAGATCACGCCGGGCTCGGCCTGGCCCTCGCAGCAGTGGCAGCCGTCCAGCGGGGTGTCGTCGCTGCTCATTTCATTTCCTCCGCCGCATGCACCTCGAACTGGATGCGGCCGTGGTCGGGCGCGTTCGGGTCGTTGTCCAGCCGCGCGATCTCCAGCCGCGCCATCGCAATGCGGCCGGCGTCGATCTCGTCATCCGGTTGCCGGCCCAGGCGCTGGAAGCGCAGCGGCTTCACATGCGAGACCCCTTGCACCGCCATCGCGGCGGCGACCACGGCGCTCAGGTAGACCGGCTCGCCGAAGCTGAAGCGGTCCGGGTGGAAGAAGCCGCCCGGGGTGGTGGCGAACACACGCAGCAGCCGGCGCTGCACGTCGGCCGCGAAATAGCCCGCCCGGGTGCAGACGTGCAGCGCGATGTCCAGCGCCACGTAGGCCGGCGCGTCGATCTCCACGTCCTGCCCGGCCAGCCGGTAGCGGTCGATGAAGGCCGTCAGGCTCTCCTCGAAGGCCGGGTCCATGCCCTCGGCGCCGCGCCGGTCCACCGTGATGAACATGGTGTGCCAGCTGCCGGTCCAGCGCCGCGTGGCCACGGCGCGCTGCACGCGGCCGTCGCGCATCGCGACCTCGGCATAGTCCTGCGCCGTCACCGCGCGCTCCTGGCGCCGGAAGGCCTGCGGCGCGTCCATGCGCGCGCGCGCCAGCGTGACAGGGTCCACGCCGCCGGCGGCCGGCAGCGGGTTGCGCACCCGCGTGATCCCATCGAAGTTGCACAGCACATGGGAGATCGCGTCGGCACCCACGTTGCCGGCGCTGCCGTTGCCCACGCGCACGCGCGCCGACAAGGCCTCGGCCGCGCCGGGGCGCAGGCCGTTCACGCCGTCGCCGAAGCGCAGCAGCACCTGGCCGTCGGCTTCGGTCTCGGCCACGAACTCGACGGCAGCGGCGCCGCTTTGCAGCAGGTCGCGCCGGGCACTCCAGCGGCGGCGATCGCCGTCGCTGGTCACCAGCACGGCTTCGCGCGTGTCGGCCAGGTCGCGCCGCAACGCGGCGGTGGCACTGGCGGCCGGATCCACCAGCAGCGCCTGGCCGGCCGCATCGCGCACCAGGGCCTGGCGCGTCCACGGCAGCAGCGTGGGCTGGGCCAGGCGAAAGCGCGGCACGCGGCCGCCGGGCACCGGCACCAGGGACTCGAAGCGCGGCGCGCTGAAGCCGTGGTCGGCCAGCGCGATGTTGGCGCAGGCGCCGGCCATGTCCTGCACCAGCACGCCGGCGATGACCTTGGACAGGCACAGGTCGAAGGGCAGCGCATCCTCGGCCTGCCATTGCACTTCGACCAGCGGCTGCTCGGTGACCGGGTCGCGCCGCGGCACGGGCGAAGGCGCGCGTCCGGGGCTGGCTTCGGGGTCCACGTGCGTGAGGCGGACCACGTGGCGCTGCTGCGCGTCGGCATCCCTTGCGAGGCCGTTGGTGGTGCCGGCGCGCGCCTCCAGCAGCAGCAGGTCGCCCACGCGCAGGCGCAGTCGGTTCGCCTCGTCGTCGCGCAAGAAGGCGCGCGTGGCGCCGCGCGGCAGGCAGCAGGCCTGGTCGCTCCAGGTGTAGAGGCGCAGGTCGTTGTGCGCGCTGTAGAGCTGCAGTGCCGTCAGCAGTTCGAAGGGCTGCGCGCCGGCCGCGACCAGCGCCTGCGCGCTGTCGGGCGAGCCGAGCCGCGTGGGCGAGCCGTGCGCGCGCGTCAGCAGCAGCGTGCCGTCCAGGCCGGTCGCGCCGTCGCAGGCGGCGAGCATTTGGCCGTCGGCCGCGGCATCGATCTCGAAGGCCACCCAGGTGCGCGCGTTGCAACCCTCGTGCACCGCGTAGTCCAAAAGCCGCGCATGCCGGCGCACCGACACGCGCTGGCGCGCCGTGCCCAAGTAGGCCTCGGTCGCGACTGCGTCCTGGAAGTAGGCGATCTCGTCGGCGCGGAAGGCCAGTGCCTCAGACAGCGTGACCATCAGGTCGGCCGGGCTGCGTTCCTTCCAGTTCGGCATCAGCACCGACAGACGGTCCAGCACCAATCGGCGGAAGCTCTGGTAGTCGCGCGCCAGGTAGTCGATGTCGGGTGCGCGTTGCGGCAGCGGCGCGCAGTCGTCCTCCACGCGGCAGTCGAAGTCGCTGGGGCAGTCGACCTTGAAGCCGAATGCGATCTGCGCCAGCGCCGGGTCGATGCCGTCGGGCGGCGCGTCGGAGCCGGCCGAGGCCACCAGCCGCAACTGGTAGCGCGAGAAGTCGCCGATGCTGTCGAGCTCCACGGTCAGCACGTCGCCGCTGGCCGACACGCCGATGGCCTGCGGGTCGCGCACGCGCACGCCGCCGCGGATCTCGATGTTGGATGCAGCGAGCGGCGCGGCCGGCGCGAAGGACAGGTCGTGCACGAAATGCAGCAGCAGCCGCGGCTGGCCGTGCACCACCTCCAGGTACTCGATGCCGTTGAAGGCCCGCGGTGGATCGGCCTGCGCGGCCTGGCGCACGGCGGCGATGCGTCCCGGGTTGCTGCAGAGGTATTGGCTGTTCATGTGATCTCCCGCCTGAACTGCGCCTGGCCGCTCTGCTGCGTTTCCAGCACCGTGTAGCGCACCGTCACCGACAGCGCCGCGTCCTCGCTCTCCGCGCTGACCTCGTCGATGCGCATCAGGTGGCCCAGCCACTGCTGCAGCGAGCCGTGCACCAGCGCCTGCACCGTGGCCGCCAGCTCGGGGCTGTTGGGTGCGAAGACGAGCTGCATCAGGCCGCAGCCAAAATCGGGCCGGTTCACCCGTTCGCCCGGCACGGTGAACAGCAGCTGCTCGATCAGGTCGCGCAGGTGCGCCTCGCGCGACACCGTCGCGCTGCGCCCGCGCCCGTCGATGCGGAAGGGGAATCCGATGTCGGTGTCCATGGTGTTCACATCCCTATGACGCGGGTCTGCGCCGCCACCGCCACCAGCGGCGTGCCGGTGGGCGCGCAGATGGCCTGGCTGCTCATCAGCAGCACCGGCTGGCCGGCGGCGAACACGCGCGTGGCCGCCACGATCCATTGCGCCGTCACGCAGGGCCCGTTGCCCTGCGGCGGCGAGAAGGCGCAACCGACCACCAGGTAGGGCGCCGCCTGCGTCGCCACCGGCTGGCCCGAGACCAGCACGCGCGGCACGGGAGCGCTGGGCGTGGCCTGGCCGCCGTGCGCGCACAAGACGGTGGCGCCGAGGTGGAGGAGGGGGCCGGACATGCTGCTGCGCCTAGACGATGGTGAGGGCGCCGGCGTTGACGGTGACCGTGGGACCGGTCATCACGATGGAGGCGCCCTTGCCGTTCTGGATGTAGATGCCGGTGTCGTTGACGATCAAGGTGGCGCCGGTCGCGCTCTTGAGCATGATCCCGCCGCTGGGCCCGGGCAGGTCGCTGATGGTCAGGCCGTTCTGCAGCGGTGTCTGCAGGGTGATGGCCTGCACCGCCGGCGGCGTCAGCCGCGCCAGCGCCGGCACCTCGGCCGCGCTGCCCCAGAAGCAGCCGACCCAGATCGGGTGGTCGATGTCGCCCTGCTCGTACTCGATCCACACGCCCGAGCCGATCATCGGCAGCGCGAACATGCCGTTCTGGATCCCGGCCACCGGCACGCAGGGCATGGCCCAGGTCGAGGGCATCAGCCCGCCCACGTCGGGCACCTGCACCATCAGCCGGCCCATCTGCATCGGGTCGATGTTGTTGAGCACCATGCCGCGGTATTTGCCGTAGAACTTCTCGGGCACTGGATGGGCTCCTTCAGACGGGGACCTTGGGCGTGATCGACACCAGCCCGTTGCGCGTGAGCTCGAAGCTCTGCTTGAACTCGCCGCGCCTGAGGTTGCTGGTCACGCTGCTGACGTAGTACAGCCCGTCGTAGGCAATGCCCACGCCGCGCACGCCGACCAACCCGCGCGCCTTCAGCGGCCGGCCGTAGCGCAGCACGTCCAGCGTGCCGCTGCCGCTCACCGCGTCCTGCGACTTGGCCGCTTCCGCGAGGCCGGCCGAGATGGCCCGCATCGGGCTCATCTTGGCGGTGTCCTTCATGAACTTGATGTTGGCGAGCGGCGTGGGCAGCGCGCCCAGCGGCGGCTGCAGCGGGTTCAGGTTGGGGATCGGGATCGGGATCGGAACGCGCGTGAGCTGGTTCTGGATGAACACGACGGGCAGCACGCCCTTCTCGGGATCGAAGGTGAAGCTGAGCGACTCGACGTTGGTCAGCGCGTCCATGTCCACGTTCAGCGCCGGCTGCGGCACGCCGATCTTGAGTTCGGGGCCGAAGTAGGCGATGTTGGTGCCCGGCGTCGGCCCCGGCTCGACGTAGAACACATAACCCACCTGGCGCGCCAGCTCCTGGATGTAGGCCAGGTCGGTGCCCTGCTGCGCCGGGATCTTGTCGATCGGGATCTGCACATCGGGGAAGAGCACCGGGATGATCATGGGGATGAGGCCGAAGGGCGCGTACTTGGCGCACAGCAGCGCCACGCGCCCCTCCACCGGCACGGCCGGGAAGGGCAGGCCGCTCCAGTCCTGCTTGTCCATGGCCTTGGTCACGTCCTCGCCGGTCACGACCAGGCTGCCGGGTTGACCCTGGCTGCCGGGCTGAACCTGCACGTTGGTCATCACGCCGTCGAACAGCGGCTGCGGCTGGCCGTTGAGCGTCACCACCAGCAGCACGCGCAGCGCCGGTGTGAAGGGCGTCGAGTTGACGCCGGCCAACAGGAAGATGGTGTTGAGTTCCGAGCGCGCGGTGATCGAGAACTTGAGCTGGAAGCCGCTCGCGCTGCCGGTGGCGGTGCGCACCTCGACGCTCTCGAGTGCGTCCGTCACCACCCGCGGCACCGGGATCGGCACGATGGGGCCGATCATCAGGCTGAGCTGGATGCCCTTAGCGAACATCTCCGGCTCCAGGTGCGGGCACGCCTTCGGGCAGCGTGATGGCCAGTTGGCGGCCGACTTCGGCCACCAGCGCCTCGGGCAGCATCGCGCCGTTGGCGTCGGCCAGGCGCCAGTTCTGCTCGGTGGCGCCCAGGTGCTGCGCGGAAAGGTTGTCGAGCCGGTCGCCGGCCACGACGGTGGCGGTGGCCATCCGCGCGAAGTTCTCCGGCGGCGGCAGGAAGCGCCGCGTGACGAACACCACCTGTCGGCCGTCCGGCAAGGTGGCCTGCGCGGTCGGCAGGCCGTGGTAGCGGCTGTCCGGGGCGAAGGCCGGCTGCGCCAGGCCGTTGGCCTGCATGAAGGCCTGGATCGGATCGACCATCACGAAATCCCCCCGATGCCGAGCGTGGAGAAGCTGACGGGCTGCACTTTTGCGGCCAGCTTCTCCTTGCCCTGCAGATAGGTCATGAACAAGGCCCCGCCCTTGGACGAGAAACCCAGGTCGTCCACCGACAGCACGCGCAGGCTGAACGAAACCTTGGCGCGGATCGGGTTCAGCGCCGGGTCGAAGGCCTCCTCGGTGATCGAGAAATCGGCCAGCTTCACCGGCACGATGCGGCTCTTGCCCCACACGAAAAGGATCAGCGGCGCCAGCATGGGTGCGATTTCCAGGGTGCCGGAGCTGGCCTGGCTGTCCACCCGCTGCAGTTGCGTCGCGCTGGGATGCAGCAGCGACTCCAGCACCGCGAGCTGCGGCGCGATGCCGTGCTCGATCGTGCTGGCGTTCTGGTCCGGAAACTCGAGCTGGTCGGTGGCGTCGATGTCGGCCTCGAAGCTGATGGTCTCCACCGCCGGCCCCTTGAAGCGCGTCGGCTCGGTGCGGTCGGTGCCTTCGCCGCCGACGGACTGGGCCTGCAGCTTGCGGGTGAGCGAGTCCGCGTTGTATTGCAGCGAGATCACGCGCCGCACCTGGGCCGACTCGGGGTCGACCAGCACCAGGCCGCCCTTGATGAGCTTGGGGGAGTTGGGCGTCGTGCTCATGGGGCGGGCTTCTCGGGGGGTGGCGCGAAGCTCGACTTCGCGTGGAAGGTCGGGTCGTTCTCGGGCCGCGTGAAGTGGTCGTGCAGCGACGCGTCCAGGCTGGCGTGGTGCAGGTAGGCGACCACGCGCTTGGCGGTGACCCGCAGCTTGGTGTTGCCGGCCGCGTCGTGCTGGCGGTCCTCTTTCCACTCGTACTTGTCCGGGTTGTTGAGCGTGGCGCGGGCCTTCGCGGCCAACTGGTCGAGGGTCAGCAGGACCCGCGTCGTGAAGTTGAAGCTCTGGGTGCCGCCGTCGGGCATGCTGCCTTTGACCTCGTATTTGCGGTGGGGCACGCCCTTGATCTCGACGGCGGTCGAGGTGAGCTCGCCGGGAACGAAGCCTTGCGGCACGCCGCGCTGCGAGGCCATGAATTCGCTCGCATTGGCCGGCTCGAAGCCTTCCTCCGTGAAGTCGTGGCGGTACACGCGCTGGCCCTGTTGCTCGAAGGTGGTGTTGGCCCTCGCCACGGCCTCGGGCCGCGGGTCGTCCTTCACCAGCCGCGCCGCCAGCGCGTTGCGCCGGTCGTCGGACAGGTGGCCATACAGGCGCTTCATGTCAGGCAGCAACTCGGCCACGGTGAACTTCGCCTCCCCGGGGCGCTGGAACAGCGGCCCCGAGAAGCCTTCGAAGCTGCCCCCCTTGGCGACGGCAGCGCTGCGGTCCGCCTCGTGTTGCTTCTGCGCGGCCGCGATGTCGGACTTGCGCTTGGCCAATGCCTTAGCGCGGGCCTGCTGGGCCGCCAGGAGATCCTTGCCCTTGAGGTTCTTGTCGACGGCGGGCGGCTCGGGAAACTGGGCGTCCAGCTTCTTCTTGAAGACGGCATCGCCGCGCGCGAACTCGGCGGCGGCCTGCTCGCCGAGCTGCGGATCGGTGCCGTAGGTCTGCTCGTGCGTGGGCGCGATCACCGTGCCGTGGCCGCCGAAGGCCTCGTCCAGAAGCTCCAGCATCTCGCCGTTGCGCCCGAGGTCGCAGCCCTTGATGCGCACCACGGTGTACTGGTCGACCTGGGGCGGGCCGACCTGCGCCAGCGCGGAGCTGCCGTTCGTGGGGTGCAGGGCCGCGCGCAGTTCGGTGGCGTTCAGCTTGCTGTCCGGGTCGCGGGGCTTGAGGCCGAACATCAGCGTGCCGTCCTCGTTGGCGTGCGAGACGATGTACAGGTTGCCGATGGGCGCGCTGATCTTGTCGGCGACGTGAAGCAGCACGTCGGCCAGGTTGCGCTTGCCGGTCACGATGATCGCCTTCGGCCGGTGCGCCCGGAAGAAGCCCTCGGCGCCGCGATAGAAGGTGTCGCGCGTGTCGACGCCCATGATGAACACGTAGTCCTGGCGCGGCGGACCGGGGGCCTTCGGCGGCTCGAAGGCCGCCGCCGCCGGCGCCTTCACCTCCGGCTCGTCGGCCTTGGCTCGGCGCAGGCTGCGCTCGCCGGCCAGCGCCGACTTGCGCCCGCCGACGAACTTCTGGTCGAAGAAGTCGCGCAGCGTGTCCTCTTCGTCGCCGTGGAAGTCGCTGTCGAGTTCGTTCGGGTTGATCGCCGCGAAGATCGCGGTGAGGTCGGCCGGCGGCGCGTCCAGCAGCAGCGCCAGGATGCCGCGCTCGTCGTCGTTGCCGGTGTAGCCGGACTGCATCTCCTGGATGAGCAGGATCTTCTGCTGCGCGCTGAGCTGCGTGAAGGGCGCCTGCTTGTTCTTCCACAGCCGCACGATGCGCCGGGCCTTGTCGTCGCTGTCGTTGTCGTCCTCGATCTTGCCCGGCCCGTGGGTCGCGAGGTAGGTCTCCAGCGTCTTCACGGGGAAGTCGTCGGTCTCGAAATCGTCGAGATCCTTCGCGCTGAGGAGCTCGCGCTGCATGAGTCCGTTGCCGCCGTCCTGCTGCACCACGTGGGCCAGCTCGTGCGCGAGCAGGTGGCGGCCGGACAGCGTGGCCGGCTCGTACTGGCCGCGATTGAACACCAGGTCCTCGCCCACGGTGTAGGCGCGCGCGCCCACGGATTGCGCCGAGGCGGCGGCTTGCGCGTCGGCGTGGATGCGCACGCTGCCGAAGTCGTGGCCGAAGCGCGACTCCATGAACTGCCGCGTCGCCGGCTCCAGCGGCGCGCCGTCTCCGGCCAGGGTGGACTGCACCGCGGCGGCCGCGGCCGGGCTGCTCTCGCGCGCGCCGGGCGCTTGCGCGGGTTGCTGCGCTTCGCGCGCGACGTCGATCTGCGGGCCCAGCGGGTTGGGCTTGCCCGGGTTGAAGTGCTGGTAGAGCCGCACCAGATCGAGGTTCAGCGTGAAGCGCACGTCCTGCCTGCCCGCCTGCAGGTCGGGCATGGCGGGGGTCTGCGCCATCACGCTGCCGCCCGGCTCGATCAGCGGGTAGGGCGAGATGCCGTTGCGAAAGCCGCCTGACAGGTTGATGCCGTCGCTGAAGAGCCCCAGCTGGACCTGCATCGCCGACAAGGAAGGCAGCGCCGAACCCTTGGTATCGATCCGTCCGCTGCTGTCGAACTTGAGGCTGGAGAGATGCGTGTTCAGCACGCCGCCGTTGAAGGCCTCCAGCAGCGAGGTGGCGTCCAGGCCGAAGTCGAATTCGAAGCGCGTCTGCGCGCCGTCCAGGATGCGGTAGGTGAAGGTCTTGACCGGGAACTGCGGCACGAGGCCGGGCAGCATCGCGAGGTTGAAGTCGTCGAAGTCGCGGCGCATGGCAGGGTTCACCATCGCCATGCTCCAGAGGAAGGCGTAGTTGGCGCCCAGGAACACCGGCACGCCCACGCTCAGCTCCGCCGGCTGGCGCATGAAGTCGGCCGCCAGCTTCTCGGTGAAGACGCCGAAAGCCGGGTTGTTTTCGCCCAGGTTGGCGGCCACCACGCCCAGGCCTTCGGCGGCCGGGTCGGGCGCTTCCTTCTTGCGCTCCTCGTCCTCGCGCTGCACCGTCGGCGCGCGCAGCGGCGTCAGTGCGGGCTGGCCGCCACCCTGCATCACGCGGTTGGCGGCCTGGTCGGCTTCCTGCTCGTGGCAGTCACCCGGTGCGCCGATGGACAGCTTGGGTTGCAGCCAGGCAGAGGCCGGCGCGATCGTCGACGCGACAGGTGCGGGGCCGCTGGGGGCGCGTGAACGGGTCATGGGCAAGCCCTGTTCAGCACGTCGATCATCCAGTTGGCCACCGCGATGTCGCTGCGGCGCGAGTTGATCTCGTCGGCCACCCAGTCGCCGGCCTCGTTGAAGGCAGTGCGAAACGCCCGCGTGCCACGGCCGTGCCGCTGCTGCAGTTCGCGCGTGTGGACCGAGTGGATCTGCTCGTGCGCCAGCGTCAGCCGCTCCTCCAGCGGCCCGCAGGGCCCGGCCACCGGCGCCACCCGCACCGTCCCGCTCGAGTCCGTGGTGCCCGCCGTCACGAGGCTGCTGCCAGCGGCGGCAGCACGGGCCTCGATGCAGGCATCCACCTGCGCGCCGGTGGTGTTGGCCGGGTCGGCGCCGCAGGCGGTGTATTCGCCGATGAAGAAGTTGGCGTCCTGGATCTCGGACTGCAGCCGCGGGATGCAAGCGCAGAAGGCGGTGGTGATGTCCAGCAGGGCGCGATCGGGGAAGTCGGCGATCAGCAGCGCCGCGTCGCCCGGGTTGCCCTCGGCCTGCAGCTCTTCCACCACGTAGGTCACGGTCACCGCGCCGAGCCGGCCGTCCTGCGCCACGCCGTGCGAGGCCTGCCAGCGTGCCACGCCGAGCGCGAGGTCGCGGTCCGACACGGCCGGGAAGCGCGACACGCCGATCACGTCGCGGATCACCGCCAGCGAGTACGGGTCGCCGAACTGGCGTTGGTTGAAGCGGATCGCGTCCTCGATGTCGCGCTCGCTCATCGGGCGCTCCGTCGGTGCGGCCACCTGCGGCTCGATCGCCAGGTCGCACTGCACCAGCGGTGTGGTGGCCGACTGCTGCACCACGTGGGTCAGCTCGTGCGCCAGCAGTTGCCGGCCGCCGCGGCTGCCGGGCGCGAAGCGACCCGGCGCGAAGGCGATGTGCTCGCCCACGGTCCAGGCGTTGGCGCCCAGCGCCTGGGCCGAGCGCGCGGCTGCCTCGTCGGCATGGATGCGCACGCGCGAGAAATCGTGCCCGAAGCGTTGCTCGAAGTCCTGCCGCAGTGGCGCGTCGAGCGCACGGCCGCTGCTGGCCAGCACCTGGTCCACGCTGTCGGGCGCGGCGCCCGATGGCTGTGCGCTCGCGGCGGGTGCGCTGGCGCGCTGCACGCGGGGTGGACTGGCGAGCTGCGGGCGCGTGACCTGTTCGGCCACGCGATCGGCTTCCTCCTCCAGGGGATCGTGGGCCGCGCCCACGGCCAGCTTCGCTTGCAGGCCCAGCGCCTTCTTGCGCTCGCACTCGCTGCAATGGCCCCCGAGTCCCGCCGAGCCGCCGCAGGCGCACTTGCGCTGCAGCCAGCGATGCTTGCCGCCGCCTTGCGTGCGTTCGGCGCCGGATGTGCGTGCGGCGAGGGCGGCGGTCATGGCGCACCTGCCTTGTTGCCGGCCGGGGCCGCCGGGTCGCCCGCGATGCGCGCGGCCACGGCGCGGCCCAGGGCCGCGGCGCCGGCGTCGTGGGGCAGCCGGACCTTCTCGGCCTGCAGCGCATGGGCGTTGCCTTGCGTGACCAGCGGGCTGCCGCCGACGGCCAGCAGCGTGCGCAGCTCGGCCTGCAGCGCGTCGGAGACGCCCGCGGCATCGGCGCGCTCCACCCCGCGCAGCACCAGCCGGTCGATATGGAGGACGATGCGTGGCATGGCGTGCTCGCTTATTCCGTCAAGCGTTGCGGGTCCTCAGACCCACCCCCGCGTTTCTGCGTCCGAATAGGGCTTGTCGCGCTTGGCCGCGTCCAGCTGCGCAGCCTGCAGCAGCGTGGCCATGCCGATGGGCGTGCCGGCCTCGGCGGCCAGAAAGGCGGCCGCCAGCGCGATGTTTCGGATGGTGCCGCCGGCCACGTTCAGCCGCGCCAGCTTGGGGTGGTCGATGTCTGCATGGAGCGGCGCGCCGGCCGGGAACACCGCGCGCCAGATGCCTTCGCGCTGCGCCTGGTCCGGGAAGGGGAGGTGCACGACGAAGCGCAGGCGGCGCTGGAACGCGGCGTCCAGCGCCGCCTTGTGGTTGGTCGTCAGGATCGCCAGGCCGCCGTAAGCCTCCATGCGCTGCAGCAGGTAGCTGACTTCGATGTTGGCGTAGCGGTCGTGGCTGTCCTTGACCTCGCTGCGCTTGCCGAACAGCGCGTCGGCCTCGTCGAACAGCAGGATGGCGCCGGCTTCCTCGGCCGCGTCGAAGACCTTGCGCAGGTTCTTCTCGGTCTCGCCGATGTACTTGCTGACCACGGCCGACAGGTCGATGCGGTAAAGCGCCAGGCCGAGTTCCGAGGCGATGACTTCGGCGGCCAGGGTCTTGCCGGTGCCGCTGTCACCCCAGAACAGCGTCGCGATGCCCAGCCCGCGCGCGCCCTGGGCGGCGAAGCCCCATTGGTGGTGCACCGTGAGCCGGTGGCGGGCGTGGGCCGCGATCTGGCGCAGCACGGCCTTCTGGGCCTCGGGCAGCACCAGGTCGGACCAGCGCGCGCGCGTGTCGATGCGCTGGGCCAGGCCGGGCATGCCATGGGCCGGGCCGCGGCTGGCCTCGTGCAGCGCAGCGGCGCTGGCGGCTGCGTCGTCGCCGCTTGCCTGCGCGGCGATCTGCGCGATGCGGCGCGCGCCCAGGCGGTACTGCGTGGCCAGCGTGTCGACCACCGGCCCCAGCGCCGCGGCCTTGTCGGCCAACGCGGCCTGCCAGAGCTGCAGCCGTTCGGGCGCCTCGGGTCGCGCGATGTTCTGGCGCAGTTGCGGCGTGTCGCCCAGCGCCAATTCGTGGCCGCTGACGAAGACCAGGCCGCTCAGGCGTTCCAGCAGGCGCGCCACGGTTGCTTGCGCCTCGCGCTCCTCGCAGTGGATCAACAGCCCGCAGCCCAGCAGCGCAGCCTCGCGCAACCACAGCGCTGCGAAAGCGGCCTGCTCGGCGGCGGCCGTCGGTACGTCGGTCGCACACAATCGATATAGGCCGGCGCCCAGTCCGGCCGCGACGGCCGCGGCCACGTCGTGCTGGCCAGGGGCATCGTCACCGTCGAGCACGATGGCGGGCAGGCGGCTGGTGGCGCCGCGCAGCCGGGCCAGCAGTTGCGCGACCGCGGCCTGCTGGTCCCGGCCCATGGCGCCGGCCGGCGGCTGCGGCTGCAGCAGCGGCTGCAGGCGGTGGTCCAGCGCGTTCAGCCCGGCGATGAAGTGCAGCACGCGCTCTTCCAGGCGCAGCCTGGCGCCGGCGATGCAGGTGCTCTCGTCGACTTCCAGCAGGCGCCAGCGGCGCAGCGGCTCGTTCGGCGCGATGGCGCTCCAGTGTGGCTGCGGCAGTACCGCCAGCGCGAGGCCGAAGCTGGCCCACGGCCGATGCGGCTGGCTGCCGCCCTGGGCGCACAGAGCGGCGATGCGCGCGTCCATCTCGACGCCGGCCACCAAAAGCAGCAGGTCGCGCTCGAAGGCGCTGAGCGCGAACAGCGCCGCCAGCGTGTCGATCGCGGCCGGTGCCGGCATGGCGGCGCGCAGCGCGGCGGCCTGGGTTTCCGCCGCGGCGGCGTCGCGCGCACCGTCGCCCGCACCGTGGCCCAACAGGGCCGCCAGCCGCGCGAACTCCGCCACCAGCAGGCGCTGGTTGGCATCGCTCCAGGCGAGCAGGCGGTCGGGCGCGTTCACGTGATCTCCACCGTCCGGTCCAGGAAGCGCGGCAGTTCCGGCGGCTCGAAGTCCATGTCGATGATCGGGCTGTCGATGTCGTCGATGCGCAGGCGCGCCAGATGCGCGCCGACCGGCGCGTCGGGGATCACGAAGACCAGCGAATTCGGCGTGGCGCCTGCCGTCTGCGGCAGCACCTCCGCCGCGCCCAGCACCAGCACGGCGCGCTGGCCTTCGTGCAGGTCGGGCGTGAACTGGATCGAGACGCTGGCCGAACCGTCGCCCGCGCGCGCCACGGTCTGCGGCAGGTTGGTGATGCGCGGCGCCAGCGTCAGCAGCAGCGCGTTGGTCTCGTGCAGCCGGTCCTCGCCCTGCGCATCGGGCCGCGTCAGGCGCACGCTCACGCGGTACACGCCGGCCGGAAGCGTGGCCTGCTGGGCGGCCAGCGAGAAGGCGGCCACGGTGGCGGCGGGGCGGTCCGGCGCGGGGGCGAGCACCGGCAGCATCTTCGCGATGTCGAAGCGCGCGTTGCGCAGCCAGGCTTCGCGGTCGTCGCCGTCGAGCAGGCTGCCCTGCAGGGCCACGGTGTCACCGACGGCTGCCACCGGCTGGCGCAGTGGCGGCACGGCGCGCACCAGCACCGGCACGCTGGGCAGCAGGCTGGGCTGCACGGCGATGCCGGTCTCGCGGCCCGTGTCTTCGTCGATGCGGCCGCGCGTGAGCACCGGCAGCGGCGTGCGGGCCGGGCGCTGGGCCTGGATCAGCACCACCGAGGCGCTGTAGGCCATGCTGGGGCGCAAGTGGCTTTGCGTGGCGGTCCAGAGCTTGGACATCTCCTCGTTGTTCAGGTGCTGTGGCGTGATCTTGATCAGCTCCACCTGCTCGCCCAGGCCCGATTCGGACAGCGCGCGCAGTGCCGGCGGCAAAGTGGCGCCAGTGGCGGGCGAGGGGTTGAGCGCCGTGCGGATGGCCTCGCGCGTGAGCACCGGCATCTCGTGCAGCAACTGCATGGCGTAGCCCAGCAGGATTTCGGCATGCAGGTCCCCGGCGCTGTAGGCCGACAGCAGGTAGTGCAGGTCGAGCGCCAGCGGCGGGTTCGTGAGCCGCGCACGGCCGGCGCCGTCGCGCGAGGGCAGGGCCTCGTTGCGCCAGCCGGCGTTGGGCGTCACACCGTACAGGAACAGGTTGAGCTGCGAGGCCTCGGTGCCGCCGGTGGGCACCACGCGGTCGGGCGCCAGCAGGCTGACCGTCACGCTAGAGCCCAGCACGCCGCTGACGTTGCGGTTGACCAGCCCGTCGTTGAGCAGGTCGCGCAGCACGGCGCTGACGCCGGCGATGGCCAGGGCCGTGCTCATGTCTTGCTCCGCGTGGCGAGGTAGGCGTCCAGCGACACGGGTTGCGTGTGCTCGCGCGGGCGGGCCTTGGGACGGGGCGCTTCGTGCAAGGCCGTCACGTCGATGCGGCCGATATGGATGTGGACCTCGGTCTCTTGACTGGCAGCGGCCTGCGGCGCCGGCGGGAGGGCGAACGCTGCCGGGCCCCGCACCGTCTGAGCCAGGGACGCGGCGTGGCCGGCAGTGCTTGGCTGCGGCGGCAGCAGCGGCATGGGTTCCGCGCGGCGCGGCGGGGGCGTTGACTGCGGCCGGGCCGGTGTGTGCAGGGACGCCATGGTGGGCATGGCAGTGGCCGGAACAGCGGCCGTGCCGGGTGGCTGCGTGGGCGTGGCTACCGACGTGCGCGTCGCCGCAGCCTCGGCATCCACGGGCTGCGCGCCCCCGTGCTGAGCGGCGACGGCGGGCAATTGCACGCGTGGTGGCACGGCTTGCTCTGGCGCGGCCGTGACGAGCGAAGCTGGCTCGGGCGGCCGGGGCCGCGCGCGCGCGTGGGTCTCGGGCGCCGCCGCTTCCATCAGCGGCGGCGCCGCGTCGGCCTGCGGCCGGTCGAGGCCATCCGCGCCGAACGGCAAGCGCACATCCGAGCGCACTGTCCAAGCGTTGCCGGTGGCGCGCTGGGCCAGGCGGTGCAGCAGGCCCGTCATGCCGCCCCCACCATGGCCAGGTAGCTGGCCCGCCGCGCCGGCGTCAGCGCCAGGATCTGCGCCTCGCTCCAGCCGTAGGCGCTGGCCAGCTGGTGCACCTCGCGCAGCAGCACCAGCGCACGTGCTTCGATCTCTTCCCACAGCAGCTGGCCGGCGTCCAACTGCACCAGGTCCGCATGGCCGCAGGCCACACACTGCAGGGCCAGCGCCAGGTCGGCCTGCGGGTCCAGCGCGTCCAGCCCTTCTTCGACGGCCCGCAGCGCCGCCTCATCCAAGCGCGCGGCATCGCCGGCCAGGGTGCAGCGTGCGAGTAGCTGGCGCGCGGCGCGTTCGGCATCCGCGTCGGCCGCCACGGCCGCCAAGTCGCGCAGGCTGGGCGCGCGCACGCGCAGGCCGGCGACCTCGGCCTCGCGCGGGGTCAGGTCGTCGTCCTGGACAGGGGCGAGCAACTCCCGCGCGTCCAGCTCGAAGGCCAGGCGCTGGCCGCATCGCGGACAGTCGGCATGGCCGTCGATGCGCGGGCCGAAGCAAGCCGCGCGCAGTTGCAGCAGGCTGGCGTTGACCGCACCCAGCGGCAGGTCGGGGATGGCCTCGGCCGGCCAGTCAGGGCGCGCCGCGGCGGCCAGCAGCGCACTGCGGTCGAGCGCATGGCGTCTGGCGCCACACTCCCACAGCGACAGCAGTTCAGAGCCGGCCAGCGCGCGCATAGCCACCTTCCGCACGGGGTCGTCGTTCAGGCAGGTTCGTTGAAGGTGGGCTCGGCCGGTTCGACCACGTCGTAGTCGCGCTCCCAGCCCTCGTTCTCGAGCTTCAGGGTCTGGATCGCGACGGCGTTGGCGTTGGCGTCCAGGTCCGGCAGCGCCTGGTACTCCGACACCCAGCAGCGGAAGACCTTGTAGGCGATGGCGAGCTGGCCGGCCTCGTTGTAGACCTCGATGATCAGGTCCTTGCGAAAGTTCGCCAGCGAAACCTCGGCGCCCAGCCCGGAGCCGAAGTTCCAGACCTTGTTGGCCCAGCGCTCGAACTCGACGTCGTGCGTGACGCCGCGCTCCAGCGTGATGGCCTCGAACTTGGTGCGGCCCGGGGACTTGCGCGTGGAAGACGGATCGCCCCCCTCGCGGTGCTCCACCGGCTCGGTGCTGCGCTTGAGCGCGCCGACCTTGGAGATGCCGGCCACGTAGCGGCCGTCCCACTTGACGCGGAATTTGAAGTTCTTGTAGGGGTCGAAGCGGGTGGCGTTGACGCTGAACTGTGCCATGTCGTTGTTCCTCGATCAGGTGGGGATCTGGCCGACCATCTGCTGGATCTTGATGACCACGAACTCGGCCGGTTTCAGCGGCGCAAAGCCGACGACCACGTTCAGCACGCCCAGGTTGATGTCGGCCTGCGTGGTGGTCTGGCTGTCGCACTTGACGAAGTAGGCGTCGCGCGCCGAGGCGCCCTGGAACGCACCCTGGCGGAACAGCCCCTGCATGAAGGCGCCGAGGTTCAGGCGCACCTGCGCCCACAGCGGCTCGTCGTTGGGCTCGAACACCGCCCATTGCGTGCCGCGGTACAGGCTTTCTTCGAGGAACAGCGCGAGCCGGCGCACCGGCACGTACTTGTATTCGTCAGCGCTGGCGTCGGCGCCGCGCAGGGTGCGCGCGCCCCAGACCACGCGGCCGTTCACACCCATCGAGCGCAAGCAGTTGATGCCCAGCGGGTTGAGTTGGCCGTTCTGCAGATCGTTCAGGTTGATCTGCAGGTCCTGCACGCCGTTGAGCGCCGCGTCGAGCCCGGCCGGCGCCTTCCAGACGCCGCGCGCCACGTCGGTGCGCGCCATGATGCCGGCCACCGCGCCGCCGGGCATGAAGGTGTCGACACGGCTGTCGCGCAGCGGGTCGACCATGCGCAGGCACGGGAAGTACAGCGCGGCGTTGCGCGCACCGGGGCCGCTGAGGTTGAGCCCGGTGCGGCCGGTCTGCGCATTGGTGACGGCGCTGGCCGCCGGCACGGCCCAGCCGGGATCGGGGTCGACGACCAGCATGGCACGGCGCTCCACGCACAGCGCGAGCGCGGCCTGCCAGACGTTGGCCGGCACCGGGGTGTAGGTGGACGGCAGGGTGGTGGTGTTGCGCGCCAGCGGCGGGATCACCAGCAGGTTGAAAAGGTCGGCATGGGCCAGTGCATGGATGCCGGTGCGGCCGGCGGCATTGCCCAGCAGGTCCTCGGCGCGCAGCGGGGGGCCGTCGTCGCCGCCGGCGGCGTCGATCCATGTGATGGTGGTGGGCGTGACGGTGGAGGCGGGCCGCGCCGCCGGCACCGCGCCCAGCGCCCGCACCAGCGTGGATTCGCGCTCCAGCACCAGCGGCAGGTAGCGCGGGTCGCCGGCGGTAGTGGACACCGCACCGATGGTCTCGAACACGAAGTCGTCGCGGCCCGGCCGCACGCGGTAGCGCAGGCGCAGGTTGAAGCGCGTGGGGTCGGCGGCCGGCAGGCCGCTGTCGGTGCCATGGTCCACTGCGGCCGACAGCCGGCCGCCCCAGGCGCCCAGGCTGGCCGCCGTCAGCACGAGGTTGTCGCCGCCAGCCGGCAGCGTGAGCGTGGCGGCCGAAGCCGCAGCCGGCGCGTCGGCCGCATCCGGATCGGCCGCGGTGCCGACCAGCCGCACGACCAGCGCCAGCGCGCCGCCGTTCAGGTAGAAGTCGCGCACCGCATAGGACATGGGGCAGTCCACGGCCAGGCCACCGAACCGGCGCTCGTAGTCTGCGAAGCTGGTCAGCATCAACGGGTCGTTGATAGCGCCGGAGGCGGCCCGGCCGACG
Source organism: Variovorax sp. Soil_C_33 (assembly GCF_057656935.1). Taxonomy (NCBI): domain Bacteria; kingdom Pseudomonadati; phylum Pseudomonadota; class Betaproteobacteria; order Burkholderiales; family Comamonadaceae; genus Variovorax; species Variovorax sp. Soil_C_33. The sequence goes on from NZ_JBDGJK010000005.1 coordinate 193,314, forward strand.
AAGGCCGTGATCGAGGTGGCCACACCGGTCAGGGTGCGCACGCCACTGGGCACTTCTTCCACGTAGACGCCTGGGTAACTCAGGGCACTGGGCATACATTCCCCTCCATCAATTGACGATCAAGAGCCTGGCGGCTCCGCCTGCGATCCCTCATGGCCTGCGGGCCGGGCGGCGCGGTACACCGTCTGGCCGTCCGGACCGAATGCGCACTCCATCTCGCCACTGGCCACCAGCGCGGCCAGCGCCGCACTGACAACGTCTGGCGAACTCCTCGCCGTCGGCGGCTGCAGCCACCAGGCGGCGATGCCCGCGACGGTGTCGCAGGCCTGCGGATTCGCACGCACGTAGCGGCCCAGGGCCGCTACCACTTCCGTCACCGCCATCAGGTCGTCGCGCCGGGCATTCAAGTCCACCCCACGAAGTCACGAACGCATCAGGTTGCAGCAAGCGTGCCATCTGTTTCTTCGTTGCAAGTGCTTGATTTGATTGGCGTTTTTGACAGGTCCCTGGGGTGGTTGTGCGGTCGGATACACAGCCCCCGCATTGCAATCCGGACGCGCTGCGTTGGCGGCTTCCCGCAGCGCCGCTGTTGCGAATGGGGTGCGTGTCGTGGCGGACACGGGTGTGCTTGCGCCGACATGGGGCCGCGCAAGCGGCGCAAGAATCCGATCCACCAAACGGTGGAGAAGTGCGGGAAGTGCGGGGGCGGGGAAAGGAAGGTGGCGCTAAACGCTACCGAGCGCGCGCGCCTTGACGCCGTATTTCTTGACAAGTCGACTCAGCGAGGCCCGTTCGATGCCGCTCAACCGTGCGGCCTCGCTGATGTTGCCGGCCGTGCGCGACAGCCAGTCCTCGATGAAGCGGCGCTCGGCTTGGTCGGCGGCTGCGCGCTTGGCCGCGCGCAACGAATGCGGAGGCGCGGCAGCTGACACACCGGGGACGCCAACCTGGGCCAGCTCGGGCGAGCATCGGCGCAGATCGTCGACGCCGACCTCGGATCCCTGGCAGACCACGTGGGCCTTGAGCAGCACGTGCTCCAACTGGCGCACGTTGCCAGGCCAGTCGTAGGCACGAAGCAGCGCCAGGCCGGGCTCGTCGATGCGGCGCGCCAAGCCGTCGGTCTGTCGCGCCGCCTTGGCCAGCAGGTGCGGCACCAGCAGGTTCAGATCGTCAAGACGCTCGCGAAGCGGCGGGAGGGTGACGCGAAAGGCGTCCAGCCGGTACAGCAAGTCGTCACGGAACATGCGCGCCGCCGCCTTCTCGTGCAGGTCAACGTTGGAGGCCGCGACGATGCGCACGTCCGCATGGTGCAACTGGTTGCCCCCCAGGGCCCGATAGCTGGAGTCCTGCAGAAAGCGCAGCAGCACGCCTTGGCCACGCGGCGACAGCGCTTCCACTTCATCCAGGAACAGCGTCCCGCCCTCGGCCAAGCGCACCAGGCCCTGGCGCGCCTGGCTGGCGTCGGTGAAAGCGCCGCGGGTGTGGCCGAACAACTCGCTCTCGACCAGTGTGTCGGGCAGCGACGCGCAGTTGACCGGGATGAACGGGCAGTGCCGGCGCTGGCTCTGGTAGTGCACCGCGCGCGCGACCAACTCCTTGCCGGTGCCGGTTTCGCCGGCGATCAGCAGCGGCGCGGACCACGCGGCGTAGAGCTTCACCAGCTCCATGGCCTCGCGAAAGGGCGGGCTGTGACCGACAAGATTCTGCGCCAGCGCAGTACTGGCGTGGCCGTCACCATCGGCCTCTGGACAGGCTGCGGTCTGCGTGCATGAAGAGCTGTTTGTGCGCATTCTTTGTCCGTCCTCAACCCGCCGACTGCCTGGCGAAACGCTTCGCGAACCACGTCGCGCCTGCGTTGCGTTCGCGTCGTCACAGAAGAGAGCCGTCGACCTCCATCGCATGACTTTGGAGAACACACGCCCTTGTTCTTTTGCAATGGCAATAACCCACGTCGCGCGAGATCCAGCTCCCGCGCGGCGACCCGCCTCCCCGAGTTTTTAGTCCAGCCGAGCCAGCCGTGAAAACACCTAACGCCCGGTGACCGAATACCGCAGCGTGGATCACCCCGACGCCGGCTGGCAACGCGCAGCAACGTGTCGCTCCGATCGAATCGCAGCACTGCTTCGGTGGACCAGAACGTGCGCCGCATTACGGCTCGTAACCTACCGACACGACTCGCCGCGAAACCAACGAAGCGCGCCCATCATCCGTCCACGGGGCAGAACGCGCATCTACCAAACGAACTAGTGACGCGAGTCAGAAGTTTGACGTCTCCCGCTGAATCGGGGCCATTCGCCAGTGCGCCTCTCGCGCAATAGCCTCTGACGACGCCCGCCTTGCTTATGTCCAGGTGCAGCCCGTACCGCAAAGCGCTTCGAACAAGCTCAGCTGCTGACTGCGCGGCCTGACCAACGCGAGTTGATGCAGGGTGGAAACGACATGTTGGCCGGCCGAGCACTCGAGACGCGTGAGCAACTCCGCTCGGCATGAAAACTTTGGACTCCATTCCGCCATGAGTCCACCAATGCACGCAAGCTGACGAGGCCGGCTTCGTCAGAAATGCACGTTTCCTTCGTAGGATCGGACGCCAGAAAGCGGACGCGACGCCGTTCGCAACCATACGATGTCGCCCTCATCGAACGAGGAAGTGAAGGATTCGCAATCATGAACAAGCGCAGCGATGAAATGGAAACGGTGCCTCATTGCTTGGATGACTTGCCAGCAGGGCATAGATCGCTAGCAAATGGCACGACATTCTCAAGGACCGTAGGCAACTTCTTCCGTAAGAATGGTGGCCCGGACGATCCAGTGCTGACAGTCGCCAAGGTCCAGCCCTTCTGGCAAGCATCGGAGGTCGTCCAGCGCAAACAGACAGGCGCAAAGTCGAATCTCTACAAGCACTGGGACGCCATCAGGGCCGAAGGCATCACGGCATCGCAGTTCATCGCGTTCTTGCAGCCTCTCGCCGACCTGGATGGCATCACGGTCTCCTACACCTACAGCGATGAAGACGGCACGGAGCACGTCTACAACCATAGGCGAGGTGAGCTCGGGAGTGTGAATCCGCTGTCCCGGGCGATTCAGGAGAAGAAGTTGTCCAGAGAGAAGGCCCTGAGCTTCGCGCTGAATGAGGAGGGCCGAATCTGGATCGAGAGCAACTTCATGGAGCTCGGCGAGCTGAAGTAGGCGTTCGAGATTCGAGCAGGGCAGCCGTAGAAGAATTTTGAGTTTGTGCCGATGTGAAAAGACTCGCTTTCACCACGCTCCTGCTGTCCTTCGCCTTGCCCTGCGCGGCAGAGTCGGGTGCGGGGAGCAGCCGTGCAACAGCCCACATCAGCTTCAACGTACACGTGCCACCGGTTTTTAAGGTCCTGCAAGCGACGCCCGTCGCCGGTGGCTACGAGTATCGAGTGTGGGCCAACATGAAGTCCATCGCGATCAACGGCAAGGAATATCGATTCACCCGAGTCGGCGAGACGACCCTGTTTGTATCTTCCTCAAAAGACACCTTCATTGTTCATGGCCTGTAAGTGCGGCATGCCCGTTCTCAGCTCACAAGTTGGATGCAGGGGACGAACTGTTCATCGACTATTGCCTGACGGCGGACGACGGCTCACCGCCCTCGAACTGTCCCTGGCCGCTGCGGTTCTTCCAATTGCCGCGGCACGATGCTCGCGCCGTCCGGAAAATTCGAAGACGGGTGAAAGACCCGGCCGAAAATTCAAACTGTGATGCGCAGCGGGTTCAAGTAGCCTGGTAGATCTGCACTTAGGTCCTTCAACAACCCGGGATTCGGCACGATGATGGACGACGTCTACTGCCTGGGCCGACGACATTCGACAAATTGCAGCAGGCGTCCCCTGCGAGCGTTTCGACCTCGATCGGGATCGCGCTTCCCAAATGATGCCGCGGGCCGTTCAAGGCAGGCGCCAGCCCCGATAGCCTGCGCCCACATCGAGCGGCGAGGGTGGGGGCCGCCCGCTTTCGGCGACGTAGCCGGCGTAGTCGAGGATGCGCACGGACGACTCCAAGACCTCCCTGCCGGCCCCGAGAGACGCGGCGCGCAATGCAAGACGAATGCACCCACCGCCGATCTCGTCGCCGCCGGTTCGGGCGAAGGCATACGTCTCCAGCCCCGCGCGTGCAAACCCGCCGATGCGGTCCGTTGAACGCACCGTGATCGTCGGCGCGACGAATATTTCGCCGCTGCGAAGTTCCACCGCCAGCGTCAGGTCGACCGGCTGGTCGGCTCGCGAAATGCTCAATCCAATCCAGAACACTTCATCGTCCGCAGTCGGCACGATGAGATCTCCATGGCGACCGAGCGCGACGGGCAACGCCCCCAGGCTTGGCGGCAAGCCAGTGCCGACAACGCCCGACTCGGGGCGCAGAAAACGCTGGAAGGACAGGTGCAGCCCGGGCGGAATACGGACGCCGGTGAGTTCCAGCCAGTCGGCTGACGGAATGGCGATGCGCGTGACGATCCTCCTTGCGGGCTCTCAGGTTTTGGCCTTCAAGGCCTCCAGTGCGCACGGCGGGATGTTCATGGCGGCAGCCTTCGCGCGCGCGGCGCGCGTCAGCGTGATAGAGCTGCCCGCCTGTCTGCCCCCGCGGCTGCCCCGCGTCGGCGCAAACGCGCCAGGCAATGCTCGCATTGCCATGGCGGCCGCAGGAGGGCCCGCCACCGCATCGGCCTCTTCCGCCGCACTGCCTGCCATCGGCGTCGCCCCCAATTCAAGGAGAACCGCTGACTCTTCTTCGCGGCCGCTTGCGCCCCCGAGAATGGCACGCGCAAGCTCCTGCCGGACTGCCGACTTCACTTCCTCGTTGGTATTCCACACCAGGAAGGGTGGAAGCGCCGCCAGTGCCTGCACGCGCGCCCACATGCCCGGGGGAATGAGATCGGCGCGCTTGCGCGCACCCTCCGCCAGCAAAACCCAGCTGCGCTGGAACATGGGCGGACCGCGCAGCGCGCCGACGCGCCGCAGCTTGGGGTCTGCACATTGCAATGCCAGCGCCTCCACGTCGGGGTGGCCATCCCCAACCAAGGCCCGCAAGTTGGCGACGACGACGTCGAGCATCCGAAGGTCTCGCCCCGAATCGCGCTCGCGCTCGATCAGCAGCAAGTGACCGCCGATGATGCCAGCCACCGGGTTTTGGGATTTCAGCATCAGGGCCTCGTCAACGCCCGCGCTCAGGATGCGCCGCTCGTTGGCCATGGCCAGTTTCGCGGTCTCCGCCAGCCGATCTTCCGTGTCGATAGCAGGGCTGAGCGGTACCTCCCGGCGACGCATCATCACCGCGATACGCGGCCGCGCATCGACCTTCGACGCACCCGGCACAACGCGCCGCAGCACATACACCTCCGTGCGCCAATCGGCGCAGGCAATCACGCTTTGCTCGATGGTGACTCCGTCTTCCAGACGCTGCCGCAGGAAGTAACTGCCCGGTTCGACCGCTCTCGCAGCAAACGCACAGGCGTCCGCCCCGTCGTTGCGCTCACCGTCCACTTCCATGTCGATCACCACATTGCCCGCCGCGTCGACGACACTGACACCGCGCCATGGCGGCGTAGTACCTGGCACCGGTTCGTCCTTTCTGCTGAAGGTCCGCACCATGGCCATGATCACGGCTTGGCCTGGCGCAAGTGCAAGCGCTCTGGCCGCTTCCATGGCGCGGCGACGCGTGTCCTCATGGTACTCGTGGGTGGCGGCGGTCTGGGGCAAGGGAACTACCGTGGCGAGCAGTTGCGGTTCCGAGAGGTCTTTGACAGCCCGACGGTCCTGGTCGAGCAGCATCACTTGCTGATTGATGGCGTTGCCGATGCGGATCTTCACCTTGAACAAGGCCGGCGGCAGGGGCGTCGAGAGGCGCGCCAATCCGTAGTCGACCAGGGAAAACCGGCTGTCGATGACGAAGATCTCCGCCGTAGCATCGTCCGGCGCGATCTCGAGCTGGAAGACTTCATCGCCCTTGCACGGCGTGACCGGGGGACCGGTGTCTTCTACCGCCACGTCCATCGGGCGCACGACTTCGAATCCGTGCCGAAGTCCGGCATCGGCAACCTCCATGAGGTACAAGCCGGGCCGCAACGCCACCGTCTTCGGCGCATTGCCGACCTGGAACTTCTGCATGACCGCCGGTGGCGAACCCGACCACAACTGCGCCATCTTCCCGTTGGCGGCGGGCGGAAAAGACACGCTCACGTCGTAGACCGGCGGCGCGACACCGCGGGCGAAGATCAGGCCCGCGTCCTCCTGGATGACTTCGGGCTCCTGCGCAACGTCGCGGTCATCGCGATCACGCTGCTCGAAACGCGCCGACTGCGCATTGCGCATCCAGTCGGCGAGGCTGCGACCCGTCACGCGCCCGTTGACGTCGGCCGCCGCGCCGCGCAAACCCTCGAGCAGCGTCCACGTGAAAACGCCGTGTGTCCGGCCCTCGTCCTGGGCGATCGGCAATTCGACGGCCTTCATCGGCCGCTGCGCGGCGAATGCCACGAAGTTGGCCAGCGGCGGATTGGTCCCCGTCGGAATCGGCAGCGGCGGATCGTGCGGTGGAATGAACGAGGCGCGGTTCATGCACGCGTCGACCCACAGCACGAACTCGCGGAAGCAACCCGAGTCCTGCAGCCAGTTGATCCAACCGGTGGCATGGACGTTCGAGGTCAGCCGCTCTTTGGCATCGGCCGTGAAAAGACACGCGCGTTGCCTGCCGGGCGAGAAACCATGGCCGGACATGTAGATATAGATGCGGCGACCAATGAGCGGAGCTAGACGGTTTTTCTTCTTCTCCTGCATCATCTCGTCAAGCTTTGACATGAGTCGGTCGAGATCGGTCATGTTGGGACGCGCATCGTCCGCGCTATCGGCCGCCACCGCCTTCACTTCATGGATGTTCTTGGTGTCCGCCGGAAAACCGCCTCCGTTCGGATCGAGCAGCCAAGCCTTGACGGCATCGACGTCGTTGTGCGGCCCCTGGAGATCGAGCGGCGAGCGGTTGTCGCCGAACTCCGGATAGCGGCCGATGCCGATCAGGATTGCATGGTCTTCGGTGTTCATCGGATCGTCACCGGCGCAGGTTCAGAAGGGGTAGCTTTCCCTGGCAAAGTCCTTGTCGGTCTGCGACAACTCCTTGTTCAAGTCGGCCGAGGTGCCGTCCAGGGTCCAGGCCCGCGGAATCGGATACATCATGATCGACGTGCTGTCCACGCTCGTGGCATCGACCGCGGCGAGTTCGAACTTCCTGAACATGTTCTCTTCGATGGTCGCCATGTCCCAGTTGTTCGGCGGGCCGGATAGATCCTTGATCACTGCATCCCGATTCCACTGCACGCCACCCGCCTTGGGGTTCTGATGCTCATGGATCATGCCGAGCGCATGGCCGAACTCGTGCAACACGACGCGCCGAATCTCGTCATCGGACGAGTCGACGGTCAACCAGCCGTAGTTCATCGTTGGCTTCGGCTCGGGAATCGAGCGGCATTGCGTGCCGATGTACGACCACGAACCGTTCCCCTGGATGAATGCGATGCGGATGTCCGTCGGACCTGCATTGCGAAACGAGATATCCACGTTGGCAAATTTCATCCATTCCCTTGCGACGGCCTCGACCTTCTTCTGCAGCGCAGGCGCTCCTTCAAGGAAGCGGCACGTGATCTCGCTCGGGGCTGGCCACTTCGTGGACTTCAGGAATGCGGCCTTGTGACTGGCGAGGCGCTTCTTGTCTTCCTCGCTGGGCGCGGGGGGAACGGGGCAGCTGCAAAAGTGAAGTTCATTGGTCGTCATGATGCTTTCCTTTCGTGTTCAGGGTCTATCTGACAGTGAGAACAGGCAACCTCAGCAAGCGCGGAACCGTCGATGAAGGAAGGCCCTGTGCTTGCCCGGGTGCCTGTTGGGGAGCGATGCCCTGTGCTGGCGCAGGTGCTTGCGGAGCGGCCACGGTCGGAGCCGGAGGGCTTACGGCCACGACGGTGCCCCTGGAGATGGCATCGTCGATGAGCGCGCGAATCTGCGCCGGACGACACACCGTCTCGTAGCGGCCGAGCAGCGCGACGGCGTCCGCGTAGTCCATGTTCGACAACTCGCCTTGCACCGATGCAAGGAAGGCGCTTTGCGACTCCCGCACGATCTTCATCACCGACTTGGCTGCGTCGGAGAACAGATAGGTGGTCGTGAACGCGTCCATGCTCGACGCGGCGAAGCTGAACGTCGTGGCGACAGCGGCGATCTCCTTGGCCCCACTGCCCGTCAGTCCCATGATGGCGGAGGCGAAGCCGCCGACCAGACCCAATTGCTTGCGCTCGTTGGACGCTGCCTGGTTCGCGCTGCCGACCGCATCGAGATAGCGATCGCATTGAAGGTCCAGCATGGCGCGACCGGAGCGGAACGCCTTGAAGGCCAGCGCCGTCTGGTCGGGGTTGGCCGAGCTCGCTTGCAAGTCCCTGGCGAAAGTTTCCGCCGCGTGGTCAAAAGCGGTGGTGCCGCCGCTGACAGCGGTGTTGGCGATGGTCGCGCCGGGCAAGGACTTGTAGGTCGTGCACCCGGCGAACAGCCCGACTGCAGCGAACGCGAAGGGCAGGCCGACAAGGATTCGCCGAATCGATTGGACCGTGACGTTTCGCGGGCGCATGAACTTGCTCCAGTCGTGGCCGCTGGCGCCCTCTCTTGCAGGCACCTTCGGCCGCCACATGCCGTGTTGGAGTGCGAGACTGGCGAAATTCTGTCGCGCACGACCCTCATTGCACATCCACTAAAAGGATGATGATGAGAGCCCAGCTCTCTTCTGGACCGTCACAGATCCGAGACACTTGAAGACAGGCGCCGGCAGGAGTAGTTTCACCCGCGTCGATCCCGGCACGAGGAGACAAGCTATGGAAGCCGAACAATGGTTTTCGGGCTTCGCACGTCGCCTACGACGCGGCACTGGACGAGATCCAAGATCCCTCGGGAAAAGTCCCAGCGCCGAGCCCACCTCCCGGGACTCTGGTGTGACCGATGGCTCGGATAGCAAGTCCCTGCTCGCTTGGCTCTGGGGCATAGCCATTGCCATCTGTGCGCTCATCGCACTTGCAATATCGGTGCAGCTGTACGCCGTCCGAAAGGCGAACGAAGTCAGGACTACCGCAGAAGTTGCGAGCGTCCAGCCGGAGGTTCGAGTCGCGCTCGAGAAAGACCTGGTCTTGTTCGAGACGGATACGCGAATGAAGTTGGTGCTGGGCGTCGTTCAGGCGCTGACAGGATTCGCCCTTCTGTTAGGGCTTGTCGCCACGTGGAAGAACTTGCAGGCCACCCATGAGAAGCTGGAGATAGATCGAAACGGGCAGTTGACCAACAGATTCAACGAAGCGACCTCACAACTTGGAGCGGACAGCAAGGAAGGTACGCCAAACATAGAGGCGCGCCTTGGCGGCATCTATTCGCTTGAATGGATCGCCAAAGACAATCCGCAACTCTTCTGGCCGGTGATGGAGATACTGACTGCCTATGTGCGTCACAATGCGCCTTACCTCCGAGACGCCGCCCCAAAGAAACCTCGCACTGACATCCAGGCAGTTCTTCAAGTCTTGGGCCGCTCTGACGCTGATCGCCACCGGCACCCAGATGACAAAAGGGTTCGGAAATTTGACCTTCGAGACGTCGACCTTAGGTGCGCTGAGTTCTACGACGCCCATCTTGAGTTGACTGACTTTTGGGGCGCTCACCTCGACAGAGCAGAGCTATGGGGCGCGTACCTCAACGGCGCGAAGCTCTCCCACGCCACCTTATGCGGCGCCAACCTCAAGCACGCCGATCTCACGAATGTCGAAGAGATGGATAGCACAAACTTCGACCAGGCTAACTTCCTCGGAGCCAAGATCGTCAATACGGACTTCACCAGATCTCTTGGCTTGACTCAAGCGCAGATAGAGAGCACTGGCGCCGATCGTCGTGGCGCGAAACTTCCCGGGCATCTGCACCTGTAGGGATGCATCAGTCAGCACAGTACAAGGGGGAACCAATGCTCGCGGTAAGCTAGCCGTGACCGGTGGCTCGTTGCCTTCGGGCACAGGGGAGTCCGACGCAGCCTCGCGGGTCCAAGACGCGAACGGCCTGATCACGAGCGAGACCGACTTCAAGGGCATCACGACCTCTACAACCTGGGACGTCACGCGTCGCGTGCCCACCTCGGTGACCACCCGCGGATCTGGCACCCCCGAAGCCCAGACCGTCACCACGCAGTGGCACGCGACGTTCAACCTGCCTGTCCTCGCACACCTCGCCCCGAAGCCGATATGCATAAGGTGTGCCCACCGGAGGCTTAAGAGCGGGGTCGCACGGTGATCCTGCAGAGAGCGCGGACTCGATCCCGCACAGCATCAGAACCACGCAATGGCGCGGGAGGAAAAGTCCTTTCGGCCGACGGCTCCGTTGCATCCTGCACCTCGGGCGCGCTTTCGCGCAATGGACATTTCGAAGTATCGCAGCCGGCGGCCCGGGGATGAAGGGCCCCGACGGGCGTGAACTCCGAGCGCCTGATCGGGATCAGGACCTGTTCTTTGGCTGGCTCCTGGGTCGAAATGGAGAGTGGGGTCGCTCACGCCGAGCCCCGCGCCCTATCCGAAATCACGCACGCGCGCCGCCAGCCTCGTCGTGTCCTGCCACGCGCAGCGGCCTTCCAACGCGGGGTACGTTCCTTCATCCGCTTGCAGTCGCTACCTGACCATTCCTTTTTTCCGATCTGTCCGGCTCGGTCGCGCTGGCCGAGGCCATGCAGGTCTTGCGCTATGTACATCTGCTGCGCAGCCTTCGCGGCCTTTGCCGCGAAATTGTTGCGCAATACGGTGGATCGATCGCGCGGTTGCAAGGCGATGGGGTGCTTGCCTTTTTGGCTTGGACGGCGCCTCGAACGAAGACGGGCGCCTGGCGATTGCCTGCGCCCTCAAACTGCACAGTGCAGTCCGGGCGAGCGCCTTCGGCGTCGCGTCAAATCGCTTGCTCCCCCTGGCGCTTCATTCAGGCATTCATGCGGGCCTCACCTACTTGGAGAACGGCGACGTTGAACGGGGTCGATACGACTTGGTCGGAAGCACGCCCAATCTCGCTGCGCGACTGTCCGCCCTCGCTGATCGAGACGAAATCTATGCAACGGAACAGGTGATCGCGCCCCATCTGGCCTCTTTCTCCACGGGCGGTCGCGCGATCTTGCAGCCCAGAGGATGGACAGCCCCGATAGCGGCATATCGCGTGCTGAATCTGGCCGTGCCAGAAATCGGTTTGGTGCGTCCTACACATGCGCTGTCCGCCAAGCCTCAAACACACATGAGCACAAGGCCAATAGCCGGCATGGACTCGCAAACGTCTAGCCCCGTGGGGACAACGATTCAGCGAGCGCGTGTGGTGGCCTATTCTGGGGCGGCAGGGGGCGAGCAGGCGTTCGACGTGAGGTCGATTGGCGCATCCGAAACCCCACCACGCCGGCAGAGGAGGGCGCCCCAATGGCAGTTGCCGCATGGCATATGATTGTTCGAGATGTCCGCGCGTACAGTGAAGTTATCTTGATCGCGAGAGATGTGGCGGGCAGCGCGCTCAGAAGGATGTGGACACTGCAGGGGGGCGCCCGAGCGGGCGATCCGGCCGCAGAGATACCGCACCCCCATCGGCCTTCGCCTATCGCCAGGCCGTATGAAGTTGGTCAGGCGGCTGTAGCCTGAGCAACTCTTCGCTGTCCATCGTCCCGGCCGACTACTCCACCTCTGAACTTCAGCGCGCCAGCAGTTGCAGCAGGCTGTTGGCGACGACCAGCGTCGCCTTGTGCAGTTCGTCCAGTGGAACGCGTTCATCAGCGCGGTGCCCGTTGGCTTCGAGCAGCGTCCGCGGGCCGGCGCCGTACATCACGGTGGGGATGCCGGCCTCGCTGTAGAGGCGCGCGTCGGTATAGAGCGGCACGCCGATCGGCGTCACCGACTTGCTCATCACGGCGCCGGCTTCGCGGCACAAAAGATCGGCGAGCGCCTGGGCGCCGGGCGCCGGCGCGAACGGCCGGGCCAGCAGGATCTGCCGGATCTCGACCGAGATGCCGGGCAGCGCGCGGCAGGCGTCCTCGATCACGCCGCGCAGCTCGGTCTCCGCGGCTTCGGGGACTTCCTCCGGAACGATGCGCCGGTCGATCCGCAAGCTCAGCGCGTCGGCGACCACGTTGGTGTTGATGCCGCCGTCGATGAGGCCGATCACCATCGTCGGATGCGTGATGCCGGGTGTCTGCGAAGGCCGGCCGGCCAATACGTCGCGGTAGCGGTAGAGCGCGGGCAACAGCGTCGCCGCGGCCTCGATGGCGTCGTGGCCGGTGTCCGGCCGCGCGGCGTGGGCCGATTTGCCGCGCAGCGTCACCTCGAGGTGCAGGCAGCCGTTGTGCGCCACCACCACGTGGTGCGAGAAGGCTGCCGAGAGTACGTAGTCGGGCCGGCTCAGGCCTTGCGAAAGAATCCAGCCCGGCCCGGCCATGCCGCCGGTTTCCTCGTCATAGGTGAAGTGCAACTCGACCGTGCCGGCGAGAGGCATGCCGGATGCGTGCAGCTGCTTGAGCGCGCGCAGGGCAAAGGCATAGGTCGTGAAGTCGGACTTCGACACCGCTGCGCCGCGGCCGTAGAGCCAGCCGTCCCGCACCTCGCCGCCATAGGGGTCGACGCTCCAGCCCGAGCCCGGCGGCACGACGTCGCCATGCGCGTTGAGCGCCACCACGGGGCCGTCGCCGAAGCGTTCGCGCACGATCAGGTTGGTGACGCTGCGCATGCCGTGCGTCGCCGCGAAGTCGGCCGGCACCGCATGCCTTTCCACCTCGAAGTCCATGCCCTCGAGCAGCCGGGCCGTGAGTTCCGCATGCGGCGCGCAGTCCCCGGGTGGATTGTCGGAAGGGCATTGCACCAGTTGCGCGAGCGTGCGCACCTGCTCGTCGAAATGCGTGTCGATGAACTGGCGCAGTGCGTCGCGGGCGGAAGAAGGGTCGGTCATGGTGGAGGTTCAGAGAAAACGATCGATGCGAAACGCGGTGATGTCGATCTCGGTGCGGCCGTGCACGATCAGGTCGGTCACGAGTTGGGCAACGACGGGCGCCAGCGTGTAGCCGTTGGAGCTGACGGCGTTGTAGAAGCCGGGCACGCCGGGCACCTCGCCGAGGATGGGTGCGCCGTCGATGTTGACGTTCATGCCGGCCCAGCAGCGCACCATGTGCAGGCCGCTCACGGCGGGCAGCACCCGGCGCGCCACCCACAGGCTGCCCTCGATGCTGGCGCGCTCGGCGCGGTTCAGGCGCATGTCCTCGTGGAAGGCGGCCGTCCAGCCGCCGCCGATGATGAGTCCGCCGCTGGTCGCCTGCTTGAGGCTCAGGTGCCGGTCGGCATGCGCGATCAGGTGGTCCACCAGCGGCGGCGCCGGCTCGGTGACGATCATCTGCAGCGGCGCGCCCTTGACGGGGATCTTCACGTCCAGCATGTCGCCGACGGTGCTCGACCAGGCGCCGCTCGCGTTGACGATGCGGCCCGCATGAATGGTGCCGCGCGAGGTGTGGACCGTGAAGCCGGCGCCATCGCCGGGCAGCCGCTCGATGTCCTGCACATTGCAGCCACGCAGGATGCGCGCGCCTTGCTGCTGTGCGCGCGCCGCTACCGCATAGGTCGCGCGCAGCGGGTTGATCTTGCCTTCCATCGGGCACAGCTCAGCACCCAGCAACTGCTCTGAAAGCGCGGGCGAGAGCCGCCGCAGCTCGGTGCCGTCGATCACTTGCGCGTCGATGCCGTGCCCGCGCTCCAGCTCGGCCTTGGCCTCGATGAAGCGCATGCCGGCCACGCTGTCGGCCACCATCAGACCGCCGGTGATCTTGATCTCGAGGTCCTCGTCGCAGTCGGCCTCGATCTGCTGCCAGAGGCGTACCGACATCGGCCCGAGCGGCAGCGTGGCCGCGGCCGGGCCGCCGCCTTTCTGGGCCTTGGCGCCGAAGTCGAAGGACAGCAATTGCACGTGCAGGCTGCCCGCGTTGGCGCCGGAGGCCTGCAGGTTGATGTCGTCACGCTCCACCACCGTGACGTCCCGGCCGGCCTTCGACAGGTAATAGCCGAGGCACGATCCGAGCACGCCGGCGCCGATCACCAGCACCTCGGTGCGCAGCGGCGCGAAGGGCGCGTGCTCCACGGGCCGGGCAAGGTTGGGGGTGATGGCAGGCTTGTGGCCGCCCCATTCGGGCTTCTCGAAGCCCAGCGCACCGGCCGGCACCGGCTTGGCCGGCGGGCGTGGCGCGAAGTACTGCTCGACCTCGGGCGGCCGCCCCGTCAGCTCGCTCACGAGCTTCGCGGCGGTCACCGCGCAGTAGCGGCCCTGGCAGCGGCCCATGCCCAGGCGCGTGTTGCGCTTGAGCGCGGCCAGCGTGTCGCGGCCGGCGCGGATCTGTTCGCGCACCGAGCCGAAGCTGATCTCCTCGCAGCGGCACAGCAGCGTGTCGTCGGGCGTCGTCGCCAGCGAGATCGGCGGTGCCTGGTAGAGGGACCACAGCGCCTGCTGGAAGCACTCGGCCTTCCGCAATTGGCCGAGCTCCTTGCGCGGCTCGGGCGCGCGCAGGTCGAGGATGCGCGCTGCCGCCGTGCCGGCCAGCGCTCCGCGTGCCAGTGCGACGCGCGAGCCGCCCATGTCGGCACCGTCGCCCACGACGAACACGCCGGGCAGGCTGGTGGCGCCGTCTTCGCGCGTCACCGTGGCGAGGTGGCCGAGATGGCGATCCACCGTGCGGTGCTCGCAGCCCAGCATGCGCGCCAGTTCGGTGGAAGGAATGAAGCCGTAGCCCAGGCACAGGGTGTCGGCCTCGAAGCGCAGCGTCGCCGATTGCCCATCGATCGCCGCAGCCTGCACGGCGCGCAGTTCGTCCTCGCCTTCGGCGGCGACCACCGCGTGGCCCCACAACAATGGCACGCGATGGGCGCGCAGTTGTCGCATGTAGCGCCAGCCGTCGCGCAGCAGATCGGGTGCGGTGCGCGCGGCCGTCGCTAGTTGTCGCCATTGGCCCAGGGAAGGGCGCATGGCCGATTCGAGCACCGCGACGACCTCGGCGCCGCCCGCCAGCAGTTCCGCGGCCAGCTGCAGGTTGAGCGGCCCGTTGCCCGCAATCAGCACCCGTTGGCCCGGCGTCACGCGGTAGGCCCGCGCCAGCGTCTGAGCGGCGCCGGTGCTCATCACGCCCGGCAGCGTCCAGCCGGGGAAGGGCACCGGGCGCTCGTAGGCGCCCGGTGCGATCACGAGCTGCCTGCAGCCGATGACGGTCGCGTGCCCGTCGATCAGCGCGCCGACCTCCCGGGGCGAGAACGCGGCCCACACCTGTGCGCCTTGCTGCACGGTGACGCCGGCAGCGCGCACTTGCTGTTCGAGCGCGAGGCCATCCGCGAACTGGCGATCGGGCGGCGCAGCCGCCTGGTGGGAGGGCGCCAGCGGCTTGTAGAACTGGCCGCCCGGCTGCAGGCGTTCGTCGAGCACGAGCACCTCGGCTCCGGCACGCCGCGCCGCGAGCGCCGCCGACAGGCCCGCCGGCCCGGCGCCGACGACCAGCAGGTCGACCTGCCGGCTTGCCGGCTCGGCGGCCGCTTCGGGCGCGAGCGGGCGCAGCGGATCCGCCGGCGTTCCCGCGGGCATCGCGGAGCGCACCTGCTGGCCGTCGGCCACCTTGGTGAGGCACGCGCGCTGGCTGGCCCGGCCGTCCACCGTCACCAGGCAATCGAAGCAGGCGCCCATGCCGCAGTACAGGCCCCGGCGCTCGCCGCCGCGGGTATGGCGCAACTGCCGGATGCCGCCGGCGGCCAGGGCGGCGGCAATGGTTTCGCCCTCCAGGCCGTCGATCGGCCGGCCGTCATACCAGAAGCGCACGGGGCGCCCGCTGGCGGTGATGGAGGGATGGGTCAGTCGGGCGCTCATTGCAGATCGAAGCAAAAAACCGCATTGACGCGATTGAATGTATACGTATACTACACGTATACATATACTTCGTCATTCGATTTTCAACGAGGACCGCGATGACAGCCTTCCGAGGCACCTATACGGTGCTCATCACCCCCATGACCGCCGACGGCAAGCACGTAAACGTGCCGGCATTGAAGAAGCTGGTCGACTGGCAGATCGAGGAGGGCATCCACGGGCTCATCCCCTTGGGAAGTACCGGCGAATTCCTGTCGTTGACGGCCGAAGAGAGACAGTTGGTGATCGAAACCTGCGTGAGCACGTCAGCAAAACGCGTGCCCGTGCTGATCGGCACCGGCGCGGAGTGGACCGACGAGTGTGTGCGGCTGAGCCGCGAGGCCGAGACCATGGGCGCCGACGGCGTCATGATCATTCCGCCGTTCTACAGCACGCCCACCGACGACGAGCTGTTTGCGCACTACCGCAAGGTGGGGGAGGCGATCGGCATTCCGATCATGGTCTACAACAACCCGGCCACGGCCAATGTCGACCTCAAGCCCGAGCTGGTGGCGCGCCTCTCCCGCATCGACAACTGCAGGTACATCAAGGAATCGACGCTGGAGGTCACGCGCGTGCGCGACATCATCGAGCTCTGCGGCGACCGCATGACCGTGTTCGCCGGCATCCTCGGCTACGAATCCTTCTGGCTAGGCGCACAGGGCTGGGTCGCGGTGTGCTCCAACCTGATCCCGAAGATGTCGGCGCGCCTCTTCGAGCTGGTCGCCGACGAGCGCGACATGCCCGCCGCGCTCGCGCTCTACAAGAAGATGCTGCCGATCGTGCGCTGGGTCGGCGGCCACCGCTACGTCGCGGCTTCCAAGGACGGCCTGTCGATGATGGGCCTGCCGGTCGGCAAGCCCCGCGCGCCGCGCCTGCCGCTGCCCGAGGCCGATGCCGTCGATCTCCGGCGTGCGCTCGACCAGCTCGGGCTGCTCGACTCGATCCGCGCCTGAGCGTCCCCGTTTCCCCTTGCTCGTCTCGTCCCTCTCCTGAAGGAATCCATCATGAAATTGCTTCCCGCTCTCGCATCGGCAACGGCTCTCTTCGTCTTCGGCGTGGGCGGGGCTCAAGCCCAAGCCCAGGCCCAGGCCTGCAAGTCGCCGGTGCCCGACTCGGCGCTCGTCAAGAAGGGCACCCTGGTGATGTCGGTCAACCCGACGCTGCCGCCGATGCAGTTCGTCGACCAGACCGGCGCGCTCAAAGGCATGCGCGTGGAGCTCGGCGAGGCCATCGCCAAGCGCCTGTGCCTCACGCCCGAATACGTGCGCATCGAGTTCTCGGCCATGATCCCGGGCCTGCAGGCCGGCCGCTGGGACGTCATCAACACCGGCATCTTCTACACCGAGGAGCGCGCCAAGCTGATGCAGATGCTGCAGTACGAAGACCAGGCCATCAGCATCAGCACGGCCAAGGGCAACCCGCTGAAGATCGCCAAGCCCGACGACCTCTCCGGCAAGAGCATCGGCGTGGAGATCGGCGGCTTCGAGGAGCGCAAGGCGCGCGAGCTCGACAAGCAGCTCACCGACAAGGGCATGAAGGGCATGACCATCCGCACCTTCGAAAACTTCGCGATGGCCTTCCAGGCACTGCGCGCGGGCCAGGTCGAGGTCGCGCTGTCGATCGACTCCACCGGTGCCGAATACCAGAAGCGCGGCGATTTCGATCGCGTGCTGCACGGCCTGTTCCCGACGCCGGTGGCGCTGGCCACGCGCAACAAGGAACTCGCCGTCGCGATGGCCAAGGTGCTCAACGAGATGAAGGCCGACGGCAGCTTCCAGAAGCTGTTCGACCAGTACGGCGTGAAGGCGATCGACGGCGCAGTGACCGTCAAGGGCCCCGCGGGCTGAGCGCGCTGCAGCCCCTCTGCACACGAAGGAAAGTCCATGGGACAAGGCTGGAACTGGTCGGGGTTCGCCGACTACCTGTTCAATCCGTACATCCTGAACGGGGCGGTCACCACGCTGTGGCTCACGCTGGCGGCCATCGCCGGCGGCCTGGTGGTGGGCTGCGCGCTGGCCCTGGCCCGGCTCTCCAGCCAGCGCTGGCTGGCCGGGCCGGCGCATTTCTACATCTGGGTGTTCCGCGGCACGCCGCTGCTGGTGCAGCTGATCATCATCTACACCGGGCTGCCGCAGCTCGGGCTGAAGCTGTCGGTGATCGAGTCGGCGCTGCTCGGCCTGATCCTCAATGAAGCGGCCTACCTCGCCGAGATCGTGCGCGGCGGCATCCAGTCGGTGCCGGTGGGCCAGCTCAATGCGGCGCGCGCCGTGGGCTTCAGTCAGGCGCAGACCATGCGCTACGTCGTCATGCCGCAAGCCATGCGGCTCATCATCCCGACGCTGGGCAACAGCATCAACGGCCTGCTCAAGACCACCTCGATCACCTCGGTGATCTCGATGGAGGAACTGCTGCGCCGCACGCAGGTGCTGATCCAGGAGAAGTTCATGGTGCTCGAGCTCTTCCTCGTCGCCGCCATCTATTACCTGCTGATGACCACCGCCTGGGACTTCGTGCAGCGCCGCATCGAGCGCCACTACGGCCGGGCCTACGGCAATGCGAGCGCGCCGGTCGTGGCCGCCGACGTGGTGCTCGAGCAGCGCTAGCCGGAGATTTGCAATGAGCAGCTACGACCTGATCCTCCGCAACGCCGACATCGCCACCGTGGGCGATCGCTACAAGGCCGACATCGGCGTGCGCGACGGACGCATCTGCGCCATCGCGCAGGGGCTCGACGGCAGCGCCGCCCGCGAGATCGATGCGGCCGGTCGGCTGGTCACGCCCGGCGGCGTCGACGGCCACTGCCACTTCGACCAGCCGACCAGCGACGGCTCGCGCTTCGCCGACGACTTCTTCACCGGCACGCGCTCCGCGGCCTGCGGCGGCACTACCACCGTGCTGCCCTTCGCGGCCCAGCAGAAGGGGCGCAGCATCCAGGAAGCGGTCGACGACTACCACCGGCGCGCCGAGGGCAAGGCGGTGATCGACTACGCCTTCCACCTGATCGTCGCCGACGCCACCAAGGACGTGACGCAGCGCGAGCTCCCCGCATTGATCGACAAGGGTTACACCTCCTTCAAGATCTACATGACCTACGACGATCTCAAGCTGAACGATCGGCAAATCATCGAGGTGCTCGCCGTCGCGCGCCGGCATGGCGCCATGACCATGATCCACGCCGAGAACAGCGACTGCATCGCCTGGCTTACCGAGCAGCTGCTCGATGCCGGCCTCACCGCTCCGCGCTACCACGGCAGCTCGCGGCCGATGGCGGTGGAGCGCGAGGCCACGCACCGGGCCATCGCGCTGGCCGAGCTGGTCGATACGCCGATCCTGATCGTGCATGTGTCGGGCCGCGAGGCGGTCGAGCAGATCCACTGGGCGCGCGGGCGCGGGCTGCCTATCCATGCGGAAACCTGCCCGCAGTACCTGTTCCTGAGCGCCGAAGATCTGGGCATCGATCCCGACGACCCAATGCACGGGGCGCGCTGCATCTGCAGTCCGCCGCCGCGCGACAAGGCCAACCAGCAGTTCATCTGGAACGGGCTCGCGAGCGGGCTCTTCACCATCTTCTCGTCCGACCATGCGCCCTTCAACATGAAAGGCGCCGACGGCAAGCGCGTCGCCGGCGACCAGCCTTCCTTCGACCGCATCCCCAACGGCATTCCGGGCGTGGAGACGCGCCTGCCGCTCTTGATGAGCGAAGGCGTGCTCGCGGGCCGCATCGACATCCACCGCTTCGTCGAGCTCACCTCCACCAACCCGGCGCGCCTCTACGGCCTGTACCCGAAGAAGGGAACGATCGCGGTCGGCAGCGATGCCGATCTCGTGGTGTGGGACGTCTTCGCACCCGGGCAGGAGAAGCCGATCTCCAACGACATGCTGCATCACGCCGCCGACTACACGCCCTACGAGGGCATGAAGCTGCGCGCCTGGCCCGGCGTCACTGTCTCGCGCGGGCGCGTGGTCTGGCAGGACGGCGCGTTCTCGGCCGAGGCCGGCTCAGGCCGCTTTCAGCCCTGCCTGCGGCCGCGCGCGCCAAACGACGGCAACCCGCTGGACAAGTGGTTGTGAACATTGCGGCCCCGGCGATGCCGGCCTGATAAGCTTTTCCCCATCCCTCGTGGAAAGAGCCTCTTCTCGCATGCCAAGCCTCCCCAGTCCGACGCAACCCGCCACCATCACGATCGCACCGCTCGAGGTGCGCTCCGCCAGCCTCGCCGAGCAGGCCTACGAGCGGCTGCGCACGCTGATCCTCGACCGCCAGATCTCCGCCGGCAGCCCGCTGCAGGAAGGGCGCCTGGCGGAGGATCTGCGCATCTCGCGCACGCCGATGCGCGAAGCGCTGGTGCGCCTGGCCGGCGAGGGGCTCTTGGTGCGGCGCGACGCGCGCTCCTATGCCGTGCGCGCGCTGGGCACCAAAGAGTACTTCGACTGCATGCGCGCGCGCGAGGTGATCGAATGCGAAGCCATCGCGCTCGCCGTCGGCAAGATCACGGATGCGGAAATCAACACGCTCGAGGCCGACATCCGCGAACTCGACAGCGGCGAGCACAACGAAACGGAGCACTGGCATTTCGACGACCGCTTCCATCTTCTGATCGCCACCGCCAGCGGCAACGTGGTTTTTCCCCGGCTGGTGGAAGAACTGCGCGTCAATGCGCGGCTGTTCCGCCTGCACAGTCCGCTGCATCGTCAGCGCGAGAACCACGACGAGCACGGCGAGATAGTTCGCGCGCTGCGCGCCCGAGATCCGGAGCGGGCGAGGACGGCGATGCGCAAGCACCTGCGCAGCCTGCAGGAAGACGTTAAGCGCGCGCTCATCGAGTGATGCCGAAATCCTCCTCAGCTTGCGATCCAAGGGGAGTGCCACTTCCTTGAGCGGCCTGCGATCCGCATTCGCTGCCGAGCGAAGCGCAAGCAGCCCGGCCACGACAACCAGAGCGGCACCGATCGCGTGCCCCACCGAAATCGGCTAGAACGCGACATCACTATTTTGGCGCGTACAGACTTTGTCGAGGCAAAGTTGTAATGTCGCATTGCCAGGGACAGCAAGAACCGCCACAGGGTAGCGGCAGGTGGCTGAAAGCTGATACCGGCGCGACAGGCTCCTTGCACGAAAGCGCCCACCAGTGCAGAGGCGCCTTACGTCCGCTCTGCCGCGCTTGCCACGCCCCGGTAACCGGCATCGCCAAAGGCCACCATCTCTTCGCCGTGAAGCAGGGCGGCGGCCTGGGTCACGTCATTGACGTTGGCCGCCGTGGTGACCACCGTATGCACGAGACCGATTCGACATCGACGCCGATATAGGCACACAATTGAGACGGTGGAACGGACTTAGTGAGCCCCCAAGTTTGTCGAATCTCTGCCATGGGGCAAACCGCAGGCCGCGTCGTGTTGACCGCGAGCCAAGCCGAACGGGACACCTTTCTTGAAAAGCTCGATTGCAAGGCGAAAGAGCTTGCCGACGGGCTCTTGGCCAGCCAAGCGGCCCCGGTGGGCGCCGCCGGGCGCTAGCTGCAAAAGGTGCCTACTGCGCGTGAACCGCATGGCCAACTTGCTGGTCGAGAGACTTCAAATCGTTAAAAGAAGTGGCTCTTTTGCCTGACGGTGCTGGTAGAGGTTGCTTCCGTGCCGATCAACGGCCGCGCCGTCGGCGAGCCCGACCAAGCCAAACCATAGTTCCTATAGTTCGCTGGAGCACGGTCTGGGCGCTCAGCGCAAGGCCTGAGGAAACGCCTACCTGAGTCCTATGCGGTGGGGACGCCAGCGCCCGGCATATGGACAGCCACGCTCGGATCGTGGATGCTGGAGCGACGCGACACGGGTCGAGGAAAGAAGCCGTGTCGTCCTCACATGCCACGCCGATGGGAACGTGGAATGGGCATCCAGTGCCAGCCCCATGTCTTTCGACGTGTCGGCCGCTGGCTGCCAGTCCAAGTCAGGAGTAATGCCGACGACAACCGGGAATGCAAGCAAACCGGTGCTGCCATCTGACGGCATGCCGCGAGGCAGCCGCATCGCGATCCACCGACGGTGACATGCCATGACGTTCCAGACCTCGACCTACGCCAACTTCATCTCCGACGACACGGCTGCCCGCGAACGCCTTTTCCTGCAGTACATGGGCTGGCGAGACGACTTTGACATCGTCATCGTCGGCTCGGGCATCGGCGGCGGGGTGCTGGCTGACGACCTAGCCGACCGGCTCGGCCGTCAGAAGCGGATCCTGCTGCTGGAGGCCGGCTCGTTCATCTACCCGACCCATGTCTACAACGTCTGCCGCTTCCCCAACAGCAGCCTGGCCAAGCACTTCGCTTGCGACACGTTCGTGCAGGCGGGTGGAAGCGGGGCGCAAAACTACATCGGTGAGAAACCGCAGTTGAACTTCGGCGGTCGCTCAATCTTCTGGTCCGGGCTGATTCCGGCCGTGCAGGCTTGGGAGCTCGACTACTTCCCGCCGCAGGTGCGGCAGGATTTAGCCTCCGGTCTGCTGGATCGAGCCGGAGAGACGATGAACATGTCGCGCACGATGGGCGCCACAGCCCGGGCGGTGGCGGAGCGCTTGAGGCAGTCGCCGCTGGCAGACGATTTCTTGATCGAGGAAACGCCACGCGCTCTGCACCAGCCCTACCTGGCGAGCGACGGCACGCCGAAGGACCAGTTCCACACGGAGCCGACCGGCGTGTTCAACACGGCCGAGCTGGTCCTGAACCAGCTTGGCCTGACGCCAGGCACCAGCCACGGCGACGGCCCTGGCCTGCACATGCTGCTCAACCACTTTGTCGAGGACGTGCAGAACCACCACGACCGGCTGGAGTTGGTGGTCCGCGACACCCGCAGCGGCAAGGCCCGTGTTTTCAAGGCCGCAACGGTCGTGCTTGCCGGCGGGTCGATCGAAAGCCCCAAACTGCTGCGCCGCTCCAGCATGTACCCATGGCTGCCCGACAGCGTGAAGCCCCTGGTCGGCCGCGGCCTGACCGACCACCCGACGTCGAACGAGATCACCTCGTTTGTCACCGGCATCGGCGGCCGTCCGCTGGGCGCCATCGACCACGGCAAGATCGTCTTCTACTCGCGCGGCCGGCGGGATGCGAACCAGATCCGCTACCCCTTCAACGTGGAGATGAACCTCAACCACGAGTACTGGCACCTGCGAAACAACGATCCCATGGCCGAGGCTGCGGCCGGGCCACCCGGTGCGGCGCGCCTGGACATCAAGTTCAGCTTCGGCAACTGCCTGGACGACAACAACGAGATCCGGCCGGCGCCGCCCTTCGGCTACGTACCGGAGATTGTCTTCCGCAACCAGAGCTGGGCCGACTACCTGGCCAATTCACGCTTCCTCGCGCTCGCGGGCTGGCAGAAGTCTTCCACAGAGATCTGGGACGTGCTCAACCGCGTGGCCCTGGACATCTTCGCGCAGTTCGAGTCCGGCGGACTGCCCGCTCAGCCCGCCGACGGTGCCCGCTACGGGAGCGGCGGCCTGGGCTTCGGCTGGGGTACGGTGCACCACGCAGTAGGCAGCCTGCGAATGCCGTACCGACCGCGGCTGGACGCGCCATTCTCGGCCGACTCTGTAGTCGACGAGAACCTGCTTGTCGTGGGCACGCACCGGCTCTACGTCTGCGACATGTCCGTGCTACCGCTGAGCACCGCGGCCAACCCCGTGCGCACCCTGACTGCGCTGGCCTTGCGGCTGTCAGAGCACCTCGGCTGAAGCCGCGTTCGAAGATGCAGTCGCACGATGACGCCGATGAACCACCGCTTCCAACTCGCCCGCGGCCAGAATCAGCCCCTCGTCCGCCTTCCTCGTGACCTGATCCATCTGCTATGGCAGCCCGCTCGCCGTAGCTCGGTAGAGGCCGGCATCGGGTCGACCTTTAGGTGCCACAGAGCGCCATCGTCAACATCGTCAGAAAGGGGCTGGCGAACGAACGACTTCGACAGGCCCGATCCCGCTGTAGACGGTCTCGCCGTTCTTGAGCGATGTCACGGTCCAGCGCTCGCCGGGCGTCACCTTGTAGTCGCCAGGGTCCAGCGGCAGCTCTAGCTCCTCATGGATGCCTAGGCCCAGCCAGGATGGCATGCGTAGCAGAGTTGGGCTGCGGGGAAAAAGTTCTTGGGTGGGTTGGAGCGCGTTCATGGTTCGTCGATATTGCCTTCCTCGTCCCACGCCTCCCGCGCGACCTCAACGGGTTCACGGTTGACGTTCTGGCGGTAGAGCTCTTCAGCAAGGTCCAAGACCTGGTGAGGGTCGGCATTGCCTTCTGCAAGGCGGCACCACTCGGCCAAGAAGGCATGCTGCCATCTGAACCAAGGGTCGTTCGCCAACTGCGCTAAGGCGTCGTTCATCTCAAGATCTCCATTTGCCATTCCTGCAGTACCCATGCTTGTTCATGCTTCTCCAGTCCGACGACGCGTATCTCGTCGCCTAGCACGGATGTGACGCGCGGCTCATAAAGCTGTGGGCCGCTCTCGTTCTCTGGGCCACTGAGGAACAACACCACGACCATGCGGTCGTCATTGGACCTGCGTGTGCTCAGGAGCGTGCCCTGGTACTCCTTCGGCTTCTGGTTCCACGTCAGGGATCGGCCTCCAATCCGCCGCGGTGAAACTCTGACTCTCATACTGTACAAATATACAGTTTCAGATGTCGCAGAATCTGTCGAATCTGCTACCAGTTTGGAGACGGCCATTTGCAGCCACTATCAAGCCGAGAAGCGACGCAAGCAGCTCGAGAAGCGGTTCGGGCTCAAGCTGCCGCCTGACTGGGAGCCCCCGCCCGGTGGGCTGCACATCTACCCGACGCAAAAGGCGCCGTTCATCCGCCGGCCGCCCGAGCGTGATTCAGGGGATCAGGCGGTGCCGGACTTCGAGATCGTCGAGGGGCACTTCGGCCTCCTGCCGGGCTTCGCGAAGGATGCCGGCTTCGGCAAGAACACGTATAACGCCCGGAGCGAGACCGTGGACCAGCTCGCAAGCTTCAAGCAAGCATGGGCGCAGGCTCGCCATTGCATCGTGCCCTGCGAGGCGATCTACGAGCCCGATTGGCGCACCGGCAACGCGATCCCGACCAGGTTCACCGCGGCCAATGACGAGACGCTCGGCGTTGCCGGTCTGTGGGCGCCGTGGAGGAACCCGCAGACAAGCTTCTGGGAACTGAGCTTCACCATGCTGACCATCAACGCAGACACGCACGCGCTCTTCAAGGAGATGCACCGGCCGGACCTGAAGCGCCCGCCCGAGCAGCAGGACAAGCGCATGGTGGTGATCCTGCCCGAGGACCTGTACGAGGAGTGGCTTGACGCGCCCGTTGAGCGGTCGCGGTCTTTCCTGAACCAGTACCCGGCCGAGCATCTGGTGATGACGCCCGAGCCGCCTCCGCCGAAGACGCCCAAGCAGAAGCCTGAACGCGCCAAGCCTAAGCAGCCCCCGGATCAGCCTACGCTGTTCTAGTTCGATGCAGGGGCTCCGCGGCGCACGCGTCAGTTCGCGGTGATCTTGCGATTACGCACGATGGCGCTCCATTTCGCGTCCTCTCTTTTCATGAAGTCGGCGAGTTGTGCGCGCGTCGTCGGCTGCGGCGTCAGGCCGTGCTTGTCGAGGGCATCCTTCACTCCCGGATCAGCCAGCACCTTGACGATGGCCTCGTTCCACCGCTCCAGCAACGCCACCGGCGTCTTGCCTGGCGCCACGAAGGCATACCAGTTGAGGGCCTCGAACCCGGGATAGCCCGATTCCGCCACGGTCGGTATGCCGGGCAAGTACGCCGGCCGCGTCAGACCCGTTGTCGCCAAGGGAATCAGATTGCCGGCCTCCACCTGAGGCAAGGCCGTAGGAGGCGCCGAGAAGTACGAGGCGATGCGCTGGCCAAGCAAGTCCTGCAGCGCTGGCGCACCGCCCTTGTAGGGCACATGCACCATGTCGATTGCGGCTTGTTGATTGAAGAGCTCGCCCGCCAAGTGAGAAGCCGAGCCCGCGCCGGTCGATGCGAAATCGATGCTGCCGGGCTTCTTCTTGGCGAGAGCGACGAATTCAGCCAGGGTCTTCACCCCCACGCCCTTGTGCACGACCAGAACATTGGGAAAGTTCACCCCGCCTGAGATCGGAGCCAGATCCTTGAATGGGTCATAACTCACCTTCATCACATGGGGCGCGATGGTGAGGGGTCCGATCGACCCGAACAAAAGCATCGACCCATCTGCCGGCCCGTTCGCAACAAACTGATGAGCGATGTTGCCCCCGGCGCCTGCCTTGTTGTCGACGATCACCGTGCGGCCGATGTCTTCGCCGAGCTTCTTGGCGATCATGCGTGCGGCAGCGTCTGCCGCCCCGCCGGGAGCGAAGCCGACGACCACAGTGATCGGCTTCTTCGGTGGAAAGTCCTGCGTCTGTGCCTGCGCATGCGCGGTCAGGCAGAAGGCCGGGGCGAGGATGGCGGCTTGCAGGAAATGGCGCTTTTTCATTGGTGGTCTCCGTGGGTGTATCGATTCGCCGATCAGTCCGCGCCGAGGCCGACCGGGTTCGGCAGGCGTTTCTCGACGGCATGCCGCAGCAGCGCCGCGCTGCGGAAGATGCCGTGGGCGAACTTGCCGTAGGGCAGCGTGGCGAAGAGGGCCATCACAGCCCCGAGGTGCAGGCACAGCAGCAGGGGGAGGGCTGGCGTTCCGCGACCGAGCCACAAGGCAATCCCACTGGCGCTCGTCAGGAACAGGAGGGCGATGAAGCCGAGGTCCATCGGCTTTTGCTTCAGGTCGCCGTGCAAGGCGTGGCGCTTGAGGTTCAGCCGCCATAGGCCGGCCGTCCCGACCATCAGGCTCGCGCCCCCGATGACGCCGAGCAACTTGGGCAAGCTCGGCAGCGCATAGGGCGCCACCCAGCCGAACACGTAGTGGTAAAGAGTGGCCACGCCGGTCGCGGCGAAGCACAGCATGAATCCGTAGAAGGTGAGGTGGTGAAAACGCCGGCGCGCGAGCGTGTAGGCATCGTCTTCGTTGTGGCAGCCGTCGCCATGACCGCCATCGAGGTACTTCAGGCGCAGCACCTCGCCTGTGGCCTCGGCAGCGGCGGGGGCATTCAGCGGCTCGCCGCTGGTTGCCGGCGTGACGTCGTGCCAGAAGCGTCGCACGCCCATCGAGAGCGCCAGCGTGGCAAGCAGGAACACCGGGGCGAACATGCCGACCAGCAGGTTGTGCGGGAAGATGCTGTAGAAGTTCTCGCCCGAAGCCGTGCCCCACAGGCCGCCTTTCATCATCACTCCGAGGGCGAGGAAAAGCGCCAGCGCAGCCGCCAGCGCAAGCGAGAGCGTCAGGCCATTGCGCCGATACAACGCGCCCAGGGCGGTCGGCCAGGCGTAGTCCGCATAGGTCTGGCCACGCACTTCGGCCATGGCCTTGGGCACGTTCACGGCAAACTCATGCGGGGGCGAATACTGGCAGGCGTGCAGGCAGGCACCACAGTTGTGGCACAGATTCGCCAGGAAGTGGATGTCGGCCTTGCCGAACTCGAGCCGGCGGGTCATGGCGGGGAAGACGGCGCAGAAACCCTCGCAATAGCGACAGGCATTGCAGATCTGCATCTGGCGACCCACCTCCGCTTCGGCGGCCGAAAGGATCGGAATGAAGCGTCGTTCGCCTTCCGCGATTGACAGCGGCTCGCGTGTCAGGGGTTCAAGCGCGGCCATGGTGGTTCTCTCCTTGTCTCAGTGCAGCGACAGCCGCCCGGGTGCCTGCGATGCGACCAAAGGCCGTACCGATGCTCATGCCCACGCCGGCGGTGTAGCCCTTGCCGAGGACGTTGCCAGCCATCATTTCGCCGGCCACAAAAAGGTTGGGGCTCGGGTGGCCGCCGAAGCGCACGGCGGCTGTGTCGTCCACCTTCAGGCCCAGATAGGTGAAGGTGATGCCGGGCCGCAGCGGGTAGGCGTGAAAGGGCGCAGTGTCGATAGGCCGAGCCCAGTGGGTTTTCGCTGGTGACAGCCCTTCGGTGCGGCAATCGTCCAGCGCGGTATGGTCGAAGTGGCCGACGCGGCAGGCCGCGTTGTACTCGGCGACGGTGTGCACGAAGGTGGCCTCGTCCAACCCGAGCCGGCGCGACAGTTCTGACAGAGAGTCGGCGACGGTGCCCGGAAACACGGGGGGCATGAAGCGCCCAATCGCCTTCTGGTCGATGACGGAGTAGGCCACCTGGCCCGGCTGCTGCGCGACCAGCCGGCCCCAAATTGCGTAGCGCTTGGGCCAGAAATCCTCCCCCTCGTCGTAGAAGCGCCGGGCCTCCCGGTTGACCACCACGCCCAGCGACACGCAATCGATGCGGGTGCAGATACCACCGTCATAGAGCGGTGCGCGGGCGTCGATGGCGACCATGTGGCCCTGCGACGGGTCGCCAATGGCATCGGCGCCTGCGTCGATCATCTGCTTGAGGAGCACGCCCTGATTGAAGCGCGTGCCGCGAATCAGGAAGTTGTCGGACGGCCATTCGCCTCGTTCGTTCTGGCCCCAAGCCTCGCGCAACCATTGACGATTCGACTCGAAACCGCCAGCGGCGAGTACGCAGCTTCTCGCGGTGATGCGTTCACCGGCCTCGGTGTGCACGGCCACAAAGCGGTCGCCATCGATTTCCACGGATGCCACCGGTGTCTCATAGCGAATCCGCACCCCCAGGCGCTCGGCGCTGCGATAGTAGGCATTGACCAGCGCCCTGCCTCCGCCCATGAAAAAGGCATTCGTGCGCGCCACGTGCAGCGCGCCGGAGAGTGGCGGCTGAAAGTGCACGCCGTGGTGGCGCATCCAGTCACGGCAATTCGAAGAGGCCCGGATCACGAGCCGCGCGAGGTGCTCGTCGGTCAGGCCGCCGGTCACCTTGAGGAGGTCCTTCCAGTATTCTTCTTCGGGGTAGGCATCGACCAGGACGTCCTGCGGCGCGTCGTGCATGCAACGCAGATTGCGTGTGTGCTGTGAATTGCCTCCGCGCCAAGCCTTGGGCGCGGCTTCGAGCATCAGCACGCTCGCGCCGGCCTCGCGAGCCATGAGCGCTGCGCAAAGTGCGGCATTGCCGCCTCCGACGACCAGCACATCCACTTGTTCACCGCTCACTTCTCGTCTCCTTGTTGGGTTAGGAGACTGTATTGACGCAGCCCTTCAAGCGACAGGCCGGTTCAGGCAACGGGTGTTCAGTCTTTGTGAAGACTGGCGCCGATCCAGCGGCCTTCTCTCACCAGCGAACGAGCCGTGTCCGCCATCACCACCCGGGTGGCCAGAGCCGCCGGAGACAGTTCATCGTCCGAGAGGCTGACGAGCAGGCTCCGCCGGCCCACATGCGCATCGGTGATCCGGCAACTGTGCACGCCCTCCGCAGTGTTTCTTGCAATGGCGGCACCGGGTTGTATGGTGGCACCCAGGCCGGCACGGACGGCATCCATCAGCAGCGCCAGGCCGTCAATCTCGGCTACGACCCGCGGCACGACGCGCGCACGTTCAAAAGCAGCATTGAGCGTCGCGCGCAACCCGTGGCCGGCACTGGGCATGATCAATGGAAGATCGGCGAGTTGCGCCAGTCGCACCCGGGTACCCGATGGCCGCTGCGTGAGTTGGTCGGCGGCCAGGACGAACAGGCTTTCATCGAGCAAGGGTTCGATGCTCCAGCGACGTGTTGTGCTGGTCTCGAATAGCACGGCCAGATCCAGTTGGCGCGCCTGCAGCATGGCGGCCAGGTTGCCAGACAGCGACTCCACCAGATGCAGTCGTACGTCAGGATAGCGTGCGCGCATTGCCTGCATCAGCGGCAAGCCAAGCACGGAAGCGGTTGTTGGCGCCAGACCCACGCTCACATGGCCGGACAGGCGCGCCTGCTGCGC
This sequence comes from Variovorax sp. Soil_C_33, assembly GCF_057656935.1. Lineage (NCBI taxonomy): Bacteria > Pseudomonadati > Pseudomonadota > Betaproteobacteria > Burkholderiales > Comamonadaceae > Variovorax > Variovorax sp. Soil_C_33. The sequence continues at coordinate 223,140 of NZ_JBDGJK010000005.1, forward strand.
CGCCCTGACGGCCTCGTCGGCGTGGCGCAGCGTGAGTTGGGCCTGCTGCAAGAAGGCCACACCGGCGTCTGTAGGAACGACACCGGTGCTGCTGCGCCGAAGTAGTCTCGTACTGAGTTCGCTCTCGAGCTTGCTTATCTGTTGACTCAGAGCCGACGTCACCAAGCCGAGCTCGATCGCGGCGCGGCCCATGCTGCGAACTTCACAGACGCGCACGAAGTAGCGGAGTTGACGGAGTTCCATCGGTAGTACCGCAGTTCGCGGCGGGGCGTGGCATTATGCTGCCCGAGCAGGTCCTGCGCCGCGCTCGATCGAGCTTGATACCGGGGGCGCGGATGACGCCCCCCCCCCCAGCTTCACGGCGTCATCCTTGATCGTGTGGCCGAATTGCTCGGGGGTGCTGGCGATGTCCTCCATTCCCATCGAGCCCAGCGTTGGGCGTGCTGGCGCATACCACGAGGGCGGTCAGGCGCTTGACGTCGTCTTCCAGGCCGATGCGCACCCGGTGTGCCTCGAGGGCGTGTTCCTTGAGTTGTTGATCCAGGGTCTCTCGGGCTTGCTGTGACGACGCCAGCGCCGAGTCCAGGCTCACCCGCGCATCGGCAAAGGCTTCCTCCGCTGCGCGAGCGCTGACTGCGCCTCGACCAGCGCGTTCCCGCGCTCTTGGAGCTCCGAGCGCACCGACTCCAGCTCGCCGCGCTGAACCTCCTCGGCCTCACGGCGCGCCGTCTCCCACAGCAGCCGTGTGGCGTTGCGAACGCTCACCGGCACACCATCGGCATCATTGCCCGCCGCGAGATTTGGCGATGGATTCGCGCCGCCGCCAGCCGTTGTCCGAGCGACGCGAACCAGCGCTCGAGCATCGGGCTGACGGTATTGGGCGAGCCGCGGCCGATCTTCTGGCGCACGCGCTCGATCGTCGGGCGCGGGCCCTCGTGAAGCAGCACATCGGCGGCAGGTGCTTGATGAGCCGCTAGACCCGACCGCCGTGCGCAAGATCGTAAAGAGCCGATGCCTGCAGGCAGGCCTTCCCGGCGACTTCTCGGCCCAGTCGCTGCGATCGGGCTTCGTGACCGAAGCGGGCCGGCGCAAGATGGATCCGGCAGACGCCATGGCAATGACTGGGCATCGACACTACGAAACCTTCATGGGTTACTACCGCGCGGAAGATCCTCTCGACCGCAAGGCAAGCCGCATGCTCGACGGGGACGACGCAGCCGTTGAGTGATGGCGGGCTGCAGCGAACCTGCCGGACAACTCGAACGCTAGGTTTGTCTGCTAACCCGCGGCTAGGTTTTGCTGCGAGCAGCGGACCTTTGAACGCTTGTAGTCCGCCGTCAACATTCCACCAAAGCCCCCAACTCCGCGACAACTTTTGCGCATCGCCGCGACTTCCTGAAATGTCTCAACGAACGAACGAAGATGTCCTTCTGGACGGCAGCAAGGGCTGGCGCGAGCGGGTATTGCAGGGCCATTTGCTGAAACGCTTGCGCCTCGAGCATTCTTGCCGATGGATAACAGCTAGGACATGTATGGCAAACCTTGCCATACGGGGTACACTGAACCAAATGACGACGATGAATATTTCCCTTCCAGCCGAGATGAAGGCGTTTGTCGATGCGCAGGTCGCAGATCATCGCTATGGCAATGCCAGCGAATACATGCGTGACCTCATCCGCCGTGAACTGGCGCGTGAGCGATTTCGTGCCGCCATCCTTGCTGGTCTTGAATCTGGCCCGGCTGTGGAATGGACGTCCGCGCAATTCGATGACTTGCGCGCTGAGATCGCCCGAGCCGAGGTGGCGAACGCGAACCCGGAGGACAACCTGGCTGCTGATCGCAAAACGCGGCGTGCACCCGTCAAGGCCACCAGGAAAAGAGCGGCCTAGGCGTGAAGGGCGTCAAGCGGTTTCTTGTCCGCCCCCGGGCTAGTGCGCAGATCAACGCCGCGATCCAATACTACGCCGTAACCATGCAAGCTCCAAGCGCGGCCAAGGGTCTTGTGGATGAACTGCAGCGAGCTTACCAACTCATCAAACGAAACCCCGATGCGGGCTCGCCGCGCCTTGAGGCTGAACTGGGCATGCCTAGCCTGCGCTCGTGGGCGCTGTCGAAGTATCCTTACTTGATCATCTACTTCCGACACCCGGATTGCGTGGATGTGGTGGATGTGCCGCACACGCGTACCAACTACGTCGCAGAGCTGACCAACTATCTTTGAGTAGAGTCTACGCGGTACTCGAACACGAAGAGTGCGCACGCCTGCTCGTCATTGAAGGCTTGCCGCTGCGATCGGGCGTGCCAACATGGTGGAAGGCGGAAAGAGCCCGATCCAGAGCGCCGGCGAGCTGGGGCACCGCGTTTTCGGATCGTCATCTTTCCGGGTGGCACGGTGCGTTTTCTGGCCGCGCAGCTGCAACGCTATTTCGGCAGCCTGCAGGCCCACGGCAGCACGCTGCCGCTGCGCGACGAGGTGCTGGATTTCGACCAGCTCAATGGCGTGATCGGCCCCCCCGAGCTGATGGCCCTGGGCGCACGTAGGAGCCTGACGGCCGGCGTCCCGGAATGTGGCGACCATCCAATTCTTGGGGGGTGTGCAGTGCAGCATCCTTCCTCCGTGGCCACGCTGCGAGCGGCGCCTGAGCCTGAGCGCCGAAGCGCGGATGCCACTCTCGAAGGACGCACGTCGCTCGTCATCCAGGACCTGGGTGCGGACCTGAAGTAGCAGGTGGGCTCCGCGCGTCGTTGCGATGCTGCGCCATGAGCGAGGCGCTACACGGAGGCTGTACTCGTTTTCATCGAACCTGATTGGTTTGACCCTAGCATTGCATCGAGAACACGCGCCCTGGAGCGCTCGATGTGCTCGCTGATGGATTGGATTGCCTTGTCTTCATCGCGCGCCCTCAGCGCGGCGATGAAAGCCAGGTGTTCCTCCATGGCGGGAACGATGCGCATCGGGCGAACCAGGCCGGCGTCGAGGCGTATGAGCCTCACATGCAAACTGTTCACCCGGTAGATCTCGGACAGGATCTCGTTGCCGATACTGTCGACCATCGTGTCGTGCAGGCCCCAATCCACCGTCTGCGCATCTGCGTCAAGCGTCGGGTCGGGCTGGGCCGAACGGGCGCGCTCGAGGATCGCCAGGTGTTGCTCTTCGATGCGAGCCAGCTCCTCGTCCGATGCCGAACGCAGGAAGTGGCGTACTGCCTCCCGCTCCACCATGCTGCGCACCTGAAATGCGTTGCGGATCAGCTTCAGGTCCACCGGCGCGATCTGCAAGCCCCGCTTTGGCACGGTCACGATCAGCCGGGCGGCCTCCAGCCGGGGAATCATCTCGCGGATGGCGCCCAGAGGCAGGTCGAGCAGGCGGGTGAGTTCGCGCTGCGACACGAACTGCCCCGGGCGAATATTTGCGCTCAGGATCTGCCGCCGGAAGCTCTCGTAGGCCAGGGTGCGCTGCGACACGGCAGGTGGCGCAGGCGCGGGCTTTTTCTTTGTCGCATTCATCAAGATCCTTCCCGGCGAATGGGTCGCTCGGATGAGGCACGACTTTACGCCAGGACGAACGGTGTGGCAGCTGACAGATCAGAAGAACCACGCTGAACGCTTCCGAATAGTCACACTGCTTGCACTGACATGTCAGTCGGAATATAGTGTGCTCCACGGCGCGATTGTTGGTTGCGCTCTTCCCCCCACAAGCTGCAAAACGGAGCACTTTCATGAGTCTTGAACTGACCGGCGTCATCCCTCCCCTTGTCACTCCTTTCACCGCTAACGGCGACATCGACGAAGCGGCCTATCGCAGGGTCATCCGATTCAACCTGGACAAGAAGGTGCATGGCGTCTGCCCCGGCGGCAGCAGCGGCGAGGGCCACACGCTGACTATCGATGAATTCAAGCGCCTGCTGGAGATCACCGCGGAAGAGGTGGCGGGCGCCGTCCCGATCGTTGCCGGCATCATTTCGAACAGCACGCGCGATGCCATCAACCGTGCCAAGGCGATCTCCCACCTTCCCATTGCCGGGCTGCAGGTCACCCCGGTTCACTACCTCTTCAGGCCCGATGAAGACGCCACCTACCGCCACTTCAAGGCGCTGACCGAGGCGGTCGACATCCCCGTCATCATCTACAACGTCGTGCCGTGGAACTACCTGAACCCGGCGCAGATGATCCGCCTCATGCAGGATCTGCCCGGCGTGCAGGGCATCAAGCAGAGCCAGGGCGACCTCAAGCTGATGGCCGATCTGCTGCTCGGCGTGCCCGCAGGCTGCAAGGTCTATTCGGCCGTGGATGCGTTGCTGTATTCGTCGTTCGCCCTGGGCGCGCACGGCACGATCGCCGCAACACCGGCGGCACTGCCGGGTGTGTGCGTGAACCTATGGAACACGGTGCAGGCCAGCGACCATGTGAAGGCGCTGGAAATGCACAAGTCCATGCTGGCCTTCTGGAACGCCATCGTCGCGGACAACCTGCCTGCGAACCTGAAGACCTCCATCACGCTGCAAGGCTGCAACGCCGGGCTGCCCCGCGCACCCATGCCGCCCACCAGCGACGCCCAGCTAGCCAGGATCAAGGCCGCGCTCGACGACGTGCTGCGCTTTGACATCTGACACCTTGCTTCACACGGAGACATACGAACCATGAATATCCGACGTCGCGAGCTGCTGAAGCTCGGAACGCTTGCCGCTGCGGGCAGCGCATTGACAGCCCCCGCATGGGCCCAGGAGTTTCCCAGCAAGCCGGTGACGATCGTCGTCCCCTTCGCGCCGGGCGGCAACACCGACATCGTGGCGCGAACCGTGGCGGTTGCCCTGGGCAAGGTGCTGGGGCAGTCGGTGATCGTCGACAACCGAGCGGGCGCCGGCGGCTCGATCGGCGCCATGCAGGTCGCTCGCGCCGCCCCGGACGGATACACCCTGCTGCTTTGCGGAGCCGGCGTGGTGGTCACGGTTCCGGAAATGGTCAAGACAAGCTACAGCCGGTCGAACTTTGCGCCACTCGGCCTGGTGAACAAGGGCTCGATGGTGTTGCTCGCGCGCAAGAACGAAACCAGGTTCAAGAACTTCAAGGAACTCGCCGCCTACGCGCGTTCCGGCGAGGGCAAGCTGATCGCTGCGCACTCCGGGCCGGGTACGCCCAACCACCTCGCATTGCTGCAACTCGAGACCCTGCTCAAGACCAAGTTCACGATCGTCAGCTACAAGGGCTCGGGTCCGGCACTGATCGACCTGATCGGCGGGCAGGTCGATGTCCACTTCGACCAGGTCAGCAGTTCGCTGCAGCACATCAAGGGCGGCGCGCTTCAGCCGCTCGCGGTGCTGGGGCCGACGCAAGATCCATCGCTGCCCAGCGTCCAGACCGTCGCGGAGCTCGGCTTCGGCGAAATCGATGGCACAACCTACGTCGGGGTGCTTGCGCCCAGCGGGACGCCCAAGGCGGTGCAGGACAAGCTCGCCGCCGCGCTTGCGCAAGCCGTCAAGGACCCACAGACGGTGAACAGCGCCCGAGAACTCGGCAGCGTCGCCTACTCCAGCACGCCGCAGGAGTTCGCACGCTTGCTCGACGCCGAGTACGCACTGGCCTCGCAAGCCACCAAGGATGGCCGCCTGAAGGCCGACTGATCCGGCCCAAGCGCACGGGCGCCGAGCACAAGCCGGCGCTGGCACGGCCGTCGCCGGCCGGCGCGCGATCTCAAACGCAATGGACAAAGCATCGTGAATAAGATCCTGAACGACCCGAACGCCTACGTCGACGAAATGCTCGACGGCCTGTGCCTGGCCCACCCCGAGTTGCAGCGCCGCGGAGAAGGCGGCCGCGTGGTGGCGCGCAGCAGCGGCGCCGTGCCCGGCAAAGTGGGCATCGTCACCGGCGGCGGCTCGGGCCATCTGCCGGTCTTCCTCGGCTACATCGGCGACGGCCTGCTCGACAGCTGCGCCGTGGGCAACGTCTTCGCCGGCCCGCGCATGGACGACTGCATCGAGGCGATGCGCGCGGCCGACGGCGGCGCCGGCGTGCTGCAACTCTACGGCAACTACGGCGGCGACCGCATGAACTTCGACATGGCAGCCGAGATGCTCGAACTCGACGGCATGTCGGTCGCATCGGTCCGTGTCGCCGACGACGTGGCGAGTGCACCCGCCGCACAGCGCGAGAATCGCCGCGGGGTGGCCGGGCTCGTGCTCGTCTACAAGGTCGTGGGCGCCAAGGCAGCGGGTGGCGCGAACCTGGAGGCGGTGGCGGCGCTGGCGCGCAAGGCCAACGACGCGTGCCGTTCCATCGGCGTGGCGCTCTCGCCCTGCGTGGTGCCGGAATCCGGCAAGCCTTCCTTTGCCATCGGCGAAGGGGAAGTCGAATTCGGCATGGGCATCCATGGCGAGCCGGGCATCTGGCGCGGGGCTCTCAAATCGGCCGATGCGCTGGCCGACGAGATGCTTGCGCACGTGCTGCCGGAACTTGGTCTGGCGCGCGGCGATCGTGTTGCGGTGCTGGTTAACAGTCTCGGGGCGACACCCGCGGAAGAGCTCTACATCCTTTTCCGCCGCGTGGCGGCCGCTCTCGCGGGCCACGGCGTGACAATTGTGCGCCCCCTGGTCGGCCGCTACGCCACCTCGATGGAGATGGCCGGCGCGTCGCTCAGCGTGATGAAGCTCGACGCCGAACTGGAGGCTCTGCTGGCGGCCCCGGCGGACTGCCCCTTCTGGAGCGTGCGCTGATGCTGGACGCTGCCACCCTCTCGGCCGCGCTGCCCCGCTGGTGCGCGGGCGTACACGCCGCAGCGCCTGAGCTCAACGAGCTCGACGGCCGCCTTGGCGACGCCGACCTCGGCGCCACGCTCGACAAGTGCGCCACGCTGGTCGAACAGGCCCTGCCCGAGCTGCCCGACACCCTGGAAGGCATCTTCAAGCGCTGCGCGCAGGCTTCGGCCAAAGCGTCGGGATCAAGCTTCGGCACGTTGCTGACCGTGGCCCTCATGACCAGCGCAAAGCGCTGCGCCGGCGTGACATTGCTCGACCATCGGCAGCTCGCGGCGCTGCTGGCCGAAGTGGTGACGACGCTCTCGGCGCGCGGCGGCGCAAACCTGGGAGACAAGACGGTGCTCGACGGCCTGCATGCCATCCACACGGCGCTCGCCGCATCGCCGCAAGGCGCCGAAGCCCGCCGCGTGGCCAGCGACGCGGCGCGTAGCGCGCTCGACGCCTTCCGCGACAAGCCCAACCGCATCGGCCGCGCCCGCATGTTTGCGGACAAGACGATCGGCATGGACGACCCCGGCATGGTGGCGCTGCTGCGCATGGTTGACGCACTCTAGTTCCGCGTTCCCAGCCACGACGACCACCTGCGACAGATCCAACCGGCCTAAGCAATGAATTTCCCGAAGTCACGCGATGAGGTCGCCCGCGATGTGCTGGCCTTGTTGCCGCGATTGCGCGAGCGCTTTGGCGATCGCCTCAGCACGTCCGGCGCGGTGCGCGAGCAGCATGGCCACGGCGAAGGGGTGCCAGACTCTGCGCCGCCCGATGCGGTGGTCTTTGCGCTCAGCAACGAGGACGTCGCTTTCGTGGCGCGCGCCTGCTTCGACGCGCAGGTACCGATGATTCCGTTCGGCACCGGTACCTCGCTTGAGGGCCACGTTGTCGCCGTGCACGGGGGAGTCTGCGTGGATCTGTCCAGAATGAACGCGATCCTCGAGGTCGACGCGGATGCGCTTGATTGCCGGGTGCAGGCCGGCGTGACGCGCGAAGAGCTCAATGCGTACGTGCGCGCACAAGGGCTGTTCTTCCCCATCGACCCTGGCGCGAATGCGTCCCTCGGCGGCATGGCATCGACACGCGCATCGGGCACGGCAGCGGTGCGCTACGGCACGATGGGCGACGCCGTGCTAGGCCTGACGGTCGTCACGGCCGACGGCCGTACCGTGCGCACCGGTACCCGCGCCCGCAAGAGCGCTGCCGGTCTGGACCTGACACGCCTGTTCGTCGGAAGCGAAGGCATCTTGGGCTTCATCACCGAAGTGCAGTTGCGCCTGTGGGGCCTGCCGGAAATGGTGCAGGCAGCGGTGTGCCAGTTCCCGGACCTGGAATCTGCCATCTCAGTGGTCATCGGCGCACTTCAGTTCGGCGTGCCGGTGGCGCGCATCGAACTGCTCGACGAAGTGCAGATGGACGCCTGCAAGCGCTACTCCAAGCTCGACGAGTTCGAGGCTTTGCCGACCCTGTTCATCGAGTTTCATGGATCGCCAGCGGCCGTTCGCGAGCAGGTCGCCACGATGCAATCGCTCGCCGAGGAGACCGGCGGCAACGGCTTCGCGTGGGCCGAGCGTCCGGAAGATCGCACGCGACTTTGGAAGGCACGCCATGAGTGTTACCACGCCAATCTGGCGCTGAGGCCCGGTTCCGCCCTGATTGGCACGGATGCTTGCGTTCCGATCTCGAACTTCGTCGCTTGTGTGATGGAAACGCGCGAGGATGTGCGTGCCAGCGGCCTGACGGCGCCATTGGTCGGACACGCCGGCGACGGCAATTTCCATCTCGGCATCGTGTTCGATCCCGCCAACCCCGATGAGCGCGCGCGTGCCGACGGCCTGGCTGAGCGGGTGTCGATGCGGGCGATTCGGTATGGCGGCACATGCACCGGCGAACATGGCATTGGCTTGCACCGCATTCATCAGCTCGCGGCCGAGCACGCCGAAGGCGTGGCGCTCATGCGCGCGCTGAAGAATGCGCTCGACCCGCGCGGAATCATGAACCCGGGAAAGATGCTGCCGGAAGTGCACTGATGGACCGCATGCTGATCTCAACTGACCGAAGCCGACGACGGTCTTCTAGCGGACGAGTCGTGCGCCACCTGCGCACGGCAAGTCTGCGTCTCAACGCAAACCGGTTGGTCGTCCAAGCTGCTCAATGAACGCTGACGGGTAGCAAATGCTGATGGAGGAAATTCGGCGAACTAGACACATACACACACACCGCATGGGACTCGCGGTACTGCACGAGCCCTGCTACATCCGACGCGTTGAGCTTCAGGGCTTGTTGCTGCTCGCTAGCCCGAAGAGACAGTCACGGAGTTGGTGGGCTCCATGCAATTGCTGCCTGGAGCCCCTTGGCTGCCAAGACATTGAATATTCAAAGGAGATACAAAATGCTGATGAAAAGATACCGGTGTCAACTGGCCCTCATGGTTGGCCTAGCTGCTGCACAGCTCACGTTCGGCTTGGGTGGCGCTGTCGCCCAGAGCTTCCCGAGTCGTCCGATCGAAATCGTGGTTCCCTACGCAGCCGGCGGCTCGACCGACGCTCTGGGAAGGGCTTTCGCGGATGCCAGTCGCAACCACTCGTCGCAACCACTCGTCGTCGTAAACAAACCGGGCGCCGGGGGGTCGATCGCTGCCAACGATATCATCAACTCCAAGCCGGACGGACACAAGCTAGGTCTCTTCACCAACGACATCTTGACAACGCCATTGCTTGGTCTTGCCAAGCTTTCGTACCTGGATATCGAACCGATTGCACAGCTGAACTTCGATCCTGTTTCAATTATTGTTAGAGCGGACGCGACGTGGAAAACAGTTGGCGAGTTTCTCGCCGCGGCGAAAAGCGCGCCCGATGGGCTACGCATCGGCACTACCGGGAACGGAACGCTGAGCCATTTGGCCGCTGCGGCGCTCGTCGACAAGACTGGTGCGAAACTTGCGCCGATTCCGTATCAGGGCGCTTCCCCGGCAATTCAGTCGTTGCTCGGAGGCCACATCGAGGCAGTCACGGCAACTCCCCCGGAAGTAATCTCGCATGTTCGGGCTGGGACGCTTCGCATCATCCTCGTTCTGGCCGACCAACGAAGCAAGGCTGCTCTGGACGCGCCTACGGGCAAAGAGTCGGGGATCGACTTGTCCGTCGTCAGTTGGCGTTACCTGGGAGTGTCAAAAAAGACTCCTCTGGACGTCGTCGCCAAACTGCGCCAGATCGCCGCAAACACAGCCAAGGACCCTGCCATGATTGCTGCATTGGAGAAGCAAAACATTGGCTATAAGTTCACCGACGGACGAGAGTTCCAGGCGGTGCTTGACAAAGAGCACGACGTCATGAAAGACCTCATTGCCAAGGTCAACATGCAACAGCAGAGCCGCTAGACATCATGGTCGCGCGATAGGCGAAGGAAGGCTCGTCTCCGGTATCGTGGGTTGCGCACCTGAGTGTGCCGAGCCACATGCGGCAGGTTTCCCCAGCCGCAATCCGTATGGAGACGAGCCATGGACGAGAGTATCAAGTTCTTCGTGGGTTTGGAAGCGCACAAGGAGAGCATTGCTGTTGCCGTTTGTGAAGCTGGGCGCGAGCCGAGCCGGTTCGTGGGCATCCTCGCGCCTGAAGTGCAGGGGGTGCTCAAGACGCTGCGCAAGTACGGCCCCGCGCTGCTGGTAAGCGTGGTCTATGAAGTCGGGGCCGACCGGCTACGGACTGCATCGGGGAGCTGACCCGGCGCGGCTATCGCTGCGAGATCATTGCACCGTCGTTGATACCACGGCGCTAGCGCCACGTTCCGGGCCGCGCGCGCGATGGGCCAGAAGGAGGCGGCGATGCGCATGGCGCACAACCTGAAGAGCGTCAGCGGTGCCCTCGCCGTACGCGCCGTTCATCCCGCGGCGGCGGAGCTCGAACGGGCCTGCAGCGACGGCACCGACGATGCGAATGTCGAGACCCTGGTTCGAAGAGTGGCCCAGCTGCTCGGTCCGGTGATTTCCGAACTGCAGGCGCTCGGGCGACCCACACATCCTTTTCGAGCAGGCCTGCCCGTCTTCTCGCGAGCCTGTTCGAGGACTTCGCCCTGGTCTTCCTTGCTGAGGGCGAAGTAGTGCTCAGCCACGAATCGCTTCTTCGCCGATGGCCCGCGCCATCCAGGAGGGTAGGGCCGCGCGTGCAGAGGCCAACGCTCGCCACTCGGAAGGAGGAAGCGTGCGCCGCAGGGTAGCCAAAGACTCGCGGACGTGGCTGGGCCCCATCCATGCCAAAGCCCGCACCGCCGCCCCGGCTTGGCCAGAACCCAGGCCGAGCATCCAGCGCGGGGCATGCTTGACCATCACCTCGGAGCGCCCCAGCTTGAGCTTTCGGGTGCGACCCGAGGTCAGGTAGACCTCGCGGATGGGTACCTGCTGGGTCAGGCCCAGCGCGTTGGCGGCGTTGGCGCCGTGAGGAGTTACCACCTCGCCGTTCTGCGCGGCCAGGGCATGCACGACCTTTTCGGGGGCGGGAGCGCGCGTCCCGAAGCGGCTCGAGACCGGCCCTGGAGAAAACGCAGGAGGCAGGCATTGACCGCTATCAGCTGGTCCTGCTCGACGACATTGCCCGCATCCACCTGGAAGCCGGCCACGCGCACGAGGCCTCCGAGCGCTATCGAACACTGGTCGAGCGCGCTCGAAGTTCGCAGGCAGGGTTGACTCTGTCGAACGCCCTTTCCGGCCTCATCGCCGCACTGACGGCGGAGGAGCAACTGGAAGAGGCGGAACTGGTCGCCAGCAGCGCCTTGCCAGTGCTCGCCGGCAGCGCGATCCTGATCGCGCGGGCTGACATCCTGGCGTGGCTGATGGCGCGGCTCGGCCGCTTCGAAGTAGCGGCGCGCCTCATCGGCGCTTCGGACAACTTCAGGGCGGGCTGCGAAACCGCGCGCGACCTGGTGGAACAGCGCTGCCGCCAGGAAGCACTCGCCATCTTGTCGGCCTCGGTGCGCGAGCCGACGCAGCTCGCCTGGGTCCATGCCGGCGCCTGCGCCAGCGAAGAAGAGCTCGTGGCATCGCCATCGGCAAGCCTGCGGCCCGGCGCCGCCAAGGAAGCCAGAGGTGTGGCCCGATTGAGCGCGGTGGCCGACGCATCCGTGAAGAAGAGTTCCTGAGCCACCTCACCGACGGCTTACGCTCAAGTCAAAGGACGCAGCGGATCCATGCCGGTCGCCGCCGGCGGCACGACCGCGACCGGCTCTCCGAGTCCCAGCATGGTGTTGGGACGCGCGTCCGACTTCGCGACCTTCCAATGCGTCAGGGTTCTGATCGCGACCGCGCGTCGAATATACCGATGCCAGACGAAAGTCAGGTCGAAGAGCAGGATGCCCAGCCACCAGGCATAGAGGAATACGCCTCCGGCCAGCAGAACGGGCCACACGTCGGCGTCCGACGTTCCATCCCGCAAGCGCCACACGACGATGAAGGCGACCACCACCGTTCCGATGCTGATCAGCACGCGGCGGCCGAGCTTCGGGCGTCGCGGCAGGAACCAGCCGCTGCCCGCAATAACGAATGCCGCCATGATCAAGGCCAGCCTTTCGGCCGTGTCCGGATGGAGATCCAGCCAGTTCGCAAAACCCGCCAGCGGTCCGCCCAGATAGCCCGAGACGGAATGCGGCAGCAGCCAGACGCACGGCACCACGCCCACCAGCAACACCAGCAGCGACGCCAGCTGCCATCGGAATCCGCTGGCCTTGACCAAACGGGGCAGGCGCGCCGCCACCGTGATGCAGGTCAGTAGCACGCTCAGCAGGGCCACGTCCATCGGCAGGTCCCGCATCTGGGTTTGCGCGACGGTCTTGTAGAGGACGAATACCGCCACCAGGTGCAGCAGGAACACGAGGGCGTACGGAATCGCCAGGCTGACCTTGTCGACCAGGCGGTAGCTCGCGGGGCGCTTCGCCGGCTCTTTCGTTGGCGACACCACATCGTCGATGAAGTGCCCGAACACCTGCGCGTCCTGCCAGTAGTCGTTGTGAGCCTTGCCCGGCAGCCAATAGCGGCTGAACCCGATGTCGTGCCTCTTGGTGTCGAACTCGAAGGCCTTGCAACCTTGGAAGATCGTGGCGGCGGTGTCGAGTTGGAATCCGATCGGATCGCCATGGTCGTAGTAGTTGCGCCACTTGATCGGCTGATTCAGCGTGAGGCCCTGCGGATGATGGTCGAAGACGACGGCGCCATTCGCGTCCAGGTGGCTGGTGAGCTCGAGCCCACGCCATAGCTGCGGCCACAACACCAGGTGCTTGTCGATCGGCGAGCCGATCGTCATGAAGCCGCGCACATACCGGATCCAGCGGCTGTCGACCGGAACAGGCGCTGCCGCGGTACTGTCCGGGTCCACCACCTCGAGTCCGGACAGCGCCTGCAGCAAGCCAAGAAAGCTGATGACCGAGCCTTCGCTGTGGGCCACGATGTAGATCTCTGGAGCGCCTTGCGGATAGAGCTGGAAGTAGGCCGAGAGGATGTCCGACAGCGCCTTGTGGAACCGGTAGGTGATCCTCTCGCGGTAGTAGGGAAAGTCAGTCACCAGCTGAACGTCGCCGACGTAGTCGCGCAGCAAGGACTGCAGCTCGAACTTGAATAGGCCCGCGCTGGCGGTGACGTAGAACAGCTTTTCAAGCACGTCAATGGTCTCGACAATTTCTTCGACCACGCCAATGCCCAGTTGGAAGTCTTCGGGGGTCAGCACCCCGTTGTCAACGTTGTCGCGGTACTCGGCCTCGGCGCGGCTCACCACGGTACGTCCCCACGCCTTGGTTTCTTCCAGCGTGTCGTTCGCCTTGACAACCTGCGCCGGAATGTCGGCCCAGAAGACTTCCGCAAAACCGATGCGGGCCAGCGAATTCTTTGGATCGACGTTCAGCCGGCTGACCCGCACATTGGCATCGTTGCCGAGGTTGAAGTAGCCGATCGGCATGACGGGCAAAGGGGGAGAGTTTCGATCGCCAAAGCGCTGGGCGACCGAGCGGATGGTGTCGCTGCGCACCTGGCTGCCGATGCCGTGGATTGCGACGATGATCTTTTCGATCGGCGTGTTCGCCAGGGGATCGTTCCTGCGCTGCGCTCGGATGGCGCCCACGGAACTCGAAACGGCTGCGGCGTCTGACATATTCATATTCGGCCTCCGGTTCGTGATGAACGGTAACCCGTGCCGACCTCAGTGCGGGGGGGCGAGATCGATCCCGTCCAGCGCGGGCAGGAACTTCTGCTCGACCAAGCGCTTGAATCCCCTGGACGTCGGATGAAGTTCGTTGGCCCAGCCTTTTCCGTCCAGGGTGCCGGCCGTCTTGACCGCCAGGACGCGGCCCAGCGCGGGGTCACCGGCCATGCGCTCCTGCAAAAGGCCGAGCCGGTCGACCAGATCAGCGAACAGGTCGGCTCGCAGCTCCTGTGGAACCTGGCATCCATCCATGGGCACCTTGAGCCAATCAGCGGGCCCGAAGACGCCGTCGCCGGTGGGCCAGGCCTTGTCATAGTTGTGGAGCACGACGACTGAGCCTGGGTTGTAGCCGCGAAAGCGCGCAATCAAGGTGCGATAGTGGCCCTCGATGCCGGCCAGCGCGGCATCGGGCTGTCCGGCGGCGTAGCAATCGGCCAGCTGGTTGCAGGCCGAACAGTTGGCTTTCAGCAGCCTGGGAAAGTTCTGTGTGCCCACGATGTCGTTGCCACCGCCGCTCAGCAGCAGAGCTCTGACGAGGGGACCGCGCGCAAAGAAATCGAAGGTGACCTTGATGGACTGCGCGAACTTCGTGCTCCATTCGCCGGCCTCGGCGCCGTTGTATCCGGCCACCACGATGCTCTGCTGAGGCCGCCGCCGGGCAATCTCGCCCAATAGATTATTGAACGGGTACCAGAACCACGAATCGCCGACCGCCAGCATGGTTGGCGAGGCGCCGCGCGTCAACCCGTCCTGAGAACCATAGAAGAGATTGCTCATGGCCATGCACGCCTCCAGTCGCTCAAAGGCCACCATGGTGCGCCGAAGGGCGAACGCCTTCATCGCCAGATGAGAGGATGACTGACGGTGCGCATCCGACATGGCGGCCTGACGTACGGCCGGCTCCAACTCCAAGCGTCTTCTCGATCAGCGCCCCTTGGCGTGACAGCTCGGCAGGAGCTCCTGCCGGCTCACGCCAGCTCGATGATCTGTTCTGAAAATGCCGCCGGGTACGGCGGCCTAGTCTCGGCCCATTTCGGACTCCTTCTTCCGCAACGGTACGGCGTCCGTGAAGGAGGAAACTTCAGTCCCACTTCCATGTGGGCACAGTCGCTAGCTACGAGGACAGGATGCTCCGCGTGATCGACTTAGAGATCGAGGATGATGCGCAGGAGCAAAACTTCCGCGCTATTCAGGTTCGGCCTCGCAAACCAGGAAAGCGCATTCGAAATCGAGCCGATCGAGAGCGGGCTATGTCTATTTTTTCTCTGTAGGTGTCTGCTCTCTCTGCAACTCGGCATGAACTGCGCTGGCCACCACCTCGACAGCTTTCGCTCCAAGTGACGTAAGTTCCCAGGTAAAGCTTGGAATATCGGTCTTTGTAGGGACACGCTTGTGGAACACCCACCGAACCCGATTCTTCGTCTTTGTTTGGTATTCATCGGCGGGATGTGATTTGCGGAACTCTGTGAACGCTTTCGCAGCTTGATCGAGAGTCACCTCTTTGTCATCGACAAATCCACCTAGATCGATCAACTTGTTCCGCTGCAATTCCTCTAGCGCGGCGAAGCCGGCAAGGCTTGGGAGTTCGATGGAGTAGTAGCCCTCGCCCTTCTCGCGCTCGTACATGCCAATAAGCCCTGATGAATCTGCCCGAGCGTGCAAGAGCATGACGGTAGCGTCAGCTGACAAGCGCGGCACTGTATCGGCTAGGTTGGGGGTGCCGAGCTTAACCGCCTCATCCCTTATCGTGGACTTGAGTGAAATGGTCGCGACGCTGATGTCCTTAGCCTTCCGCACTTTGTCCGGAATCTCATTCAACGCATCTCGAAGTGGGACGTAGAAAAGTACGAGAAGGATCAAAGCGAAGGCAGGCCAACCGCCAAACAACACCTTCAGCACTTCGAGAAGTGCAGAGTTGGTTTTTGAAGCGGCTGACTGTTTGGTCGCCAGGGATTCTTCAATCGCCGCGAGGCGTCGACCGACTTCATTCATCGCGATCACAACGCCGACCGTGTTGGAAGGTGAATCTTGATCAGTCGCCATGTCACGCCCCTCGGAGTTTGTTTCCTATTCTCGTGGACAAACGGCATTTGAGGGGTGGTTCCTGGTGTGCGTTATGCCCTCTCTGTGGGGTGGACTCTCTGGTGTAGCTCAGCGCTCGGCGCAAGGACTGTACGTCCGAGCATCGCTGGTTAGATGCCCCCATCCTTCGGACGGAGGATTGCCGTTCTGGAGAGGGGTGGTACATAGCGCCTTAGAAAAACAAGGAGCCGAGGATGGAAAACATTTTTCGGACGCGAGTGCGCGCATGCGTGCTGACTTGTGTTGCGCTGTGGGCGGCCGCCTGTTCACCACTTTCGCCGCAGATTTTCTCAGATGACATGCTCTCGGCACCGAATCTGGGCGGCGGCGAGCATTCAGCGACGAAGACGAACGACGAGCCGCCGACAATGCAGCAGGCCAAGGCGAGCGCGCTCCAAGTCATGCGCCGCTACAACGACGCCGTGAAGGAGCATTCGGCGCTCACCCCGGGCATCGGTGCGGCATTGATCGGCCTATCGGCCCTGGCGCTGGTCAAGAGCATCAATCATCCCAATCGTTCCGACATAGTGGGTCTGGGCGTGGCCGGCTCGGCGGCTTATCTGTACGGCAGCACTTTCGCCTCGCGACCGCGGCAGACGGTCTACTTGGCGGGCGCCAAGGCGCTGTCCTGCGCCATTGCTGCGAGCGAGCCTTACGACGTACGCAAAGAGGAGCAGAACGATTGGCAAAAGCGGCAGGACGCAATGGAAGCGGACGCAGCCGCCTTGTCACTAACACTCGCCAAGCATGCCGGCCTGGCACGCGAGCGCAGTATCACCACGGGAGCGAACGTGCCGCCCGCTGGCTGCTCAATGGAGAACCGGCCTCAATGCACGCTGCGCGACGCCACCGCCGAAGAGCGCGCGACGCACGAGGCCATCTGCGCACGGGCGCGCGTCGAATGGGATCGGCGCTGCGTCGCACCAGTGGCGCGAACGCGCATCGAAGCGCCAAACCCCGCAGTCGCGGGTGCGGCAGCGCTAGCCAAGCAGGAGCTCACGGCGGCGGAAGGATTAAGCAAGCAGGTACCGCTTCTGCTCGCCAAACTGCGTTCGGCTCCGCGCGAGCTCAACGAAACCTCGCGGCGCATCCAGCTCAGCGTGAGCATGGAGGTGCTGAAGACCGAGCCCAGTTTGCAGACCATCCTCGCGTCGACGCGCGACCTGCGGGCGACAGGACTGACGCTGAGCGGTTCCGATGCCTTTAAGCCGGCGCTGGGTCAAGCCCAGGGTGCACCCATCAACGGCAAGGACGGCTCGGTCCGTTCACTCGACGCGGCGACGCAGACGGCCATCCAGGAGATCGAGCGCGACACGGCCGTGCTGCGAGCAAGCCGACGGGCGCTCGCCTCCCGCATCGACCCGGTTCTGGAAGACGTCCGCAACGTGCGTACGAGCCTGAAGGCCTGTGAATCCATCGCACCGCCCGCGGGGATAGCGCCCGCTCCGGGTTCAGACGAAGCCGGTACTGCGGAGCTCACGGCGGACGACTTGCGCCGGCTCGGGCTGGGCACCGATGCGACGCAGGACCAAGCGCGCAAGGCGATCGCCGCATGCCAGGCCCTGCTAGGTCGGCCGAAGCCGCCCACCGGCGACTTCGACGCGAGCACGCGTGACGCAGTACGCGATGGCACAGCGTGCGCCAACGTCGCCAGGCCCCGGCAGGGATGACGAAGCCATGGTCTCAGCACACACCCACTACCTGGCCTTGCACCGCGCGCTCAATCTCGTGCTGGCCGAGCGCGGTGCGCGGCTCGCATCTAGCGCCCGATTGGGCCTGTCGGGCGCTGCCGCGGCCAGCCTACGCTTGGTGAGGCGCAGGACCGACGGCCTCACGCTAGGCTTCGACGACCATTGCGGCGGCACCCTGCTACCGCGAAAGCTACGGTCGCCGATCGATGGGGCACCAATCCCAGTGCACGCGGTGCGCTGTGCTCGCCATGGCATCGCACATTCACCGCCCGAAGTGGTCAACCGGTCTTCTGGCATCTCGGCCGGCACACTCGGCGCGGTCCTGCGGGACCGGCGCTACTCGGAACAGCTTTTCGCGCTCACTTCCGGCCATGTGGTCGCAGCCCAGCCAGATGTGGCAGGCGGAGACGAGATCGCGTTTTCAGCACACGGCGGCGCGACGCTTTTTTCCGGCTCACTGCTCGACTGGTATCCGGACTTCGCGGCGCCCGGCGAAGGGACAAGCATCGATGCGGCCATCGCCTTTGTCGAGACCGAAGCGCTCGCAGACTTCGCATCGCGCAACACAGAATGGCCGGCTGGGGTGAACTTCTCGGTGCGCGAGTCCGACGCACTGCGCCTGCTGACTCGCGATCGCGGGGACGTGCGCGGCCAGGCGGCGGCGCGCGTGTCCTGCCACATGGGCATCGAAGGGACGGACATCGAGTATCAGCTCGTCGACGTACTGTCCTGGGATGCACCACAGGGCACGCTGCCTGGCGACAGCGGCGCGCCGGTTTGGGACGAGCGCGATTGGCTGGTTGGCATCCATGCCGGCACCGAACCGAACTCACCGGAGCGCCCCTTGTGCGTACCGATCTTTCGCATCCTCGAGTACTTCCGCGCCGACCTGGTCCTGCGCGACGAGTCGCTGCGCGTCGCGCCCCCGCCGCCCGCGCGCGAGGTGTTCGCCGGCTCCCTTCCTACGCCTGCCAGACCGTCCGTGGGTGCGGCCCCCTTGCCGGGCGATGCCGATGTGCTTGCGCGCACCATGTGGGGCGAGGCGCGAGGCGAAGGCACGGAAGGCATGCGCGCCGTGGCCCATGTCATCCTCAATCGCACGGCTCGCCAGACCTATTTCGGCAAGACTGTCGCCGAGGTCTGCCGCAAGCCCTGGCACTTCAGTTGCTGGAATCTCAACGATCCAAACTTGCGCAGGCTGGTCGCAGCCGACGTAAGCGACCCGCAGTTCCGTGAGGCACTGGACATCGCTGCTGCGCTCCTCTCCGACTCGCGCGGTCTCGTCCGACTCGATGAAGACCCAACCGAAGGCGCCACGCACTATCACGCGCGCTCGCTGTTCCCCCGGCCCGGCTGGGCGGTCGGCCACACACCGTGCGCAAGCGTCGGGAACCACGTCTTCTACAACGATATCCGCTGAGGAGCCGGCCATGGATACACGAATGATCGAAGTGGCACTCGGCCTGGCACTGGTGTTTGCACTCACGAGTCTGTTCGTCACCGCGGTGCGTGAGCTCTGGGCCTCGGCATGGGGCTCGCGGGCGAAGGTGCTGAATACAGCCCTAGTATCCTTCCTCGGCGACGACAAGGCCTTCGCCGAGAAAGTCATGAAGTTTCCCCTGCTCGTTTCGCTGTCGCAGGAAACGAGGGAAGGCGTACCGCGCCCGTCGTACATGGGGGCCGACATCGTGGTCACCTCGCTTGTCGCCTCGCTGATCAAGGATTCCACCGGCGGCATCAGGCCATCGACACCGCTGCAGTTCGTCGAAGCGCTCCGCCGCAAGGGACAGGTGGAAGGCGGCCCGAACGAGCAGTTCCTCGCCGGCCTGGGCAGCTTGATCCACGGCGTGGAGAACGACTGGCCCGGCTACGAGGCGCGGCTTTGCGCATGGTACGACTCCGTCACTGAGCGCTCCATCGGCTGGTTCAAGCGCAGCAACCAGAGGAGCCTGCTGATGTTCGGCTTCATGGTGGCCGCGGCGGCCAACATCAATCCGATTATTGTCGCCACCCACCTTTGGCAAGACGCTCCCATGCGCCAAGCGCTTGCAAGCGCGGCCGAAAAGGCGGGCAACGCGTACGGCGCGTCGATCGGAAAAGAAAATGCAAACGGCGACGCGCAAGCAGCCGCAACCACTGCAGCCGTGCGCGCTGCCACTGCTGCTGCGCGCGCCGAGCTCCGCGAGCGCCGCAGCAAGGAACAGGTCACCACCGAACGCGCACTGGACGAAGTCAAGGGTGCGCTCGAAGGCGCGAAGGAGCAGCTCGTCTCGCATCCGGCCAGCGGCGCGTGGCAAAGCGTGTCGCAGGCCTACGAGCAGGTCCTGTACCTGCGCTCGCGCCTCGACGCCGCGCGCAAGGCTGATGACGGTAGTCCCGAGTCCATGCGGCAGAAGCTTGGCTCGATGCGGGAGATGGACAGGGCAATGATGAAGCTCACGCAGCTCACGAACGGGACGGCGCCGGCACACCCGCTGCTGAACGAGCGCCTCGCGAGACTAAACCATGCGGTGAGCGATGAACGCACGCGCATCGCGGCCGGACTCGAGGGCGTAGGCCGGCATCTCGATTGCGCCAACTCAAAAACCGATCCCCAGGCGCGCGAGCTCTGCGAGCGCCTGGGCGATCTCAACACTCTCAAGAGCATGGGCCTGCCGGTGGGCTGGGCGCCGTTCCTCGCACCTGAAGTTTTCAGCTCGACATGCGTCGACGCCGCGGCGGCCAAGGTAGGCGATGCATGCTGGGACATCCATCGCGTCGGTAACCTGGTGCTGGTTGTCGTCGGCTGGTTGCTTACCGCCATCGCCACAAGCCTGGGCGCGCCCTTCTGGTTCGACACGCTCAGCAAGCTTGCGAAACTGCGCGCAGCTGGCGGCAAGCCGTCGGCGGTCGACAAGAGTGGCGCGATCACCACACCGCCCGGGGGTACGACTCTGTCGATGCCGGCGAGGAGCGGAAACGGAGGAGGGGGGGTGGTCGGCAGCATGCCCGGCGGCGTCCCGCCGGGCTCGCCGCCGCCAACGAGCGAAGCCCTGAGCACGCCAGAGAAGAGCTTGACGGAAAGCGAAATCCGGCGCCTGCAGCGTGAGCTGATGCATCGACTGAAAAGAACCGACCTGGTCGCAAACGGCGTGCTAGATGGCACCACGCGCGACGCAATCCGGCAGTGGCAGAGTGTGAGGCAGTACACGGCCGATGGAGTATTGACCGAGCGCCAGTTGTTCGAGCTGCTGAATCAAAGCGGTATGGGTATCGTGCCGCCAGGTACACCTACAGCGCCCCCTACCGCACCTGCGCCGCAACCGCCAACAGCACCACCGGCAGCCGCGCCGCCGCCGGGTCCTAGCCGCAGTGGCGCCCAGTGGGTCCAAGCATTTCTCGGCAGCAACGAAATCGCCGCATGCCAGCCCAGGTTTGCGCGCGCGCTGGAAGGCTTCGTCGGAGCGCTTCGCAATGCAGGTGCGAACATCAGAATTTCGGCCACATTCCGCCCGCCGGAGCGCGCCTACCTGATGCACTGGTGCTGGAGGATCGCGCACGAACAGTTCGATCCGCAGGATGTCCCGCCAAGGCCCGGCGTCAACATCGATTGGGTCCACACGGACCCGACGGGCGCGCCCGACTTGGCGCGAGCTCGAAGTGGAGCGCGCGAAATGGTCATCGGCTACAAGCTCGTCACCAAGCCAGCATTGGCGAGCCGTCATACCGATGGGCGCGCCGTCGACATGACCATCAGCTGGATTGGAGAACTGCAGATCCTCGATGCCGACGGAGCGGTGAGAACCATCCTCGATGGTCCGCGCAATGGTACCCATCCGCAGCTCAGGGCATGCGGCGCGACCTACGGCGTGATCAAGGACGTGTTCGGCAACGACCCGCCACATTGGTCTGACGACGGGCATTAAGGCGCATGCTCGAGCTGGCGATGACAAGGTGCTTCGCAGCGCGAGCCGCAGGATGCCGAGCTTCGTCGCACATCGACCCAAGACCAGACACAGGCGGGCGCTGGTCGCGGCCGTCGATCTGGAACAACTCGCCGATGCACGCCCGGCGGTTGTTGGATCTTTGTCGGGCGCTCTTTGCAAGGCGTCCACAGGCCCGTCACCATCACCAGCACCCGCACGGTCTCCTTCGCCCGGACTAATGCATGGCACTCACGAAGCTCCTCGCGCGCCAGCGTCGGACTCAAGTTGGTGCAACGTTGACAGATCAGCGCTGTGGCTCGTTCGGCAACACCTAAGCCCAATTGATGATTGCTCTGCCACTCGCGCGAGACCAGACCAGCAGCGCCTTCGTCCGTTTACCTTGACGAGCCGCTCAACCCGGGCCGATCCCCAGGATCTGGGACGGCAGACTTTGCAAAATTTCTACTTGGCGCCTACAAAACTTGTCGACTGCATGGCCTTGTTATGTTTATTTCATTCTCTCCCGCCCTGAAAGGCCGCCTGCGCAGGGGGAGAAGAGGGGAGAAGAGGGCGCCACCGCATCGCGACAAACTGACAGGGCGGCAGAGCCGGCACACCGCCGTCTCGCCGCTCGCAGGAGGTCCTCCATGCCATTCCTCGCGCCTTCGTTCGCCCGACTGCCGCGGCTGTCTTTCCTGCTTGCCGACCAGATCGAATCGCGCAAAAACATCGCCCGGCACCTGGGGGTGAGCCTGCGCACCCTGCAGCGCTACCAGGCCAGCGGCAACGCACCCCGCGCAGTCTACCTGGCCCTCTGGTTCGAAAGCAGATGGGGCATGGCCGCGCTGCATGCGCAGGCCTTCAACGAAGCGCAGCACGCCCGCGCCTGGGTCGCCTCGCTCGAGCGCGAGTGCGAGCGCCTGCGCGGCGTGATCCGGGCGCTCGAAAACGCTCAGGGGCAGCCGGCGGCCAACTCGGCGTTGTTCAATGCGGTCTAGGCCGGACGGGGCATCGAGCATCGGGCGACGCGGCAGCGGGCGCTCGGCTGGAAAGTGCGGGTGCAGGGGTCCAGGCGCCGCTGCCACGGCCACTACCGCCCGCACACATTGTGAGCATGCCCGGCGATTACGAAATGACCGGTGGTGCGGCTCTGCGGGTCGAGTTCAAAGCTGTAGTGCTCTGGCGCGTAGTGTGAACCGATACGCCGCAAGCAAGCGGCTGCTTCCTGCCCCCAGCATAGTCAAAACCCCCTGAGAGACGCTTGCGAGCGAGATCGGTGGATTCATGGTCCGGAGCCGAAGCCTGCGTCATTCACGACACCAAAAAAAAGAGCGGTCACTCCTTCCTTTTTCTACTGCACTCGAAGGCGCACCTTCTTAGCGGCACTTTTCCCACCTCCTAGCACCGATTCGATCCCTACGCGATATCGACCGCAACGTCAATTGTCAAGTTGGATGATCTCCGGCCCCTGCCGCGTGCGTTACATTTGGTTAACAAGTAAAAATGTTTGCGTTTCACAACTAACAAATGATTTCATCTGTACCGATGTACGGGGAACCTTCGGGAGGACCCAAGTTGCGCGTTCAAGCCTCACTTGCGCTGGCGGCTTCGCTGCTCGCTGCTCATTCGACCTGGGCAGCGACTGTCTTGGAACCCCCTACGCCGACAAGATTGGCTCAACTTCCGATTGAGTTCGAAGTCAATGAAGGCCAGCACCATGAAGCGATACGGTTCCTAGCGCGGGCCCAGGGATACCAGATGTATCTGACCGACGAAGGGGCGGTCATCAGCGTCGAGGGAAAGACCGACAAAGAGTTTGCGCAGTCACACATCCTTCTTCGCTTCGGTGGATCTGCTCGGGCTCCTGAGTTAGTCGCGCAGGGTAAATCCGGCCACCGAACCAACTACTTCACAGGCGACCCATCTAGTTTTCGGACCGACGTCCCCAACTACGAGAGGGTGCTGTATCGCCAGATCTATCCTGGCGTCGACGTCGTCTTCTATGGCAAGAATGGTGCGATCGAGTACGACCTCCTCTTGCAACCGGGCGCTAACCCGGACCCAATCGAGTTCGACTTTTCAGGTGCACGGGGCCTCGAAGTCAACGGGCAAGGCGATCTACTGATTCGCTCCGAAGCGGGCGTGCTGACCCAGCATCGCCCAATAGTCTTTCAAGACAAAGATGGCAAGCGTCAGTCAGTGTCAGCCGACTACACGATCGTCGACGGGACGAAGGTCCGTCTGCGCTTGGGGGCCTTTGATCCGTCAGAGACGCTCGTAATTGATCCGGTCTTGAGCTATTCGACCTTTGTCGGCAGCACCAGTGGTGCTGACAATGCTATTGGTCTCGCCGTCGATGCTTCAGGTAGCGCCTATATCGCTGGCTATTCGACGGCTACCAACTGGCCGACTGTTGGAGCCTATCAAACGACACGTCTTGGCAGTTCTTACGACGCCGTTATTGCTAAGCTTAATCCTCAGGGTACTGGCCTTGTCTATTCGACCTACCTGGGGGTTAGAAGAACCGACACCTTGGCCATGGGGATAGCGGTCGATGCCTCCGGAAATGCATATGTGCTGGGCTTTACGGGGGCGAGCGGCTTTCCAACCACAAGCGGCGCCTACCGTGCCACGGGTACGGGCGGACTCTTCGTCACCAAACTCAACCCTGCCGGCAATGCGCTGGTCTATTCGACGTACCTACAGGCGAGTTGGATCACAACTGACGCCGGATTTATTCGTGTGGACGGCGCTGGCAATGCGATCGTTGCGGGTGGACTGACCTCAGGAGGAGTGATTCCCACCACTACGGGAGTCGTCCAAGCCACGCCACCCGCCGACATCAACTCGACCAATGCATACATCCTGAAGCTCAACAGTGCTGGAAGCAATCTTGTTTTCGGAACGTACCTGGGGGGCTCGTCAGACAATGAGATTCACGATCTCACAACGGATTCTGCCGGGAACATCTACGTTACTGGCCGCACCTTATCGACCAACTTTCCCGTCACGCCCGGTGCCTACCAGACAATGTCCAACGGATCCTATGACGCATTCGTCTCCAAAATAAATCCCACTGGGACGACGTTACTGCTGTCGAGCTATATAGGGGGCAGCAGGAATGACTCCGGCAACGGCATCGCGGTGGATTCGAATGGACGCATGTATCTCACAGGGGAAACGGCATCCGCCAACTTTCCCATCGTGAATGCGTCCAGATGGGCATCTGGGAACTACGGCGTCGGCTTCATCACCGTCATGAACCCAGACGGAGCGAGTCTTCGTTGGTCATCGTATTTTGGCGGACGCGCATGTTTGAGCGACACCGTGTTCTCCTGCGTTCCAAGTGACCCCGTGGATGGCGGGACGGCGATCGCAGTGGATCCCACCGGCACGAATATGTTTGTGGCGGGCTACGTCTCGTCGATTCAGGTATACGACCTAGTCGACCCGATCCAGACGAGTCTCGGAGGCCGTATGGATGCCTATGTCGCGCAACTGGTGTCGAACCCGTTCACAGGCATCTTCAGCATTCGCTATGCGACGCGACTGGGAGGTGCGAGCCGAGGCTACGTTTCCAATGTGCTCGCTCCCAATCAATGGAACGAGCAAGTCAACAGACTCGCTATCGATCCGCAAGGTAATGCCTATGTTTCCGGTACGACAACGTCCGCTGACTTTCCGACGACAAAGGGTTCATTCAAGCTCACGACTGCCAGTACGCAGAGTGGTTTCGTGTCGAAGCTGAGTACTCTCAACGTTCCAGTCACACTGCAAGTTTTTCAATGCGGGGACCAGCTGTCCAATACGCAGCTAGTTGCCTTCACCGCGCTGAATGCAGCCGGCAACATGGTATTCATGGATGGGGCCACGACGCTTGCCACTGCACCTATTGTGGGCGGCATGGCGTCATGGTCGGGACAGCTCGCCGTGGGCGTTCACAAGTTCACCGCGACGCGGTCTAGCGATGGAGCCCTCTCGACTCCCATGTATTGCGCAGTTGACCAATGATCCAGCACTCGCGTATCCACAAGGACTTCAAATTATCACAATGGATTCAGACGATGCGGGACTTCCTCGTTTTGAGACTGGGCCTCGCGCTTTGCGTGCTCCTGGCATTCGTGCATGTGCCAGTTCATGCCGCCAACAAGGCTCCGACAGTGAGCTTGAATTCGCCTATTGCCGGAGCCAGCTACACAACTCAACAGACGATCCCTCTTTCGGCAACTGCAGCGGATTCAGATGGCGCGATCGCCAGTGTCGCGTTCTATGCGGGCGGACAGATCCTCGCTAGTGTTACTTCGGCCCCTTACACATACAGCTGGACTGGTGCGCTGGCCGGCAGCTACAGCATCACGGCCAAGGCTACGGACAATCTCGGCGCGGCAACAACGTCGTCGGCGGCTACCGTAACCGTGACAAAGGCACCAAGCGCGGCGGCGACCACCAGCCCAGCCGCTGGCTCGGATGTCTCCGGCAGCGCTGTGGACGTCATTGGCACATTCGGTGGTGATAGCCAATCGGTCATTTCGGTCTTCAACGGTGTCAATAGCACCGTGCTAGCCACGCAGACCAGCCCGACAACCTACAAGGCAGCCAACGTCCCCCTCGCTCCCGGTAGCAATACTCTGACCACGACTGTCCTGCAGCGCGACGGCACATTCTCGACCTCGTCGGTGACTGTGACGAATCCGGTTTTGCAGGTAGTAGTGACCTCGCCGCTCAAAACAGCCACGTACAACGGCGCTCCGACGAGCCTCACGCTGCAGTCCTCAGCTCAGACCGTCCCTGGTACCGTGCAGCGGGTTGAGTATCGGCTGCTCTCCACGGGCGCCCTGATCGGCACTGCGACATCGCCGCCGTACAGCTATGTATGGAACAACCCGCCGACCCAAACCTTCGGCGTGTTTGCGCGAGTGATCGACAACGCTGGTCGGCAAGCAGATTCCCGTTCAATCCCCGTAACCATCTTGCCACCCAATCAGCCTCCCGTTGTGAGTCTTACAGCTCCAACGAATGGGGCGGTCTTCCAAGCTCCTGCAAATCTGTCCTTGCAGGCCACAGCATCGGACCCTGATGGCTCGATCTCGTTGGTGGAGTTCCTAAGTAACGGAAATCTGCTCGGAGCTAGCAACACACCACCCTATGCCTTGGCGCTGTCAGCCCAACCAGCCGGCAGTTACTCTTTTTCCGCCAGAGCGACGGACGACAAAGGTGCGAAGACGACGTCGGCTCCGGTAGCTGTCACGGTCGATTCAAATGCTCCGCCTAGCGTGAGTCTGACGGGTCCAGCGGCCGGGACCTCGTACTTGGCGCCTGCGAATGTTCAGGTGAGCGCCAATGCCGCGGCTGCCGTGGGGTCGATCGCCAAAGTTGATTTCACTGCGACTCGTACCGGCGGTTCGACGGAAATGGCCACCGCCACGAGCGCGCCTTTCGGAGCGACGTTGGCACTCACGCAAAGCGGGACCTACACACTCACCGCCACCGCCTACGACAGCAATGGCGTGAGCGCGACCTCGAACCCGATCACGGTGTCCGTCTCCGACGGCGTTACGTACCTGCACAACGACTTCGCGGGCAGTCCGATCGCAGCGACGGATAGCACGGGAGCGGTGGTTTGGAAGGAGAACTACCAGCCCTATGGCAGCCGAAACGTCAACGCGGCCCCCGAAGCTGACAACAGGCTCTCATTCCACGGGAAGCCGCTGGACCAGGAGACGGGGCTGTCGTATTTCGGCGCTCGGTACTACGACTCGGCTATAGGCAGGTTCATGGGCGTGGACGCTGTGCGATACCAAGAGAGCAACATTCAAACGTTCAACCGGTATTCATACGCCAACAACAACCCATACAGGTATGTTGATCCCGATGGTCATCAGGCCATCGAGAATTTGTTAGGGAAAGAAGCCCCTATTGTGGTGATGGGGAATGCTTGGGGGGCCTTGGCTGCATATGTGGTCGGTGCGGCAAGCGGCAATGAGAGTTTAAAAAGCGTAGCCCTTCAGGGAATGGCCGAGAGTCGCGAAGCCAATATCCAGGCGGTCGGATTGTTGGCAACGATGGGAAGGGGAAGCACAAAACAGGGTGCAGATCTGGCAAAGCACCTCGAGTACAGTCAGAAGTACGGAAAAGGCGGGGTCAAAGAACTTGAGAATGGCCGGATTCGCTACTCCGGCGAGGTTCAGCCCGCCACCAAAGCCGGTGAAATGGCCGGGCGCAGATATGTGCATGAGTTCGATCCAGCGACAGGTCGATCGAGGGGCTGGCACGAGACTGTTGACCATACTGGTAACGTTCGTCAGGTGAGGCCGGAGTTGAACAATGGGATCAAGACCCACTACCAGTTCGACAGCAACGGCAAGTACACAGGGAGTTGGTAAGTGGAAATCAATCTTCAATCTGTTCGCCGCATATTCGAGGATATGTTGGCCGGCCGCATGACCCGCGAGCAAGCCGATCGCTGGGCCTACTCGATAGTGCAGCATGAAGAGGCGGGCAGCCTAGTGTATTTGCCATCTTCAGACAAGGAGCGCATTTGGGCTGGCGTGATGTACCTCTATGGGGTAGACATGATTAAAGCTCCGGGTGAGTATCTCCATACCGACGAAGACGTCAGGGTCGCAATGAAGGAAAAAGTCGGCGAGGCTTAGTGCTTTTCCAGTTCGTGGCCACCGGTCTCGTAATGAGTGGCGCAGAGGGCAATCCGCGGGGGAAGGTTGCCCGAAGAAGAGTGAGTAATCAGCTTGCTGACATCACACTCGCGAATATGAAGAAATACACTGATAGGCAATTGGTGCATCTCGCGCCGTGAGAAATTCGGAGAGAGGGAAAACAAGTTGAAATCAAAGCTCAATCTTGGGTTGGTTGCGCTGTGCATGCCTTGGGCCCAAGCGGTCGCCGATGGCACGAGTGACCCCATTCCCAGCTTCTATCAGGAGCCGGGAATCTCGCGCACCCGCGAGTACACCGATCATCACGCCCGTGAGCACATCGATCCTTTCACGGGCAAACTGCAGTGGCATGTCGTGGACCTGCTCATCCCCGGCAACGGCGGGATGGACCTCAAGGTCCAGCGCTCCTACAGCAGCCTGAACTACACCGCCACCGGCTCGCCCCCTGAACCCAGCCCCGTGGGGGTGGGTTGGACCATGCACTTCGGCCGCATCTTGCGCAACGCGACGGCAGGTCTTTGCGATCTGAACCAGTCCGAGTCGAAGAACCCGGTGCTCGAATTGCCCGATGGCAGTCGCCAGATGTTCCATCCCGCGTTGGACGGTCTTTCGTTCGTGTCCCGGGACCTTTGGAAGGCAGAGTGCAATCTCGCGACTAATGATCCGGGGCTCATCGTGCACTCCCCGGACGGTACGCAGTACGACATGCTCTTTGCTGGCGTCTCCTACGGTAATTACAACCCCTGGTACACCAGCCGCATTACCGACCGCAACGGCAACTGGATGTCGATCGGCTATTCGATGGTGGCCACCGGTGGCGCAGCAGTGACATCGGTGACCACCAGCGATGGTCGTAGCGCGACGTTCAACTACACCTCGGTCGGAGGAATCCCCGCGTTGAGCAGCGTCCAAAGTGCTGGTGTGACGTGGAACTACGAGATCACCGCCACGTCGGTGGCGTCGTTGAATGCACTCACCAAAGTCACCCGGCCGGATAGTACGACGTGGGAGTATGAATACCTCAACAACTTGGGCGTGGCTGGTGCCTTGTCCATGACGAAAGTGACCTACCCCTCGAAAGGCACTATCGACTACACGTATGGCACGGTGAACTTTGCGGGCGCGCTGTGGGCTAGCAGCACGGTCGTTACCCAAAAGCTCGCGAACCCCTGGGCGAATGGCGCGGCGACGACGCAAGTCGCTCCCTCGGGCGGTGGATATACCTGGACGTACGCCTACACACCAGCCACCGAGGCGATCCCCCTGTCGACGAATCCGGATGGATCGAAATACTTCAATTTCAATGTTCCGCCTTCGTCAGCGGAGGCTGCGCGTGTGGACCAGACGACGGTGACCGGGCCCGACGACAGCAAGACCTACTACCATTTCGGCTATGTCAGCGCGACACCTGGCGTCGTGTTTTACATCGGCAGTTTGCTCGGGATCGCAAGTCCTGTGCAGAACGAAAGCTGGGCCTACACGCCCATCCAGATCTCGGCGCAAGACAACAAGCGTCCTTACGGCGCGATCTCGGACGGCGCGACCTATGCGCTGCTGAAAAGTTACTACGGTATCGGCCGTGTCGGAGGTTCCTTCCAGACCTCGTTTGGCGCCTTCGATTCCTTCGGCAATCCTGGACAGATCACTGAAATCGGCAGCAACGGCGCAAGCAGCCCGCGCACCACAAACGTCACCTATTTCACCAATCCGGCCAAGTGGATCATTCGCGTGAAGGCGAACGAGACGACGAGCGATGACTCGGGCACCATCGCCACCACCCGTACGTTCGACAACAACGCCAACCTGCTCACCGAGTCCCGCGCAGGTGTGACGACGACCTACACCTACACCGCCACGGGTGACGTCGCCTCGCGCCAGGATGCCAAGGGCAACCTGACCAGCTATTCCAATCACAAACGCGGCATTGCCCAGACCGAGAATCAGCCGGAGGGCGTCAGCATAACTCGCGTGGTGAGCGACCAGGGTGACGTAAGCTCGCAGACAGACGGCGAGAACGCCACGACCGGCTTCAGCTTCGATGGCCTCCATCGCGTCACCGGCATCACGCACCCCGTGGGCAATCCAGTGAACGTCACCTGGGGCGCCTTCACGCGTACCGTCCAGCGCGGGGGTCTCCAGGAACTGACCACCTATGACGGCTTTGGCGTGCCTTGGGGCGTCAAGCATACAGGGGGGGCTGAGGCCATCACACGAAACTTCCAGAACGACTCTCTGGGACGGCGAATCTTCGCCTCGTATCCGAACACCACGATCGGCACGCGGTCCACGTTCGACATGCTGGGACGGCCGATCTATGTCTTCAATGCCTACGACCCGATGGGGGGTGCGTGGAGCAGTTACCGCACGCACGTGCACTACGCATACCAGACAGGCATGACCGACGAACGCAATTTCGAGACCATGTGGCGCTACCGCGTCTTCGGCGACCCCGGCAATCGGGAGCTCGTTGCGATCAAGGATCCGCTGTCCAACAGCGAAAACACGACCATCGTACGAAACGTCGCGGGCCAGTTGGCCTCGGTCACGCAGGACGGGGTCACACGCACCTATGGCTATGACAGCCATTTCTTCCTGACCTCTGTGATCGACCCCGAGACTGGCACCACGACCCTGGGGCGTGACGCTGTCGGCAACTTGACCTCGCGCCAGGTCGGCAGCTCCGCTCAGACCACCTACGGCTACGACGGCCGCAACCGGATGACGGCGATCACCTACCCGAGCGGCACGCCGAGCGTCATCAAGACCTACTTCAAGGATGACAAGGTCAAGACACTCGACAACGCAGTCGCGCAGCGGGCCTACACCTACGACGCAAACAAGAACATGTTGTCCGAGGCGCTCACGGTGTCGGTTTCTGGTCAGGGCACCAAGACCTTCCCGGTGCAGTACACCTACGACACCAATGACGCGCTCACCAATGTCACCTACGGGTCGGGGCTGTCGGTGAACTATTCACCGGATGCCTTCGGCCGGGCAACGCAGGCGGGTTCCTTTGTCACCGCTGTCAGCTACCACCCGACTGGCCAGCCAGCCAGCTACACCTATGGCAACGGCGTCCAGACCGCCGTCACACTGTCGCCGAGGACGTGGCCAGCCACCTTGAAGGCGAACAATGGAACGATGTTGAACTCCACCTTCGGGTACGACGAAACCGGCAATCTGACCTCGATCAGCGACACGGTCGACACGGCCTTCAATCGCACCATGTTCTACGACCCGTTGCAGCGCTTGACCGGCGTCAACGGCGGAAGCATCGGTTACGACCTTCGCGGCAACATCCTGTCGCAGAGCCTGGGTCCGGTCAACCTGACCTATGCCTATGACGCCAGCACGCAGAGGCTCACGGGGGTGAGCGGAAGCAGCAGCTACACACTGCAGTACGACGTCTACGGTAACGTCTCTTCAAATGGCACCACGGCGTTCAGTTACGACGACGCCTCCAATATGCGTTGTGCCAAGTGTGGGGAGGCTGACCAGATGCAGTACGACTACGACGGAGCCGGCCAGCGAGTGCGGGTGAAGAAGGCCTCCGGGGCCGAGACCTACTTCGTTCACGGCCACGATGGTCAGCTCCTGTGGGAAGAGTCGCCGGGCAGCTCCCTCAAAGAGTACGTTTACTTCCACGGCAAGGCCGTGGCCACCAAAGAGCAGGCGTTACATTGAACGGATTGAACGCTGAGAGGAGACCCCATATGAAACGACTGCTCGTCTTGCTGGCCTTCGCGCTCACCATGGGCTTCGCGTCTGCGAAACCGGATGAGCCGCCTGGCGCGAAAGGCATTCCACCAGCCAACGTGAAGGGCCCGCTGCCGAAGGTTCCCGGCGTGGACAAGGTGCCAGCCAGCGTGAAGGGTGGCGTTCACTCACGCGTGCACGGCCAGGCCAAATCGGGCGGCAGCGCCCCGGCGGAGGAGCTGAAATTCAATCCACCGAAGCGGTAGCGTCCCGGTTGGATGGCGCTGATTCTCGAAAAGGCATGGATGGACCTTCAGCCATCGCGAGCCTTCGCGGCGTGAGGCGCTGCCGGCTGGGAAGCCTCTGCGTAGCGTGGCTCGCCTGCAGTTGTGCGATGGCGGCGGACATCTACCAATCCGTGTCCCCCGACGGCGTGTTGCGCTTCGCAAGCCAGCCTCTGGACCGCAGCTACACCCTCGTCTTCAGTGAGACGCCGGCGGCATCGGGGACCGGCGCTCGATCGGTGGCCTCAAAGCAAGGCCTTCGTCCGGCGCAGATGCGCCCAATCCTCGAGCGCATCGCTGCCCGACACGGGGTTTCCGTCGCGCTCGTCGAAGCGGTCGCGGCCGTCGAGTCCGCACAAAACCCGCAGGCCGTCTCCCCACGCGGCGCGCGCGGTGTCATGCAGCTGATGCCGGGCACGGCGCGCGCCTACGGATTGACGGATCCTCAGGAGCTCAACGATCCCGAGCGCAACATCGACGCGGGGGTGCGTCACCTGAAGGACCTGCTGGCCCAACACCAGAACAACGTCGCGCTCGCGCTCGCCGCTTACAACGCGGGATCTGGGGCGATCGCCCGGCATGGCAAGCGCATCCCGCCCTACCGCGAAACCATGTTGTACGTCCCAGCGGTTCTCGGCCGGATGGGCGCTGCCGATTCCGCCATAACAACAGCCATTACCCCATAACCATGGTCCACGCCCGTCGACGTCGTTCGAATCTCGGATTCACGCTGCTGGAATTGCTTGTGGTGGTGGCCATCATTGGCCTGCTGGCCGCGTATGTTGGTCCCAAGTACTTCGGCCAGATCGGAAAATCAGAGCAGGCCCTCGCCAAGGCCCAGATAGAGAGTTTTCACAAGGCACTGGCGGCGTACCGTTTGGACGTAGGCGCCTTCCCCAGCACCGAAGAAGGGCTGGGCGGGCTCATGCAGAAGTCGGCTGGCGCGGCCGCGCCCAAATGGCAAGGCCCATATTTGACCAAAGCAGTTCCGGCGGATCCTTGGGGGCGTCCGTACATCTACAAGGCGCCTGGCGCCAAGAATGACTACGACCTGTTGTCCTACGGCAAGGATGGCCAGCCTGGTGGGACGGGCGACGCCGCCGACATCACTAGCGACTGAACACTCATCTTCCCATGCAGTTTCTCGTGCGCGCACTGGACGCCTCGCAGCAAATCCAGTCGCTACTGCTGGAGGCGGCCGATGAAGCCGACGCACGCTCACAAGCGCTGACGCAGCGGCTCGCGCCTCTGTCGATCCGACCCCGCAAGGGTATTCGCCGCGAGGCGACCTTCCCATTGTTGCTATTTGCCCAGGAGCTGAACGGGCTGCTGGCAGCGGGCCTGAGCATCGTCGAAGCGCTGGACGTACTGTGCGAGAAAGACGCGCAGCCGGGGCGCCGGGCGGTGATTGCGCGCTTGGCGCAGCAGTTGCGTGCGGGCGAGCGCCTGTCGACAGCCTTGCAGCAGCAATCCAGCGTGTTCCCCCCGCTCTTTGTGGGCCTTGTGCAGGCGGCCGAGGGAACGAGCGACCTGCCGCGCGCGCTGACGCGCTTTGCCGACTACCAGACCAGGATGCAGGCGGTGCGGCACAAGGTGATGAGCGCGGCGATCTATCCCACCATCTTGCTAGTGGTAGGCACGATCGTGAGCTTGTTCCTGCTGGGTTATGTGGTCCCCAAGTTCGCCGCCGTTTACCACGACAGTGGCCGGCCTCTGCCCTGGGCGTCTGCGCTGCTGATGCGCTGGGGCACATTGGCGAGCCAGCATGCGGCCCCACTACTCTGTGCTTTCGCGGGTGCACTGATCGCTGTCGCCTGGGCGTTCACGAGAAAGGGCGCCGCAGCGTTGGGCTGGCGCTTGATGCGGCTGCTGCCCGGCGCCGCGACGAAACTGGATCTGATGGAGCTCTCCCGTCTTTATATGACCCTGGGAATGCTCGTAGAAGGTGGAATCCCTCTGACCCAGGCGTTGCGCCTGTCCACAGCCGCGCTCCAGCCCGAAGGCGCCTTGGCGCTCGAGCGCGTGCGCGAGGCCGTGCAGGGTGGCGATTCGCTGTCCGACGCGCTGCAGCGCCAGAACCTGAGCACCCCCGTGGCCCTGCGACTGCTGCGTGTGGGTGAGCAATCAGGGCAACTGGGCGTCATGCTCGCGCGCGCCGCAGCCTTCCACGACGAGGAGACGACTCGCTGGATCGAGCGCTTCAGCAAGGCGTTCGAGCCGGTGCTGATGGCGCTCATTGGTCTGGTCATCGGCCTAATCGTCATCCTTCTGTACATGCCCATTTTCGATCTCGCCGGGAGCTTGCAATGAGTAGGAATGAGGCGGCGGCGAGCAACGCAGAGACCATCGACTGGGCCGATCTGCGGGCCGCTCGTGGTCGAGGCCAAGCGCCAGTCGAGCGACTCTCGCAGCAGCGAGCCTGCGCGCCGCGCGAGGCGGTGCGTGCGCTTGCTGCTGCCCTGGGTCTTCCTGCTTGGGAAATGGCCGAGATGGCGCATTGCACAGCAGCTTTCGATCGCCTGCCGCTGGCTCGGGCGCAGTCGCTACGTGCGGTGCTCATGCGCGATGCGGTGCAACAGGGTGACCGGCCGCTGGGCTTCATCGCGGTGGTGCCCGATCCGCTGGATGGTGACCTATGGACGCAGCTCGCGCATTTGGCCCAGGGACCACTGCGCTTCGTGCTGGCGATTCCCGACGACATCCACGCGTACTTGAACCAGCAGGAGGCACAGTCTCGTGCTATGGATACGCTTTCGACCGCGGGCACGGGTGATATGGCCACCAACGACGAATCCATTGTGGAGCTGTCGCTGGCCAGCGTCTCGGACGCGGCGAGCCCCGCGATTAAGCTCGTGAGCTCCACCCTGTATGACGCCTTGCGCGCAGGCGCCAGCGACGTGCACCTGGAAAGCACTCCAGGAGGGCTCGCGGTCAAGTATCGCGTGGACGGCGTCCTCGACGCGGTGACCGAGGTGCCCGGTGTGGCCTTGGCCGAGCAGACGATTTCGCGCCTGAAGGTGCTTGCGGACCTGGACATCGCCGAGCGCCGCATCCCGCAGGACGGCAGTTTCCGCGTGCGCGCCCAGCGCCGCGAGATTGACCTGCGCGTGTCCATCATTCCCGGCATCCACGGTGAGGACGCCGTGATCCGTATCCTGGACAAGCAGGCCATGGTCGCGGCGCATGGTTCGCTGCGACTGGACAGCCTCGGCTTCGATGTCACTTCCATTGCGACGCTGCGCGAACTGATGGGCTCCGCTTACGGCATGCTGCTGGTCACCGGTCCCACGGGCTCGGGCAAGACCACCACGCTCTATGCGGCGCTGTCGGAGACCCACACGGGACGCGACAAGATCATCACCATCGAGGACCCGGTGGAGTACCAGCTGCCCGGCGTGCTTCAAATCCCCGTGAACGAGAAGAAGGGACTGACCTTCGCGCGCGGCCTCCGCTCCATCTTGCGTCACGACCCGGACACCATCATGGTGGGCGAGATTCGCGACCGCGAAACGGCCGAGATAGCGGTGCAGTCCGCGCTGACCGGCCACCTGGTCTTGACCACCGTGCATGCGAACAACGTCTTCGACGTGTTCGGCCGCTTCACGCACATGGGACTGGACCCCTATGCGCTGGTGTCAGCCCTCAACGGGATCTGGGCGCAGCGCCTGCTGCGGCTGAACTGCCCGCACTGCAGCGCGGCCTACATGCCCTCGGCACAGGAATTGACGCGGTTGGGCCTGGGGACTGACGAACTGGCCGCGTTCGAGCTGCGTAAAGGTCTGGGTTGCGGCGATTGCCGCGGCACCGGCTACAAGGGCCGCTGGGCGGTGGCCGAGATCCTGCGGCTGGACGACGAGCTGCGCGAGTTGATCGTGGCCAAGCAGCCTGTGCGCGTGGTCAAGGAAGCGGCTTACCGAAAAGGCACACGCAGCCTGACCCAGGCCGCGCTCGATCTGGCACGCGCGGGACGCACAACGCTCGAGGAGGTGCGACGTGTCACTGTTGCGGCGTAGGTCCGACCAGCCTACGGGAGGCCGTCAAACCCTGGGGCTGGCGCGTGACGCGATCGCCTGGCGCGCACCGGACGGAACGATGGAAACGCAGACACCGGAACGCTTCCGTGCGGGTTGGGCGACCAGGATGCAATCTCCACCCCGAGCGATCGACATGGTGGTGGCCAGCGATCTTGCAGTGCACTGGCTGCAAGTCCCTCCTGTCGATGTGGCGTCGTTCCGGGAATTGAAGCTGGTGGCCGCGGCCCGCTGCGCCCATCTGCACGGTGGCTCGGCACAAGACTGGTGGGTGACGGGTGACTGGAGGGCAGGGCGGCCTTTCGTGTGCGCAGGACTGCCGCGCGATGCAGCCGAATCGATCGAGCTGCTGGCACGCGACGCCCGCATACCGGTGCGCTGGCAGACGGCCTGGAGCGCGGCGACGCGCGCCGCGTGGTGGCCTGCTGATGCTTGGAGAGCGCTGCGCACGCCGGGCTGCATGACACTCTGGCATTGCCGCGCAGGTTGGGTCGATTGCCTAGCCACCTGGGCGGTGCATCCGCAGGCTCCGGCGGCAGAACTTGCGGCCCAGTGTCTGGCTCAGCTGCAGATCGAGATGCTGCGCGACGCTCAGCTGCAGTTTGGGACGCTGCACTGGTGCGATGCAGGCGCGGCCGATTCGCTGACGGACCTGCCGACTGGGGTCGTGCGCGTTGACATCGACCCGATCGTTGCCGTGGACGAGGCGCAGGCGGCGCTCGCGCTATACACACAGACGGAGCGCGCCGCATGAGGCGGTCGATTCACCTGGAATTCGCGCAAGGGTCGACGCCCCTGCGCCGAAAGCTGCTCGGGCATGACGGGGGCCGCCTTTCATGGCTGGCTCTGCCAATTCTTGTCATGGCGCTCGCTGCGGGCGGTTCCGCATGGTGGCGGATTTGGACCCTCGACCGGGAGCTCGATGCCCTGATGGGTCAAATGCCCACCCCGAGCAGATCGACCCCGGCGGCCGCGGGCGTCGGAAGCCTTAGTGCGCAGCAGCGTGCTGAATGGGTTCAGCTCACGCGTCAGCTCAACACACCATGGTCCGCGCTGCTCGATGCCCTCGAGGCCGCGACACCGCAGGACGTGGCCCTGGTTTCCATCGAGCCGGACGCGCGCCAAGGGATCGTCCGTCTGCAGGCCGAGGCCAAGACCCTGCAGACCTTGCTGGACTATGGCCAGGTGTTGCGCACTTCCGGGCCTTTCGAGGACTTGATTCTCCGCAAGCACGACACGAACGATCAGGACGGCACGCGTCCGATTCGCTTGACGCTGGAACTGCGGTTCAAGCGCCCCGGAACTGTGAGTCTTGGTGCACCCAAGGAGCGCACATCATCATGATGCCCGCCGTTTACTGGCGCCAGCGGCGTGTGAGCGCGCAGATTGCGCTGTGGCGTCACGGGTGGGCATGGCCACTGGCCGCCGCGGCGGTGGCAAGCGCGGTGCTGCTGCATCTGGCGGTGCTCCTCCCGTTGCAACAGGCGCGTGCCTCGGTCGAGCTGGAGCTTGCGCGCGCACTCGCGGTTCCTCCTCGCCCCCTCCCCACACCGGAAAGCACCAATGCTGAACGGGTGGCCGCCTTGCGCGCCATGCTGCAAGAGGCCCCGGCTGGGACCGAGCTGTTGCAGCAGATGTCAGCCCTGGCCGCGGCCCAGCAGATTCAGCTGCCGCAGGGGGACTATCAGCAGCGCCTCCATTCTGCCAACGGCATCCTGCAATTGCAGGTCAGCCAGCCTGTGCGGGCCAGCTATCCGCGTCTGCGCCAATACATCGAATCGGTGCTGCGTGCCATGCCCAACGTATCGCTGGACCAAGTGGCCGCCCATCGCGAGAGCATCAGCCAGACTGAACTCGAAGTGCGTCTGCGCTGGTCGCTGTGGCTCACTCCTTCAATCTCTTCGGGCTCTTCACCGCAGCCTGCGTCCGCTGGCACCCGAGCCGAATGAGTGAGCGACCGATGGCCCTCCGAACTTCCTTTTCTCCCACAGGTACATCGCGCAATCGGCGCTGGTGGCTGTGGCTTCCGACGTTGGGCGCTGCGACCTGGCTGGCCGTCTTCGGGGACAAGACGCCAGCTAATGCCACGGCACCCAGCGAGCCGACCCGCTCGGCTCCGAGCATGCCAAGCTCCGCAACATCGCGACCATCCGCCACCGATGGCTTGCGGCCACCGAACATTTCGGCGTCCGTGGAAGCGCTGGACGCATTGGTGCCGCGCGATCAGTTGGTCCGCGCACACGACGAGGCCACACCACCCGAATCGCGCGACCTGTTTGGCATTCGCAACTGGAACCCACCACCCCCGCCGCCTCCATCCGTGCCGCCGGCGCCCCCTGCGGCACCTCCTCTGCCTTATGTCTACGTTGGCAAGAAACAGGAGGGACAGAGTTGGGAGGTGTACTTGGTGCGCGGCGACCAGACCTTTATCGCGCGCGACGGGCAGATTCTTGAAGGTCAGTACAAGGTCGAGCACATTGCCCCGCCCGTGCTGACCCTGAGCTACCTGCCTCTGCGCCAGCCGCAGAGCTTGGCGATCGGGGAGGGGCCTTGAGCGGAAACATGGAACGGAGAGAGGAACGTCGATTGACCTGGAGACGTCTTGGTTTGATTCTGGGCGCGGCCGCGTGCCTGGCCGGCTGCGCGGCGCAGCGTGCTTTTCAGGAGGGAGAGGAACTGGCAATCCAAGGTCAGCTCGCAGAGAGCCTGCCGAAGTTCGAAGAGGCCAATCGGCTCGAACCCGGCGCGATCCGGTACCGCTTGGCGTTGCTGCAGGTCCGTGAACGCTATTTCCGAAGGTTGATCGATCAGGCCGAAGCCCTGCGCCGACAAGGGAGGCTTGATGCGGCCGAGCAGGCCTACCGCCGCGTACTGGCCATGCAAGACACCAACGAGCGGGCGCTCAGCGGGCTGCACGTCCTCGAGCAACAGCGCCGCCTCGACCAGTGGATGCAGGAAGCCTTGGCGGCCTCGGAAAAGAAGGATCTCGATACCGCGCGCACGAAGCTCAAAGCAATCCTTCAAGAAGACCCCTACCGCGAGGACGCGCGCTCCGCCCTACGACAGCTCGAAGAAGCCACGGCCCGTCCGGCTACGAACGCGGCTCTGGCCGCCGCTTTCCGAAAGCCCATCACTATCGAATTCAAAGATGTGGCGCTCAAGACTTTGTTTGAAGTCCTGTCGCGCACGGCAGGCCTCAACTTCGTCTTCGACAAGGACGTCAACATCGACCAGAAGACCTCGATCTTCCTCAAGAATTCCACGGTCGAAAATGCCGTGAACCTGACGCTGCTGACGAACCAATTGGATCAACGCGTGATCGACGGCAACTCCGTGCTGATCTATCCCAACACGCAGGCCAAGCAGAAGGACTATCAGCCCATGGTGGTCAAGAGCTTCTATCTGGCCAACGCGGAAGCGAAGACGGTTGGCGCCACCCTGAAGGCAATGCTCAAGACCCGGGATGTGGTAGTTGACGACAAGCTCAACCTGGTCATCATGCGCGACAGTCCCGACGCAATTCGCCTGGCGGAGAAGCTCGTTGCGGTGCATGACGTGCCGGAGTCGGAAGTGATGCTGGAGGTCGAGATCCTTGAAGTCAAGCGCACGCGTTTGCTGGACCTTGGCGTCCGCTGGCCCGGACAACTCGCGCTCACGCCGTTGCCTGCCAACGGCGGCGCGACCCTCACGCTGGAGGATCTGCGTGGACTGAACAGTTCGACGATCGGCGCGGCGCTGGCCCCCGTCACGATCAATGCGCAAAAGACCGATGGCGATGCAAACATCCTGGCCAACCCGCGCATCCGCACGCGCAACCGCGAGAAGGCGAAGGTCCTCATTGGCGCGCGCGTCCCCAACATCACATCCACATCGACCTCCACTGGCTTTGTGGCCGAATCGATCAGCTACGTGGATGTCGGCCTGAAGCTGGAAGTGGAGCCGACGATCTTCCTGGACGGCGAGGTGGCAATCAGGGTGGCGCTGGAAGTCAGCAACATCATTGACAGGGTGCAGACGAAGTCCGGCTCGCTCGCCTACGAGATCGGCACGCGCACGGCGCAGACGGTGCTGCGTCTGCGCGATGGAGAAAACCAGGTGCTCGCCGGACTCATCAACGACGAGGATCGTCGCAATGGCACAAAGGTGCCTGCGCTGGGCGATGTGCCAGTCATGGGGCGCCTTTTTGGCCAACAGACAGACGAAGGAAGCAAGACCGAGATCGTGCTGTCCATCACGCCGCGTATCGTGCGCAACGTCCGGCGACCCGACGCGACGTTCATGGAGTTCGAAGCTGGGACGGAGAACAGCCTGGGCGGTCGCCTCGTGGGTGGCGCCGGGCCTGCCGGCAACGCGCCGGAGGGAGGCGTTCGACGGGAGACCGGCACGATTTCTGCCACGAACCAGTCGGTGATTGCCGCACCTGCCGGCGCCCAGCCTGTGCCAGGCAAAACTACGGAAACGAGCAACAAGCCCACGGGCAGCATCTCCGCGGCACCGCAAGTTGCCGTCCTGCAATTTCAGGGCCCCGCCGCGGTCAAGGCTGGCGAGAGTTTCACGGTACAGATCATGATGCAGTCAGAGCAGCCATTGGTCAGTGTTCCTCTGGCCGTCAGCTATGACCCCCGGGTGCTCCGGGTAACGTCGGTCATGGAGGGCGCCTTCCTGCGCTCGGATAGCGGTCAGACCAACTTTGCCAACCGGATCGACCCGAACGGCCAAATCTTAATGACAGCGACGCGCACCGGAAACAGTGGAGCCAATGGCTCCGGGGTGCTCGCGACCGTTGGGTTTGAAGCGATCGGAGGCGGCGGGGCCGACGCCCGAGTTCAGGTTTTGAATGTAGCTGCTGTCGCCCTGGGTGGTAGCGCCGCCACGGTCGCGCCCTCCGTTCCCCTGACGGTCCGAGTGACCCCCCGCGCGTTGGCCGCCGGCCCAGACGGACGACGTTGATGCAGCGTGGATTCACGTTGATCGAGCTGTTGGTCACGCTGGGGATCTTGGCTGTGCTGGCCACGATGGTGGTACCGGTGGCCCAAGTGCAAGTGCACCGCGTGAAGGAACATGAGCTTCGTCTCGCCCTACGCGAGATCCGTGCCGCCATCGACGCCTACAAGCGGGCTTCGGACGAAGGACGTATCGCCAAAACGGCTGGAGCCAGCGGCTATCCGTCGACCCTCCAGGCTCTGGTAGACGGCGCGAAGGATCAGCGTGACCCTAAGCAGATCAAGATCTTCTTCCTGCGTCGTATTCCGCGCGACCCCTTTCACGAGGGTGAGAGCG
Organism: Variovorax sp. Soil_C_33; assembly: GCF_057656935.1. NCBI lineage: Bacteria > Pseudomonadati > Pseudomonadota > Betaproteobacteria > Burkholderiales > Comamonadaceae > Variovorax > Variovorax sp. Soil_C_33. The sequence goes on from NZ_JBDGJK010000005.1 coordinate 264,710, forward strand.
TGGACGGAGCTGCAACCTGGGGCAAGCGTTCATATGCAAGCGAGGCGACTGACCCACAAGAGGGTGATGACGTGTACGACGTCTATAGCCGCTCGACGCTGATCGGTCTCAACCGCGTGCCTCTCACACAGTGGTGAATGCGATGATTGGAGTGACTATCTGCCGGCGCAGGTCCGTGGCCGGCTTCACCTTGATCGAGCTGCTGGTTGTGCTTGCAATCGTCTCGACTCTGCTGCTGCTGGTAGCGCCGAAGTACTTCAACCGGCTCGAGGCTTCCAGGGAGGTCGTGCTTCGCGACAACCTCCGCACCATACGCGAAGTGCTGGACAAGTTCTATGCGGACACTGGACGCTATCCTGACTCGCTGCAGGAGCTCGTGGAGAAGCACTATCTCCGCTCGCTGCCGGTGGACCCGCTTACCGAGACGGCGACGGGTTGGCAGCTAGTACCTGCGCCGGAGGGTTACAAGGGCGCTGTCTATGACATCCACAGCGGTGCGCAGGGTCGGGCGCGCGATGGAACGAGCTATGCGGAATGGTAAAGCCAAGCCTCGGACGCAGGCCGGCTTTGCATACCTGATGCTACTAGTGACCATTGCCCTGATTGGTCTTGCTGCGAGCGCCGCAGTGAGCATTGGAGCCTCCGTTGCGCGGCGAGATGCCGAGCAACAGCTGCTGGCCATCGGTCTGGAATATCAACAGGCACTACGAAGCTACGCAATTGCTTCAATCGCGGGGGGAAATGCCGCCATGGGACGCGGACCACAGACCTTGGAGGAACTCCTCAAGGATCAGCGCCAACTGAACACGCACAGACACTTGCGGCGGCTGTATGCGGATCCTCTGACCGGTCGTCAGGAATGGGGACTGGTACGAGATCCGCAAGGAACCATAGTTGGCATTTACAGCCGGGCCGACGGACGACCAATCCAGAGGAGCGGGTTCGCCCCGGCCTTGGTGGGATTCGACGACGCTGGCAGCTACGCTGACTGGGTATTCGGGCTACCGGTTATCCGCTCAGGGACTAGAAAAACGTTGTGATCTGGCAAAAGATTGATCGGCCAATCAATCGAAGGCAAAGGCGGTTACTGCGTTCGCAAAACTCCATCAAGAAAGAAATTCGACTTTCTACTTTGCTGGGAATGCGACATCTGAACTTGGCGTTGAGCATGACATGACATGACACGGGGCCTAGCCTTGTTATGTTAACCGCCCACCTGCCGTCAGTCGCCTGCGGAAGTCTATTTGGGTCCAGGTACTGTCAGGAGATAGCCTTCACCGGTAACACGGACTTGCGTCGCAACGCAGGCCTCCCACCATTTGGTCTTCTGATCGGTATAGCAGCCCACTAGATTCACCGTGCGTGTGTCCTGCGCACGGGCGTCAGGGATCATGTCGTTCAATGCGATCAAGCCCAGGAAGATCGCAATCGCGGCCAGAAGGAAATTCGTCGTGCGCAGAGAACTCATGGTGTTGATCTCCATATTGAATGCCGCGCCGCAGGGCTCGTGTTGAATCTGTCGTTCGGCCACGTCATTCTGGATGGCTTTGCCAAAGTCTCCAAGTTCGAAGCATCGTGCGCCACGGGGGAGTATTGACAGCGACTTTCGCAGGCTGAGGTCTCATGTCGCTGAATCCAGGCCCCGCGCCAGACCATCCTTAAGCTGACGCATCGCTGATCGGCCGGGCCTTTGCTGAGCCGGTGGGTTGCATCCTCGATCGATCAATGCCATGCACCTCTTGGGCTCCTCGCAGGGCCGAACTCCCAGTCTCGCGCATCATCACTGTGTCCGGCGCGCAGGCGGGACCGAACGCTGCTGGCTGAAGTCGCCCATTAGGGGTGCAGATCGCGCACCGAGGCTTGCGCGTCCGCGCGCGCACGGCAGCCGCGGGGCTCGAGCAGAGGCGGTCGCGCGACCTGCAGAGCGCACCTTGACCGCACGTCATCGCGTCCTCACACTTGTGTCATTTCAACGAGCAGGAGGATTCGATGGCTGCATTCTCACTTCAAGATGCGATAAGCACTTTCCGGTGGTCGACGGATGCAAACCACAAGCTCTGGACCTATTTTCAGGCCCTCAACGCTGCGGCTGTAGTGTTCGCCTTTGGCGGCGCCATTCGCTCCATCGGTACGTTGATCTTGCTGTCGTTGGGACTTCTCGTCTTTTCTCACGAGAATCGGCGTTTGATCATCGACTTTCAGAATGCTGCCGTCACAGCCGCGAACGCAGTCAAGAAGAAGTGGGATCAAAGGGAATCTGAATTCGTGTCCGAAATTGAGACGGGGTATGCCGAGCTACGAAATGCGTTCAATCCAGACGACCCACAGAAGGTTCGTCGTGGCCATCTGTGGATCACTGGAGTAATTCTCGCGCTCATCTGGGCCCGTACTGCAATCGCTTACCTGCAAGCGCAGTTTCCGGGGTGGGCGGTTCTCGAGTTCCTCAGCTTCACATGTCCAGCGCGCGTCCCAGCCGCATGCTGAGATTCAGGGCTGGGCTACGTCGTAGCGCTGGCGAGTTTGATGCCGACCGCCACGCCAGGAGGTTAGGTGGGGTCAAGGCTGCCGGATGCCTCTTAGCTGCGACGCGAGCTGGGAGGGTGGATCAAGAACGGGCACGCATGCACGCATGCCAGAGTTTGAGCAGGCTCCTAGCATTCGATCTGTCGTTCCACCTGGCACCAACGCCGGGCAGATCTCCATTGCATCGCCGGCCACGCTCTCACACAATCCACGGCGGTGAACTTGGCAGCCTCCGTTCCGGGGGACTCTGCGCAACCACCGCAGGAGGACGGCCATGGACTATGACAACGGCCCGGACAAGGGCTGCCAATGGGAGGAGCTCCGCTTGGGGCTGGTCATGAACGGCGGCGTCAGCCTGGCCGTCTGGATGGGAGGCGTGACCAACGAGATCTTTCGGCTGATCACGCACCAGCATCCAGTCTACCGAGGCCTGATGGAGCTCACCAGGACAACCGCACGCGTCGACGTGATCAGCGGCACCAGTGCAGGCGGCGTGAATGGCGCGGCGCTCGCGATCGCGTTGTTGTACGGCGGGAACTTCTCTCAATTGCGCGAGGTCTGGATGCACACAGGCGCCTTCAGCGATCTCTTGCGTCCACCGACGGGCGAGAACCCCGGCTCCCTCCTTCAGGGCGAAGAGCACTTCCTGCCGGCGATTGAGGAGGCCTTCAGAAAACTCTCGGCGAGCGCACCTGAGCCCGAGTTTGCGCCGGGCGTGATGCCGATCGATCTGCGACTCACGACAACCCTGCTATCGGGCTACCAGGGCAGAAACGTCGACGACCTGGGCTCGCCAGTGAACGACGTCGACTATCGGGCGCACTTTCGCTTCGAGCGCAGGCATGACGTGCGCCCGGCGTCGGCTGGGAAGGACGTCTTTGCAAAGAAAGACGAAATGATCAAGGCACTCGCTCGCGCGGCCCGAAGCACTTCATCGTTTCCTTTTGCGTTCGAGCCGTCCCTTGTATCCACAGCGGACGCTTTGCCGTGGCTCTCCAACAATCAAAAAGCGGACTTCTCGAAGAAGCCACGGTACGTGGTCGACGGTGGCGTCATGGACAACAAGCCGTTTCGTGGGGCGAGAGAGAGCATTTTCGAGATGCCGCGGCGCGTGAGCGTACGACGAGTTCTCGCCTACATCAATCCTGACCCGGGCGACGGCAAGCCCTTCGAGCGTCCCGACAAGCCTGACATGCCCGGGCTGGCGCCGGTGCTGGCTGCCGGGATTGTCGGCATCCCCCAGTCGCAGTCCATTTCGGACGAGCTCCAGGAGATCGAAGCGCACAACATGGACGTTCGAATGCGCCGTGAAAGTGTAGTGAGCTTGGCGATGGCTTTCAAGAATCAGGACCAAACCCTCCGGGCGATGGCGGACCAACTGTTCGGCATCTACCGGTCACGGCGGCTTTCGACGACTTTCGAACTCTTCATCTTTCAGCCCCTCTCGAACGCAGCCTCCCGCACCGGGCTCTACAAAGCGTTGACCGCGATCGGCAAGCACGGGAAGGAAACTCTCAAGCAGAAGTTCGTTGCCGATGCCGGTGACGGGTGGCTCCCATCGGCTTGGCCTGCCACGGCCGACGACCCGTGCAACAGCAACGCCGCGCAATGGGGCTGGGGTCTTTTTCCGGTCGAGTTTGCCTCGAAGCTCATGATGAACATGTTGCGGATGATGCAGTCCCTTGCCGAGTACAAGACGCCCACCCAGAGCGCGCGCTACAGACGCAGAGGGGGAGCAGCAGTGGCCGGCGCATCCGGGATTGGGTTGGACTGGTCCGACGACGGAGACGCCTCTTGGAGTCCCAGGGATCTTGCCGCCCATCTCGATGCCGTACAGAAGCCAACATCCGAACATTGCAGGCAACTTGCCGATTGGTGGGCAGAAGCCCACAGGATTGTTGATGCGATCCTTCTCATGCGCGAGGAAGAGCGCGCCCACTGGCGAAAGCAGATGGATCTTGCGCTAAAGGATCTTGACACTTACGCGCCGCCGGTCACCACAGTCAATCTCAGGGCTTGGCATGACAAGACCGTGCAGGCGCTGTTTTCGGAGTTCTCCCAAGGAGACCGCAGGGGCAAGTGCGCCGGTCTTGCCTATCGGATCGCGACAATCGTCCACCAGGCTGCGAACAAAGTTCCGGAACTGACGAGAAAGCAGCCAGCCAACGCGCCCCCATACCTTGTCGCCGATGAAACTACGGCCAGCGCACTAGAGGGACTCGCGTCCATCTTCAACAAGTCCACGATCGAAGAGGCGCTTTACAAGATCCTCCAGATGGAGGTGGTTGAGTTCGCATTCAATGATCACGAAACGCTTGCGTCCGACTCCCTGATAGAGCTGGTTCAGATCAGCGGCAACAACGAAAGCCCCCTTGGCGGCGTTTCCGATGCGGAAGACAAACTGCTGGGCTTGCAGCTCGCACACTTTGGCGCCTTCTACAAGGAATCCTGGCGAGCCAACGACTGGACCTTCGGCAGGCTTGACGGGGCGAGCCGCCTCGTCGCCATCCTGTTGAGCCCGAAACGGCTGCACCTGATCTACGCGCCACGAGGCCGGGCCCGCGCAGTCGCCGCCATCATGGACATCGCCAAGGACTCCCTACCCGAAGGACCTTTGAGGTCCTATCTGGAGGGGCAATGGGCAAGCCGCCGTCTGCAATCGCGCATCACCGAAGAGTTGGCGTTTCTGGATGTTCCCGAGCTCAACGTTCCAGATCGTCTTCCGCATTGCGAAGCCGCGATTTGCCTGCGGCTGCATCTGGGAATCCTGCGCCACGAGCTTCCGGCGCTGTGCGACTCCGTCGAGCGGGACCACAGCAATGGGGCTGACGCCATGTGGGCCGGCAATGCGCTGAGAGAGAATCTGAGGGGCTCAGGGTCCGACTTGACGAGCTCCGAACGGCCAAAGCGATCAGATGCTCCCTTCAGTCCGGAGCAAGCGGTCGCGCAATTGAAGGGCGGCCTCCTGGCCGGCCCAAGGACGCGACGGGAGAATTTCACTAAGGAGGCTGGTTCGGACCTTTTCACGCGTACGCTGGCTCAGACCATCGCGACGCTGCAGAACACGCTTTCCGCGACGAATGCCAAGCTCGGCCCTCTGGCTGTTCTGCTTGCCGGACTGCGACTTCCAGCGCTCGGCTTTCACTATGTCGCGCAGGGGCTGACTCGCCAGAGTCGGACGGCCGCCGCTTTGCACGCGGCGATGCTAATGGTCGGCCTATGCCTGGTCTTGCTGAGCATCTGGCCAAGCGGCAAATCCTCCTTGGACGGGCCTCTCGTTCAATTTGGATGGCTCCTCCTTGGATTTGGCTTTGCGATCTCAGTCATTCGTGCCCCAATCGTCTTCGCCATTTCCGCAGCCATTCTTTGCGTGTTGCTCAGTGTCGCGATGTTGTTCGGTGCCCCCTGGGAGTTCCTTGCCGTTGTCGCCTTGCTGGCGCTACTTGCGTTCAGCATAAATATTCGGTTTCTGCAGGTGCCCATCGCGATGGCCACGATCGGCCTTGCAGCTGTTTTTTCTGCGCGCGTCGCAGATCGAGCCGGCCAGTTCGAGCTCACCATCTGGTCTATTGCGGGCTTGGCAGCTTTCGTCCTGGGTCTTGTCGCGCTCGATGCGGCCGACATGGTCGGGCGATGGGATAAACGACTGCGGGCCTGGATCATCAACAAGGCCTGACCATACGCGCTCATCCACACCAGGCCCTTTGTGCTCGTGAACGACCTCGCAGAGGTTCTCAAAAAACTTCGGTCCTAACCGAAGGTCCAATCGCAGTTAGGCTGTGTCTCGACGTCGTCTCGCTGTCCCTCTTGTGCGCACCATCGCCGAGTTGTAGACGTTCAAGGTCGTCTTCAGACCTGCAGTGGTGATCGAACGCGCCGGCAGAGGGCTTCGACTGATGCAGACCTGGTACCGCACGCCGTGATCGTCGCTGCAGGTGTCGCCATGGCCGTACCCCAAGCCCAGAACCTGGGTCGGGCGACTTTGCGACATTTGAAATTGGCTAGAACACGACATTACTAAATCGCTCCTACACACGGCCGCCACGGGAAGCCTTGTTATGTTCAATCCACGAAAAAGCGCTCCGATGACTGAGTGATCCGGGCCGACGAGTGATTGATCGCTCGATACGAGGAACTTCTGCAGCACGTAGTGGTTATTCCTGGTAATCTGACCTTTCCTGGGCTAGGACTTAAGTACATCATCGGTGCCTCCTGTTGACTTAGCGTTGGACGACCTACTCGGGTGTGGGACACGCGTGACGGTCCAACTTGCCGGGATCGGTCGGGTCGGCCTTGATGGTAGCGACAAGCGTTCAAGGCTGGCTCCCCGCTCGATGCGACATTGAAGGTTCTGCTCCTCAGTCAAGAGGTCTTCCCTGCGATTGTGGCCCGCTAGCGGCCCTTCTCATACTGACGTTCCTCGCCGAAGCCATCAGCTTCCTGACTTTGTTGTCACAGACTGCCGAAAGGCAGTACTCGAGCAGGTCATCATGAGGCGAACGTGTTCATTGACCGACTGGTCCCCGTCGTGCTTCCCCTGCGTTGCCGGCCATCTTCGCGCGTTGTCAACAAAGTCCGTCTAGGGCATTGCGTACTTGGGAGGAAGCGATTGCGCTGATGCAACAATATTGAGAACTTCCCGATGATCTTTTGGGCATAGCCCCCGTCCCGTGCCGCCGCGGCAGCTCTGCCGCTTCGTTCGAAGCTGCTGCATGACTGGCTATAGCCGTCTCCTCATTACGCATAGGCGCCAGGACGCGTGTTCGGCGCGGTTCTGTTCCTTAACCGGTCAACATTCACGCCGTCAAGTGGCAGCAAGAACCAGTTGAACGGGCGTGAACTTGTTGGCACATCGTCGCCCGAAAGGCGCAGTCAGATTGCCAGTGACCAGTTGGTTTGACGATGCTCGGCGATTATCTTGAGTACAAGCTGATAATCGGAAGCACGAGGAGAAGCCTTGATGAGTACTACAAGTTCGACGGCATTGAACGCCAACCTGGGCGAGCTGAAGGTCCAGCTCGAGACACACAATGATTCGGTATTCGAGCAACTCGTTGCGGATCTCACGAGCCGACTGATTGGCGATGTAGGCGTCTCGGTTTCTAAGACCGGTTCGCAGTTTGGGGGCGATGCGGGAACAGCGGGCCTTCGCGGTCGCCGCCTTCGCGTGGAGTGCAAACGCTACCGTGAAACCACACGGCTAGACCCGCGTGGGCTGGCCGGCGAGGTAATGGAAGCGGTGATCAAAGACAGGTTCATGGAGGCCTGGGTTCTTGCTGCCACAAAAGTGGTCAGCGAGACGGAGCAAAACCTCGCCCGAGATGCAGGCACAGAGCTGGGTGTCCCCATCGTCGTGGTTGATTGGACGCCTCCTCCCAGCGGCGTCGGAATCAATCGGCTCGCTTCGCTATGTGCGACTTGGCCGGATTTGGTCGAACAACATCTGGGTATGGCTGCGGCCAACGCTGCTCGAGCGCTCCAGCCACACGTGGGCGCCACTGTCGACAACCTGCGACTCGACCTGGCGTACTGGAACATTGGGTTCGACAACCTGCGGGCGTCGTCCCTCAACTACTTGAGTCAAGTCTGGAAAGACAGCGCGGAGTCAAAGGCGGCCCTCAACCAAGATGCCGCCGGAGGACGCAGTGGTGTTCACCTTATTGAACGTGTGGTGCCGCTTTATCAGCTGAGCGGCTGGTGGGTCAGTCCGCCTGACGTGAGGACGCCTGCTGTCGTCACAGGCGTTGAAGGTGTTGGCAAGACGTGGGTCGTCCTGGACTGGGTAAACCGGACCGCCACGTCGCTTCCCATCGTCGTCCTTTTGGGGGCCAATGAATTCGTCAACGGCTACTACCTCTCCGAGACCGGAACCAAGGACCTACTCGCGCGTAGCCTACGCGCAATGACGAAGTCCTCGTTAGGGGACCAGTATTGGCGAGCACGTGTTGAGCGTCTGATCGGCCGGCCAGCCGATGAGGGCGCCGCGTTCCTATTCGTTGTAGATGGCTTGAATCAGCAACCACACGTGGACTGGAGCGCGTTCGCCCAAGCGCTTCAGGGGCAAGCATTGACGGGGAAGGCAAGGTTGCTAGTCACTGCGCGCCGGCACTACTTCGAGACAGACATTCGTCGATTCGACAAGCTGCATACCAGACCAACGCAGATTCCAGTGGGGCCGTACGACAAAAAAGAATTCGATGAGCTTCTTGGGCAGCACGGGATGAGCCGGACTGATCTACATCCGTCCCTCGTAAATCTTGCTTCAATGCCTAGGCTGTTTCCGCTGGTGCTGCGCCTGAAAGACAGCTTTGCTCTGCAATCCGAGGCGAGCGTTCCACGGCTTCTTTTTGAGTATGGGCGTGACGTTCTTCAACTGCGTCAGCATAGCACTCTGACGGACGACGCCTGGGTCAGCTGGTTGATAGAGCGCGCCAAGGAACACCGTGCAAAGATGCAGGCCACAGGGAAAGGCGGCCAACACGTGTCGGTCAATGAGATTGCAGCAACGGTATCGGCCCCGCACCTGTCCAAGGAGGAAGTTGCCCGCCGCCTGAGCGACATCATTGACGGCGGCGTCTTCCGCGCCGTCAAAACTCCAACCGGCACAAAGCATGTCCTGGAACAGCAGTCCGCCACCCTGGGCTTGGGTCTAGCACTGCTGGACACACTGTCGCAAGTGGAAACTGCATCGTTCGAGACGTTGTTGTCGGAGCTGAGCAAATGGCTGGAGCCCATTGCGGCGATCGATGAAGTCGCCGACATCCTATGCGCTGCCCTCGCAGTTCTTTCTTCCACAACTGGGCATGACGGCATTCCCATCACCGACGCCCTGCTAAGCACGTGGATGAATGGGCAGAATCCAACTGAGGGATACGTGCAAGATGTGAATGTATTCGGAGATGCGTTTCCGCGCTCGATGCTTTCCGTCATCGAACAATCGACACTGCAGTCCAGAGCCGCGGCGTTTCTCCTTGCGGTACAGCACCTGCGTCGCCTGCCCCTGGCTCGCAACGAAGACTGGGACGCGATCACGGCACGAATGCTCGACTGGTGCAGTTGGATAAACCTGCCGCGGCCGGAGCAAGTTGCTGATCCCAATCACTACGCCAAGCACCATCAGCAGAGGCTATTGCTGCGAATCGGAACAGTCTCTCCCGGGACGCTACTCGTGCTGGGCGAGCCGCTTGAACTTAACCACATCCACCAAGGCGACCCTGCCAAGGCCATACCAGGCATCCTTGAAGGGCACGAAGTATCGCGGTTTCTGCCGGTATTTCGGAGGGCTGCGGTCAGGGAGGCCGTGCAAGTCGACTCGCGGGGCGAATGCTGGCCAGGACTGAAGTGGCTCGTCTTGGTCGCAAGTCGAGACGACGTCAAGGCGCGTGCAGCACTGGTCGAGTTGGCTGAAGAAGTGCTTGCGACCGCGCACGAGCCGGGTGTGCACGCGAGACTGCGGAACCGAGCCGCAGCTCTACTGCTGCGCGCGACGGGCGAGGAAACTCATGAGCTTAAGGCTCGGGCTGTGGACGAGCGCTTCGGCGAAGGGTGGTTCTACGACAAGGACTACTTGAAGGATCCAGCAAGTTCGCTGTTCCGGCTTGAGTACCGGCACATCCAGCAGGTACTGGAGGATGCTGCGATTCCGGCGAGCCGACGCCTGGACAGGTTGGGCATCTTCGTTCCACATCCGCAACTATCCTTGCCGGGTGAACTCTCACATGCAATCGAAAGGGACCTGCAGCAGCAAAGTTTCGAGAATATCGACGCCGTTGGACGGCTTACGTCCGAGCAGCACAAGTTCGAAGGACTCGAACTGCTAGGGGCTAGGTTTGCTCCGAAGGAGTTCGCAAAGACGACGCGCAGGCGGTTGGGGGTGCTTGCGTCCAGACAAGGGGAGGAAAAATACTGGGCTTCTCATGCGGCTCCTGAGCTCGCCCTCGCGGCAACCTGCAGGGGCAGCGAAGAGTTCACCGGTCTTCGTACTCGCTCAAAGCTTGCGAGCAACGAGCGGTATGCAAACACGTGGTGTTTAGAGATGGAGTTGCTGCACAAGCCTCTGGCGGAGCAGTTGTTGGTGCTTCTGAATGCGCAGGACTTCTCGTTCTGGGATGACCTGATGGCGATCGTGCGAACCGCGACCGCTTCGCAACTGCTTGAGTTTCTTCGTACGAATGGCGCAACTGGTGACAAGGCCGCGAGAGTGGTAATGCAAGTCATGGCGTATCAGGTGCCGCCCGATGCCGATGAACTGGCAGAGGCGCTCGTCGATCACCTTTGGGACAATGACGAACAGATGAGAGCGATTGCATTTGTGTCGCTGGCTTCAAGTGCGCCCCGGGTTTGCGGGCGAGCACTGATGGCGAGGAACTGGAAGGCAAACGACGAGCATCAGTTCTTTGCGCACTACGGTAGTCACGCGATCGCTGAAGCTTCGTCGCATTTGAGTTTTGCAGACGTACTCGCTCAGATAGCACCGTGGCGCTGGTTGGATGCGGCGGTCATTCGCGGAGGCAAACCAGAAGAACTGGAAGAGGCGAGTCGACGTCTGTTGGCCGTTGTTAACTCCCCGTCGGGCACACTGCCGGAGTTCGATGGCATCCTGTCGATTCGCGTTCCGACAAGCCGGGAACTGCCAAATGTCAGCGTTCAGGAACGTCCCGCCCAGCACAATGAGGACTTTTCGGCCTCTCTGGAGCGCCTGAACGAAAGCGCAGAAGAGGCCAGCAAGCGTATGCAGGCACTAGCCGGACGGGCGTCAGCAAGCATCGATAAGCTTCGCAACGGCGGCTACGCCCTTTATTTGCACTCCTTTTCTTATGAGAGCGTTGAAGCTGCCTTCAAGGCGGCGCCGGCACCGTGGATGCAGACATTGGAGGGCTTAAGCGAGGTCGCAGCTGAGTTCTCCAACAAAGTACGGTCCGCGGAGGGACTCTATATTACGCTGTGCGAGGTACTTCTCGAGCATGCGCCAGCCGAGGGCGTTGCGTTGTGGCGCGCCCTTTGCAACAGCTTGCGCACTCAATTCAAGGGTGCGGCGGACATCGCAGAGCTGATTCACATCGCATTTCGCGTCAAGGAAAGTCAAGAGGTCCTCGCCCTACGATCCGATCACACATCATTGGAGCGCTGCAACACCGACAAAGACCTCTTCGAGCTGGTCATCGCAGCGCAGTTGAACGATCAGGACGCATGGCTCGACCGCTTTGTGGAGGAAGATGCCACGTCCGATGTGCTGTGGCGCCGCAAACGTGCCATCGTGGTGGACGGATTGCGGCGGGTTCCCAATGTTCAAGAACTCGACTGGCCCGAAGGAGAGAGGTTCGGCTCCTGGGAGGCTCTGAAGGACCATATGAAGCGCTGGTCGAACGAGGCAGCGTTCGCCAAGTACTGGTGGCGCAAGTTCGTGACTGCGAGTGATGCCGACGACGCGTTTGCAGCTTGGCGCGTTTTTCTCAGCTGCGCAGACCGGCGAGCGCACGTTTGGATGAAGAAGCTAGGCGCAACCGCGACAGAAGGCTCAGAGTTGAACCGCTTGCGCGCGATCCACATGGAGCTCAACGATTACGCGATGAACCGCAGGTTCAAGAAGCGCGAGGAAAGCACTCCGGGGTTGGCCAGCCATTTTTTTGGCCAAGACGCGCCGGCCAAGTGGCTAACCCTGGACGGCGTGAAGCACTAAAAGGAGTACCTAGGCCGATCGCCAAGGTACTTCTGCCCCTTGACGCCGCGACTAACTTGATGGGCTTCCAGCGCGACGGGCGCTCGCCGAGCTCTGGACGGATCGCTGAATTCGGGACAACGTCAATCGTTCGCGAACGCCCGCCACGCAACATGCTGTAACCTCTTGGTATGCTTTCGAGCGCGCCATGAGGGAACGTTGCTTCGCCTAGATGATGGGTATATCAGGATCGACTTCGCGGCTTCTGGCGCTGGCATCAAAGCAACTTCCTGAGGCATACAGCGACATGAACATCAAGCCGATAAGCGACTTGCTGCAGGCTAACAACCTGAAGTATCCAAAGCTCGCGATGCTTCAGCCATCGGAGGCCCCATATACGGCCTTGCTAGTGCAGCCTAAGGCGCATATTCAGGTGCGTGACGACTTTATACGCAATGCCGATCGAGTAGGTGCGCGCAAGTTGTTCGCAGCTATCGCGCGAGAAGCACATGCAAGGTCGGTAGAACTATTGGTCACACCAGAGTACAGCTTCCCATGGGAATCCATTGAGGACCTGCTTGACTCGGAGGTTAGCCCGGCGGCGGGACAGCTTTGGGTCTTAGGCTGTGAAAGCCTGTCGCTTGCCGATCTGAATGGCCTGAAGGACCGGTTTTTCAAATGGGCGGACGTGTTGTACGACCCGGTTCCTCCTGCTCAGCCAGCTACTGCTCGGTATCTTGATCCACTCGTCTACATTTTTCATACTGAGACGCTTGACGCGAACGCGCCGAGAATCGCGATGGTTCTCCAGTTCAAAACGGTGCCATCTGGCGACCCTCAGAACATAGAGGCAACGCGCATGGCTCGGGGAGAGACCGTGTATCTCTTCGAACGTGGCAACGAGGTTCGATTAATTTCCATCATTTGCTCTGATGCCTTCGACCTTTCTGATGATCTGGTGGATGCAAACTACGAGAATTTATTGTTGTTGCACTTGCAGCTCAACGATAAGCCTAGGCAAGAGGCTTATATGCGCTATCGAAGGCGACTGTATGAGTTTGACTGCGACCGAACCGAAGTGGTCTGCCTAAACTGGGCTGAGAACATCGTCTTTGATCTACAGGAGGGAGCAAAGCCCATAGCGAAAACCAACATTAGCGCCTCGGCATGGCACTCTAAGTCCAACAAGCTTGCAACCGACGACGAGCACGTTGAGAAGAACCATCGTCATGGGCTGTATTACACGCGCGACAGCGATCAGCATCGCCACATGCTCCATTTCACCTACAAGCCAGGCGCGTTTCTGCTGCAGACGACGAAGGTCCGACATCACGCGGTCCCGGCGCCATTGTCACGACGTCGCGGCCCAGAATTGACAAACGTCCTCCAGTGGGATGCAAACAAGGAGATGTGGGCCGAGTCAGAGCAGCCGTCCGATGACGGATTCGAAGCGATGACAGACGACTATGGGGCGCCAGCAACCCTCATGAACGAGTGTCACGCAGCGAGCCCGTTGGCCGTCGAGCGGCTCTCATGCATCACGAGTGGCGATTTTGGACCGATGCAAGGTTGGTTTGCGGCAATGACGCTCCCGTCCCTTTGTCTAGACAGAACTGAGGTCATGCGACGCGTCTCGGTTGCTCTGGACCCTGACGGGCGGGCATTCAGAGACCAGCGCGTACGAACTATCAGCGCTCTCGCAAGCATTCCTGCGGTCGCCTTGCCGTTGCCGAATCGCATGACGGATCTCCAAGGTGGATACCGTTTCGGTTGGACCAGCGCTGCCCCCCACTGCAACGTGATATCCACTGGCGGCAACAACCCGGCGACGCTCATCTATGCCGGAGAAAGTCCGCTGAAGAGTGAGCTCGCGGGACTTTATGCTAAGGCTAGGGCGACTACTTCAGGTAGTCCGCTAGCGGATCGGTTCTGTGTGCTCTACCGCGATGGGCAAGATGTAAAGCGTTTTGATCCCCCAATGGCCCGGTCGATCACAGGAACCGACGCGCAGCCCGGCAAGAATTTCATGGAGCCCGAGAAATGATTACTACGGATATCCTCGGTAACCAGGTGGGAGCACGACTTTCCAATGTGACGCGCCTCTCTACGGGAGTGGTTCGAGGCGAGCGGACCGATCAAGCCGGCAACCCGTACGCAATCTACTATTTTGCGTTGTCGAATGACCTCAAGGACTGGGCGGAGCACCTAGAACAACGGCAGGATGAGCTGATCGGCCCGAGCTATTTCGAGACGCCTGGTGATCTGCGCTGGAATCACTACCTGTACCTGCTCGTTGGTCCCGATGGAGCGGCGAGCGCCTCCTTCGCCGATGACAAACGACAGATCGAGAAGGACCGCAGCTATGCGCGGAAGTTTGTCCTGAAGCAGGATGAACTGCCGGCAGCGCTCAAAGAGCTGGAACCCTCGCTGGCGCAGCAGGCCGAGATTGTCGGGCCAGATGTAGTCGGAAGATGGACGGACCGGCTTCTTAGGGCGCAGCTTGGCGTTGTGCTGGATCAATTGCCTGTTACCGAGACGATTCGGGCTATCGCGAAGGGGCTAACTGGGAAGCAGCCGCTCAAGGCTGATCGCGATCGCAAGCCGAGGAGCGTGCAGCCCCTTGCGACAAAATTCATCGATGCAATTGATCTGGTTCAGTTTCGCAATTGGCCGAACAGGCGATCGTTCGAATCTCTCGGCACCGTCAACCTTGTTGTCGGGAGCAACGGTGTCGGTAAGACCACTCTACTCGAGGCCATTGAGTATGCGTACTGCCAAGAGAACGCCCGGACCATGTCACCAAAGGGTGCGCATGTCAGAGTCAGACTCAAAGACTCAGCAGCCTGGCTGGATACAAAAGCGCCGAGCAAGACTGCAGATGCCAAACAGCGAAATCTTGAGTGGTACGGACAGCGGGACTTGAAGGGGAGCACTCTATCAAACAGTTTTTCACGCTTCAACTTCTTGGCTACCGACGAAGCAGCAATGCTCGGGCAGAGGAACGCGAAGCTCACCTTCGAAGACATGCTGTCTAGGCTTGTAGCGGGCCCTCAGGCTGCAGAGCTATGGGATCATATATCGCGTCTCGAACAGCCTCTTGCTGCCGAGTTGTCACGCGCTCAGACTGCCCTCTATGAGGCAACCCGAAGAAAGGTGGCTATAGAGGCACTGATCGAGTCGGCAGCGGCATCGCCACGCGCCTCGGACTCCGACCTTTCTGCTCTTGCTGAGGATCTTTCGCGACTTCGCTGGGTGAAGGAGATATCGAGGGAGACCGTCGCGTCGACTTCTGTGCCTGCTTTGGCACGAGCATCTTCAATCGTGAGGGAGCTGAGGGCCGCGCACCTCGGGTTGGAGACCGTTTCACCCGCGACGGTCTCCAGAGCGCTCGAAGCAGCGAACTCCACTCTCACCCTCGCTGACGGGCTACATGCGCAGATCGCCGAGGTGGATGCGAAGGTTCGCTTCACGAGTGTTGCTAGAGACAAGATGCAACAGAAGTTGGAGGACATCAAGGCGATTCAACACGCTCAGCAACTGGGCGCTTTCGGTGTGGTCGACGGATTCGAACGCTTGGAGCAACAGCTCGGGGCGCTTCGCAGTACGATTGGTGGAGATCCGATCCCCGTCGATATGCCGTCATGGATGGATAGTGCCGAGGGTCCACTCAGTGATGAGTTTTTCTCTGCGCTGAAGCAAAGCAATGAACTTGAGAAGCAGATTTCGAAGTTCAACGGTGAGCTCGCAGCGGCGCGCGCGACTCAGGAATCGACAGCATCATTGATCGCGGAGCTGCGGACATTGACCAGCCATCTGTTGGAAATCGACCCTAGTCACAAGGATTGCCCAGTTTGCGCAACACCCTTCGACTCGGGTCAGCTTAACCAGCGACTGGAAGCGATGGCGTCGGAGATATCGACGGATAGAACTGTGCCGATTCTCAACGCACTCGAAACTGCCAAACAAAGCCATGCTCAGATGGAATCGAGACGGCTTACGTTGAGCTCTCTCCGGGCCTATGCAGCACGCCGAGGTCTCGCGGAGGCGAGCACTTCTGCTCGCGAGGCCTTCTCGGACTATCAGTCGCAGCGCGAAGTACTCGAAGATTCACAAGGATCGTTCGCCGATGTCTCGCAGCAGTTGTCGGCGCTGACTCTGGCGGGCCTTGACCGGAAGAGAACCACGGCACTTCGGCAACTGGCGAGTGGATTGGGCATTGATGTGCTGCGCGCTGGTAGCGCAGACGAAGAACTTGTGAAAAGGGCGGAGGAAATCAAGGACCTTGACACAGAACTTCATCGCCATTCAGTCGAGCGAGCAAGGGTGACGTCCGAGTTGTACTCGACTCTCCTCGGTGTTCTTGAATCCACTGCGACGATCGACCGCGTCCTAAGGGATTCACGTGATCGCCTGACGCTACTGCGGAATGCGAGCGCTTTGATCGATGAGTTGCGGGGTTCCCTCGTCTTGGAGGAGCATGACGATATCACTGTGATCGGGCCACGAATCGAAAGCGCAAAGGAAGCTGCGGAGCGGTTTGCAGCAGCCATCGCCACTGAAAGCTCTTCCCGCGCGAGTGAGGTTGCAGCAAGAGCGCAGCTTGCTCAAGTCGAGGGTCACATCAAAGAGTATGAGGCGATCGAGAAGCGTGTCAGGTCCGCTTCGGACGAACTCTTGGAACTCAAACAAGGCGAGGCGCTCGCTGATGCCACCGATGCAGAGCTCCTCGGAGTTCAAGAAGCAACCGACTCGGTGTTTCGGAAGATTCATTCTCCTCACGAGTATGGTGTACGTCGAGACGCACAGGCGCCGCTGTTCCGCCTTGATGATCCAAGCAAAGCGATAACCCTTCGCGACATCAGCACAGGGCAGCGCGCGGCGTTTGTGCTATCTGTCTTTCTGGCCATGAATGCGAAGCTTCAGACCGCGCCACCTGTGCTGTTGTTCGACGATCCAGTTGCCCATGTCGACGATTTCAACTCGCTGTCCTTTCTTGATCACCTCCGAGATCTCGCGCTCGCGGGGAAGCGACAGATCTTCTATGCAACAGCAGATGCAAGGCTTGCTGGTCTTGTTGAGCATAAATTCTCATTTCTCGGGGACAAATTCAAACGAATTGATCTAGATAGATAGGTATCCCGGCAGCCGTTGCGCTTGTGTACAGTCGCTTTGGGTCGATGCCGCCCCAGGCCACTTGCATTCATGCGCCCCAGCGCCCGATTCGGGTCCTGGGCGTTTCTATAATCACGGCTTCATTTCTACAAAAAGGGGCTTACATGACCCTGAAACTGATCATTCGTCTGTGCGCCGCGGTTGGGTTGGTTGCATCCGGAGTCTGGGCCTTTCATGATCTCAAACCTGAATCAACAGGAGCTGCCGCTGCCGCCGCTGTGACGCTCCTAGGCACTTTCGTCCGTTCCAAGGAAGAGGTTGCTGCGAGCCAAGAGCAAGTGGTTAGCAGTGGCTCTGTGGGTGTCCAAGCTGGGCGGGACGCTAAAGTGGGAAGCGTCAAACAATGAGTTTTTGGAAACAGAAGCAGATCGCATCGGGAGGCAGCACCGCAATCCAAGCGAAAGGCGACGTCATTATTAATGGCGTCTCGGCTTCCGAGGCCCGGCAAATAGCCATAGACGTCTTAAAGGCTAATTTGCTTGAATATCGCGGCATGGCGGAGCAAACCGCCGATGCACGCGGTGAAGAGATCACTGATAAATTAATCCAGAAAATGGAGAAAGAGCATCCGGAAGGTCTCCGAGAAACTCAGACGCCTGGGTTTCAAGATGACGTATTTACGGTGCAAAAAGAATACGCAAAAACAGGTGAAGTGGACCTTGGAGATCTCCTTGTTGATCTGCTTGTGGACAGATCAAAAGAGACGTCACGCACGACTCTTCAAATTGTCCTCAGCGAATCGCTAAGAGTTGCGCCCAAGCTTACAACTGCCCAGATCAATACGCTATCACTGATTTTCTTCGTCATGCATGTTCGTGTTCAGGCGCAGAGCTTGGCCTCTTTGGCGGAAGGTCTCAAAAAGCATCTAGGTCCTGTGGCGAGTCAATTGGCAATTTCATCTTCGTCAATTGATCATATTGCGTTCACCGGATGCGGCATCACTAATCAGTTTGCCATGAATGACATCGTGAATGTTTTCACCATGCAGTATCGAGGACTATTTCAAAAAGGAGTAGATGCTTCCCAAGTCGAATCGGTACAGCTGTCGCCCGGTGCCAGTCAGGAATTCATCGGCCCGTGCGTGACAGACTCGAGCAAACTTCAAGTGCGTGTGCTCGGTGACATACTGATGGATGAAAAGATTGAATCCAAAAAGATAGAGCCTGAGGACGGCGTCAAGCTGAAAAACTTGCTCAATTTGGGAAGCTTTTCTCCAGACGAGATACGGGCGAAAGTGCGCGGATTAACGCCGTTCATGCCCGCGATGGTTGATTTGTGGACGAGCACACGAATCGGCCAACTGACGCTTACGAGTGTCGGCATGGCAATAGCGCACGCCAACATAAAACGTTTCACTGGTGAATTCGCGCCCTTATCTATCTGGATCAAAGATGCGTAGTAGTTAACGCAGCGGTTTAACGCACTCGCCAATTCGACTTCGAGCATAATGTTCCGTTATTTCGCGATTTTTGTGCGCCAACAGTTTTTGCGAATGTACTACCTCGCGGGTGTCGGTTGCCGCTTTGGCTCGAATATCGCGAAACCGAAAGCTAACATTCGCCAACCCGCGCGCCTTGTCGAAGCGCGACCGCGAAGCGAATTGACTAAAAGCGGCTGGCCGTTTGATGCCTTCCGTTCGCGTGGGTGCAATCCGCCCGATCACCATCACGGCATCTGCCGTTGGTTACTGAGAGGTGTCACTTGGAACGTGTCTTGCGCCTTTTTTGGCGCCAGTTCACCTTGGAGTACCTGCCCGATGTCGGCATCGAGTTTTTGGAGTTGGGCCTGATACCCCTCCATCAAACTCAAATATGACCCGATTCCGTCCGCGTCGGGCCTCTGTCTTAAATCAATGATGATGTCGTTGAGCAAGTGTGCATAATTTTTGATCTGCTCCGCGAAACCGGCATCCATGGAGCGGATTCCGACGAGCTGTTGCCTTGCTAGGCGAAACTGCTCGCGCGCCGCAAGTGCAACTGTCAACCCACCCACCAATGGCTCCACAGATGCGTTCTCTTCGGCACTCGGGCGAAATTTTGTTAGCACTCTGAATGCGCGGGTGGAAGACATGAGTGCCATCGACAATTGCAACATTGCCTCATCGTGACGCTCTCGCTTCCGCTGCTCGTCCAAGTATTCGAGATCCATTATTTTGACCGCAGCCTGATTACCAAGCTCCAATAATTTAGAATGTCTTTCCCATTGGGCCTTGTAATAGTGATCCGCATAACGACCTAACACCGTGTTGAGAAAGTTGAAACCCTCCGACCTTCCTTTATCACGCTGTTGAGAGATATACATCACTATCCCAGAGAAAGATGCGATTAATGCCGCTGCGATTGCACCATAGAGGCCCGCAAATTCTTTGGTTCCCGGTTCTGGCTTCAGATCAAGAGCTAATTTGACAAGGGAAAACATTGCCAAGAGCAAAAGGATGGCGACGAAAAGTGGCACGCGTGACGGCTTGGCTACTGCCCGCTCAAGACTCGCAAAATCACCAAGTTCTGTTGCCATAGGACAGGCTCCCGACAAAGTGCGAAGCGTGCCCCGATGTGCAAGTGGGTGCAACCTCAAAAAGGAGGACGACTGACCGGATTAGCCCGAGCTCTTGTCTTTCGCATCCATCACCGATGACCCGGCGCCCGAAGGTGCGGCTGCAGGCCACGACCGCTGCATCATCCTCAAGCTGGAGAACATGGACGCTTGGCTGCGGCCTGATCGCAGCAACCTGGCGGCGCAGTACGCCATCCTCGACGTTCGAGAACGGCCATATTACGAGCATCGTCTGGCAGCTTGATGCGAAGCTACCGATAGAGGGGGGCCGCATTCGGTGGGCGCCTGGAGATTCCGACTTCGTCTTCGTCCAGCGCCACGTACTTGACCTCAGTGAACTCACCCGTCTTGCGGTCGAACGCCAGCTTCGCTGTACCAGACACCGTCGATGACTCGGTTACCCAGCCATGCGATATCTCATATTCGCGATCGTGATAGGGGCCTGGTCCTCCGAGATCTTCATACCATTTAAGCCGATGCTCGCCTTCGAATGACGAGACGAACGTGATGGTGCATTTGCTGTCGCCCACCGCGACGATATTGACCTCATCAGCGGACGGTTCGGAGATGCTGGATTCAGTGGCCTCGAATCGGTCATCCTCATGATAGAAGCTGAGATCGGCGACCTGATCGCGAATAGCCGAGACCAGCTCAGATGAATTCGCGTCGATTGCGGCGTGGAGCTTTGGTATGTTGTCCTCGCGCGCCAGCAAGAGCTCCGTCAGGCGAGGAACGGTCTGGAAGTGAAGAAGATTCGCAAACCGGTCGCAAGCTAGCTTGAAGTCGGGATCCTCGGAAACGACCGCAATGAAGCACCCATGCTTTTCTGCGTAGGCCTGGAGAATTGCGACCGCGAACGCGTCAGGGAACTCTTTCCGCTTTTTCCCCTGACCGAAGGGCGCCGCAATCCTGTCATACCAGTCCATGACTGTTTTCAAAGCGATGGCCTCGTAGCCAAGCTTGACGACGTCGAATTCCCGGAGGAACGCGTTCCATTCGTCCGTCGCAACTACTGTTACTTCCCAGTTATCGGCGGATGGGCGGGCTGCCTTCGGGAAACTCGACCACTTCTGCAGAAATGGCGCGCGGCGGCGAGCAGTGTCCAGTGCTTCTAGCGCTTCTCGGGCGCGCGTGTGGATGTGCCGCCGAATCTCGCGCTCGGTCGGGTCGGGCAGTAAGAGCTTTAGGCCCGCTTTCTTTGCGGCCGGGATGAACGTCTTGAGAGCAGTCGATGCGAAGTTGTACTGCTGACCATCGAACACGCTGGTGTCGAGGAATGCTGCGGACGGCGCGGACATGGGTGATTTTTCTCGTTGGCTTCGGTTCTCAACACATTTTTGCAGGCGGCGCCGTCTATCTGAAATCCCGACTCGACACGCGCAGGCCTGCGAGCAGCTCCGTGTGGTCTGTCAGCCGCTCGGCCACGAGCGACGGCACGCCTTTCTCGCTCTGCCATCGGCCCTGCACCGTGAGCAGCCCGGATCGTCGCAGCGCCGCGCGCTGAGCCTCCGCCACGCTGGCCAGACGATGATTAACACCACACCAGTCTCATCCTCAAGTGTCGCAAAGATCACCCTGTTCGCTGTGCTCGGCTGTTGCCGGTGCGTGACGATGCCGCTGGCCATCACCTTTTGCCGATCGCGCGCATGGACGCGCAGATTCTCGGCCGTGCTCACGCCAAGCACGTCCAGCTGCGGCCGGACCCGCGCCACCGGATGCCGGCGCAGCGTCAGGCCCATGGTCGCGTAGTCGCCCGCGATCTCCGAGCCTTCCTCGTGGCTCGGCGAATCCCACGGGCGCTTCCTGGGGTGATCTCGGTTTCGGTGCATTTTGTGGCGCGTGACTCGATTAATTTCAATCAAATCAATGAGTTGCGCAATGCTCCCATTTGGCGACACGATGGTTTTCGTGCATTTTGTGGCGATGCCGACTTGGTGGCTCCGACGCACGTCGCTGTCACGTGAGACGGCGCGCTACGCGCGCGCTGCTTGCCGAGCAGCGGGGCCTTGCATGATCAAGGTCTTCGCGTACCGCTGCACCTCGAAGCTGAACGTGCCGCGGAAATTGATGTGCTCGAAATGCACCGGTCCAAGTCGACGCAGCCAGGCATCCTCGACGTCCATGCCTTCCTTTCGCCAACGGTCGACCACCGCCTGCATGCGCGCCGTGTTCCAGGCGATCACGGTGTTGGTGAGGAGGGTGTGCGATCCGGAGATTGCGTTGAGTTCGTCACGACGCCTAGCGGTTCTTGTTCGGCGCCAATGTGGTCAGCAGCGCCGGGCCGGAATTCTCCGCCTGCCGAGGTTGCCTTGGCAGCAAAGCGCCACAAAATGCATGAAAACCGAGATCACCCCAATTTGAACTACACGAGACTAGGCCCGATCATCCAGGCGGATAAGCTGATTCGCTCGCCACGAAGCACTTTGGTCACCCGATGCGGAGCAAAGCTCGGAAAAATAACCGCATCACCCGCTCGTAGCTTGGGGTAATCGTATTTTTTTGACAGATTGACACGGTCGCCCCCAGAAACGTCAATCACGACAAGCACTTGCAAAAGTGCCAGTGGGGGCAGGGCAGTGCGGCGGAGTGCAGATTGACACGGTCGCCGACCCGGCGTCCGCGGAAGGCCCATGGCTTGCGCGGTAAGGCAGTTCTGCGCCGGCGCCGGACCAGGTGATGGCTCAGAGCGCCGCCGTGCCCGAGCGGCGCTCGACCAGCAACGGCCCGTACTTCTCGAGGTTGAACCGGTACGTTCCGCGGAAGTTGATGTGCGAGAAGTGTGCGGGTCCGATCCGGCGAAGCCAGTCGTCCTCCATCGGCAAGCCGGAGGCTCTGAGACGGGAAACGACGCTGTCCATGCGGCTGGTGTTCCAGGCAAGCACGATGTTCGTGAGCAGGGCGTGTGCCCCGGAGATGGCCACCATCTCTTGTCTGCGCCGTCCCCCGTCCTGCGCTATCTGCCCGCCGTGGATTGCACGTTGGAGTTGATGCACCGATTCGCCGCGGCTGAGTAGCGCGAGGAGTTCACGTCGAAAGTCGGTGATCGTCATGTAGTCGCACAGGAACAGCGTTCGCAGCAACCCTCCCAGGTGATCAGCCGCACGGTGCAATGGATCGCCGATGGCGGCCGATCCAAGGCGATGGATGGCTTGCACCGCGGACACCTTGCCAGCGCGAATGGAGGCCACCAGTCGCACAAGATCATCCCAGCCGCGCTCGATGGACTTGAGGGACACTCGGTGGACGGTGGCCCTCTCCAAGCTTTCCGGCACCGACCATCCCCTGGGAACGAACAGCTTGCGCTCTTTCAGGGCCTTCAGTCTCGGACACAGGTCAAACCCCAGGAGCTTTGCAAGGGCCAGGGCCACGCTGGTCATGCCATGGGTGTCGACGGCCAGGAGGGAGACGCGAATGCGATCCTCGCTGCGATTGTGTTGCTCGACGCCTTCGACGGCGGCACCCGCCTGTCGTTCGTTCAGCACGATTGGCTGGTCGTAGAAGAGCCCCCAGCGGTCCCGGACGTGGGTGTACAGGCCGGCGGCATAGGTGCGTCGCCTCGGATCCACCCTGGCCGTCCACAAGTGCCGGCTGGCATCCATGGCCATCATGTCTGCCGACCCTTTGGTGCCGTCTCCCCACAAGGCGGCGATCGGCAGCGAGTTCTGGTATTCCGAGACCCGTTCGTTGGCCCGCCGCAGGCGGCCACTGAATTCGATGGTGCGCATGGCCGCGGCAATATGCGCTGGATCCAGTCCAGGAATCATCGATCCCACCCCGGTGGCGTCGTTGTCGCTCCCATGGGCAAGCAGCGCACCATAGACTGCCATCAGTTCGTGGCCAGACTCGGGGCGACGGGCCAGCAGCGCCTCGCTGAAGTGCGTCGCCGCGTCGACCTCCATCAGCAGGTCGGGCAATTGCACATGTCCAATGTGCTTGAAGACGGCCTCTCTGGTCTTGCGAGGCTCGATCTCCTCGTCCAGCGCATTGATCGCCTGCAAATGCACCAGACCCTTGGCGTCGATGTTCACCTTCCCGCGCTCGACCGCTTCGGCAAGCGCGTACACCCCGACCGACATCGTGGCCAGAATCGGCGCCAGGAACTCGCTGGCCTGCGTCGGCAGCGCAAGGATTTGATAGTGCTGTTCCTTGAACCTTATCCATTCCGCGTCGGCGAGGAGCATGGATTGGCTGGAGCGGTGACCGATCGAATGATTTACCCATACGCTGCCGCGCCGCAAGCTCTTGCGCAGGGCCATCATCGTGCTGGCCTCGAACGCGCGATAGCGGGACCGAGGATCCAAATCGGTGACGGTCGCGCTCCATGCAAGCCCTACCGATGGAAGCTTGAAGTCCAACGGTACCTCCCGGCCGCCGGTCGCCTGAAGCTTCATCCACGCCTGCCATTGCTCGTATGCCAGGTCACCTGGTCTTCCGGCGAGGTCGATGGCTTGAAGTCCTGCCAGGTGCGCGTGAACGCGGCGGCTGTCCTCAGCAAGAGCTCGACGAACCTGCGAGGCGAATGAGGTGGCCCCTGCGTCGCCGATGCCGTCGAGGAGGCTTCGAGCTTCGAGCACACGTTCGCGCCACGACTTCGTCTCGTCACGAAGCACGGCCCTTGCTCTGACGGCCTGCTCCAGCGTGGCGCTGTTGTTTCGGGCGCGACTCCTGAAGACACGCTCCGCAGCATGCCGGAACAGTTCCTGGCTGCGGCGCGAAGCTTGCAGCAGCGAGATGTCAGTCAACTCCATCAACGTGGTGTGCAGAAAGCAGACAACCTCGACGATCTGGCGTCGCTGTCCGATGCGAGCGGTCATCGATGGCCGGCGCATCTGGACGTGCGCCGCATACGCCTGCTGCTTGCTCAGAGCGATGGAATCCAACGCCCAGTTGTGCACGCCCAAGGCCTTGAGAGCGCGGATCTTCTCCAGGGTCTGCTCGGTCGTGCTCGGGGCTTGGCGCTGGGGCGGTGTCTTCAGCCACTCCAGATGACTGCCTGAGGCCGCAGGGGAGGGTGCATAGGCCCAGTTGATGGCTTGGCGCAGCGCCGCCCTCCCAATTGCCGCCTCGATCGTTGCGGCCATTGCTGCCTCCGTGGCGTCGAATGCCTTTCGGGCCCAGTCGGCAATTCGGCGAGAGCCCGGAATGATGATTCGCCTGCCGTACAGCCAGATGCGTGCGGTTCGTATTAGGTCGTCAGGGTGGGCGGCCTCGAGGGCAGCGACCGCGAGAACCTGGTCGATCTTCTGCCGCCGGACTTCGTCAAGGTCGCTCAGGCCAAGAAATGTGCGGGCCCAGGCCTGGTGCTCGTACAACGTCTGGCGACGTTCATAGAGTGATCGCAGGCTGGCGATGCTCACGCTGGGCGACCCCAATGCTTCGCATACTGAACGCAGCAGGACTTTCGGTACCGTGGCAAATCGGTCCATCGGGCGGCCGCTCGCCCTCAGAAAGAGTAACTGGATGGCTGCAGCGACTCGGCGGTCGTCGCGGAACCGATCGCAGACCGCGAAAATGTCGTCCTTGCTCAGGCTGAAGAACTGTTCGACATCGAGATCCGACATCCTGGAGGGAAGGCTCTCCGCGCCAATGAAACGCTGGACGAACGACACGGCAGGATCCTCCACAGAGATGGGGCCGCCAATCTACTCCTTCGGCGCGCGTTGTGGCTCCGGGTTCCGGGTCCGCCATCCACGCATGTTGGCGCGCTCGGCAACAACCAAGACCGTGTCAATTTGTCGAAAAAATACGATTACCCCGGAAAGCACCAGTTCGCACGTCAGCACCTTCCCGCCCCGCGGCGGCCGCGGGATTCAGGAGTCGCAGGTCTGGGAGGCCGCCGACGCGCTCGTGCACGAGGGTCTGCGCCCGACCATCGAGCGCGTGCGCCAGAAGATCGGCAGCGGCTCGCCCAATACCGTGAGCCCCATGCTCGAGCGCTGGTTCGCCACCCTCGGCAAGCGCCTCGATGGCCGTGGCGCCAACCTGGCCGACGGCGAGGCGCACCAGCTCCCCCTGGCCGTCGTTCAGGCCGCCAAGCTGTTCTGGGATGCCGCGCGCCGCGAGGCCGACCAGGTGCAGGTCCAGAAGTCGGAAGCGGCCCGGCGCGAGCTCGAGCTGCAGCGCGAAGCACTTGCTCAGAAGGCAGCGGAGCTCACCCAGCGCGAAGCCTCGTCCGAGCAAGCCCGCGTCGCGCTCGATGAGGCCCTGGCCTCCTCGCGCCAGGCGGTCGCAGCGATCGAGGCCCAGATGCACACGCAGCAGCAGGAGTCCGCTCGCTTGCTCAGTGACTCCGAGGCCGAGGTGCGCCGGCTGCGCAAGGCCTTCGACGAGGCCGTGGCCAGCAAGGAAGCCCTGCGCGAGAAGGCGGCGATGGAACTGGGCGCGGCGCAGCGCGACGCCAAGGAGGCCGAGCAGCGCCACGTGGCGCACGAACGGCGCATGCTGGCTGATGTAGACCGTGAGCGGGCGGCCGCGCGCCAGGCCGCCGCAGATCTCGCCAAGGAGCAAAAGGCGCGAGCGGCGGAGCAGGACGCAGCCCGTGCCGCCCGGGCGGCAGCAGAGCAAGCCTTCCAGGCCGAAATGGCCGCGCACCGCGAGGCGGCGGCCACCTGGTCGAAAGAGCAGCAGGAGATGCGAGTCGAGCTCGCGACCCTGCGCGAGCGCGCTGCCGCGGCAGAGCAGCGCGCAGCGGATCTGGGCGAACGGCTGCGGCGCCAGGAAGAGCAGGCTGAGCGCGAGATCGCCCGTTTGCGCGAAGAGCAGGCGACGATGGCGGCAACGCTGCTCCAGCGCGAGGCCCGACCGGCCGAGAAATCAGGTGCGACGGCTAAAGCATCCCGGGCATCGGGCGCGAAGCCATCCGAGTGACTATGTCGTGCCGACGTCAGTGTTGGAACCCGCCAGTGCGGGAGCCTTCCAAGGCGCTCGCCGGGTTATTCCCTAGAACGTCACAGTGTTGAGACGGCCGTTCGACTTAGCGCCTAGGCTCTATCGCTGCTGTGTCGCGCGACGTGTCTCGCCTATAAGGCCTCTCGCGCAAAACCATGGTATCTCGCGGACGGCTGGTGACTCTCCTGGGCGCCACAGGCAAGCCCTTTTTTATCAAAGCGAGAGTAGATCGCACGCCGGGCGCGCGCACCGGATCCGGCGGCGACGAGCCGGCCGGGGGCGAGAGTAGATCGCACACCCCTCGCCCCCCAGTCGCCGCAGCGGTAGTCGACGGTCACCGCCTTCGGTGCAGGATCAGCTGCAGGCGTCGCGGCGGGGGTGGTGTTCCAGGGTTTCGCAGTAGCCATATCGTTCTGCAGTGCGATGCTGGCGCATAGCGCCGGAGATCACACCGACTTCTAGTTCCAAGGGTTGATGATTGGCAGGTTGGTGGGCGCGAAGTGCTTGACGTTGCGCGTGACAATCGTGAGCTGACGCGTGATGGCGGAAGCAGCGATGTACGCGTCGGCCGCAGAGATCTGGTGGGCGACAGTCAGCGTCGCCGCCATGGTTGCGGCACCGCCGTCAAGCTCGATGATGCGCTCCGCAAACTCGGCGAGTACCTGACCGGTGAGCCAGGCGCGGAGGGTGGCGCCTTGCGCGGTGTCTGCGCGCTCCTTCTGCTGCACCCCCACCTCGAGCTCGTAGACCGTGATTGCCGAGAGAAAGGTTTCGTCCTGGGCGACGGAGCCTGCCCATGCGACTACGGCCGGAGAGGCTTTCTCCGGCCGCCGAAGCTCAGAAATGACGTTCGTGTCGAGCAGGTACATCAGCCGAGATCCACGCCGCGCGAGTCGATGCTGACCCGCGGTGGATCAAAGGCGATGTCATCGGCCGGCCCGCGCTGGGCAACAGCCTGGAGCAGTGACTTGGCACGACTGCCCTTGAGCGCTTCGTAGTCCCGAAGGGACAGGAGAACGTGCGAGCGAACCCCGCGAGAGGTGATGAACACCGGGCCGTTGTCGGCCTGGTTCTTCAGGCGACTGGAGTCGCGATTGAACTCGCGACTGGAAACTTCGATGACTTCCACGAGACATCCCCTGAGTTGCATTGCTGCCACATGATACTACATTTGCATGTACAATACAACTCCTCCCCCGAGGAACCTCTCTATTTACAGTGTGCTTGGGCGTCCTTCCAAGCTCCCCAGCCAAAAAGGGCCGTTCCTTCAGCATACGCTATGCCCCAACTCATAGCATCTCGAACGCCAGAACCAGCCGCCAACGCGGCGAGAAACACATTAGCTCCAATTTGCAAATCACACGCAAGTTTGCCTACATAATTTGAATTATTGCAATTGCTATAGCAATCGTCGTGGAGGCCACATGCTGGTATGAATTCCCTAGTCACGCCCGGCATGAGGCCGTCGGGAATAAAACGGTCATTAGGTGCGCTACCACATCCGGCTCCTTGCGGCAGGCCGTCAGAGCGAGTGTCAGTGAAACCCGCCCGTGCAGAAGCA
The DNA here is from genome assembly GCF_057656935.1 of Variovorax sp. Soil_C_33. Classification (NCBI taxonomy): domain Bacteria; kingdom Pseudomonadati; phylum Pseudomonadota; class Betaproteobacteria; order Burkholderiales; family Comamonadaceae; genus Variovorax; species Variovorax sp. Soil_C_33. Next base: position 293,065 of record NZ_JBDGJK010000005.1, read on the forward strand.
GTCAATCTGTCGAAGGCTCCGATGCTTGGTGACATCTCCGCACTACCAACAGTACTCCTCGTCGCCGACAGAGACTGAGATACCTCTCCGCGAAAGTAATCACTAGAGGAAGACTGCAAAGAGCTCTTATCCCTTTCTCTCTCATTCAACGCTTGCGAGATTGCAAAAAAATCAGCGGATCGAGATTCGCACCGGTAGCCCCCTTCCGAGAGCTCCGCAGCGTCCTGCTTGCTGCTCAGATCAGTCCCATTTTGGCCTGCAGATCCATTGAATTCTGAAAGATCGTCCATAGCCTTAGAGCTTTCGTTAGTTTAGCTCTTGTTTGAAAACACAGTTCAAATCCAAAACAATATCGTTGAGTACTGCGTTCTGAGGCACGCCAGTAACTTGCCTGACGTCGCTAATGCACCATTCGCCCAGCGGGCTCACGTTATGCAAGGTAGCAGCCCCATATATATCGGGATCGCGCACAAACCGGCGAGATGTCGCTCGGGAAACGACAACTCTGGGCGTCTGTGATTGATCAATCGCTATGGGCGCCCTAAACACACGACTGAAGGTGGAATTCGTCGGAGCTTGAACGTGCATGGCCCACAGGGGTCCCACATCGTCTGTTTCTGCAAATACAGAAATCCCTCTGAGACGAAGGGACTTCACTTTCTCTCCAAATATACTTTGATCTACAGGGAACAATAATATATTTTCCGCAACTCCCTTCTTCCATTTCTCCTCTCCAATGATTGCACGAACCGACAGAGGCATGAAAAGCGATTGATCTCGCTGGGAGGCTCTGACGACCCATGAGATTGCTTGCCGAGTCCAATTCAAACAATCTTCAAAATATCCAACTTCCTGACTCTTGGTTGGGATGGGGACATCGAAATCATAGAGATGTCGCAAAGCATCGCGGCAGGCGTCCAGTCTTGCTTTGGCGTCGCGGAAGTCGCGTTCGAACAGCCTCATCAATGCAGGAAGACGCTTCGCAAAATTCAATGCTCCGTCTGGGCTAAAAGCTGCGCCACCTTTAACGTCATGAACACGCCTAATTTCAATGCTGCGCCGCCGCTGGAAATCAATATTGGCTTTGTCCCATGCTGTTTTCGCTTCCAACCCACTTATTCTTGTTTGAGACAGCTGAAGGGCAACCTCATTCAATAGTTTTTTTAACTGGGCTTCCATTCGAGCGAGGTTCATGGAGTAACTCGCCTGAATTGCAGAGGTGTTGCCAAGCCGGTCAGCGGAATTCGCAGACACCCCATCCGACCAAGTCCATTTCCTGATTTCAAACTCCACCTCATCCTTCCTCTCTATCTGCGTCAGAACTGGCAGGGCGCCTGCCCAACCAGCTTCGCTTGCCGTATTGATTATTGAGCTTGAATTAGCAGCGATAAAATCCAGCACCGCTTGAAGTTGTTCGCCCACTGTTTTCAAGAGAGCGCCCTCAAGAAGGGCCGCGCTATGTTGGGCGTTGCTCTGCTTCCATTCGACTTCGTAGATATGAGCAGCTTCCTCTTCCAATCGAATGGTATCGGCAGCGTTGAATTCTGCAATTTCTACAAATAAGCTCATCGCTTTTGCAGCGAGGTCATCGTAAATAAGCCGGGTTTGGACCGCTCGCATCAGCATGGCTTCTGCCTGATCAAGGAGCGATTCAACGTGAAATCCGTTGAATTGCTTGTCTTCCGGCTCCGCTTCAATTTTTACGCCCAGGTCGATTCGCTTCGCAAACTCCGCGGGCAATGGGTCAGATCCTGCCAACTCTAGAATTTTCTCTATTTCTGACTGGATTGCCTTCCAGTAGATTTGTTCTTTTCCAATGCGCGTGATGCTGCGCAATGCGGGAGCTTCTGAAAGCTGTTCTGCCGCATTTTTAAGGGCGGCAGGATCGATTTGGGGCGCTACTGTTGACAGAGCTTTGAGCAGAGCGTTAATGACCCTCGCATCTGCATCCTTGCTTTTATCCTGCGCCTCCGCTGACTCCTTCGTGAGCGCCATCGTTGCTGCTGTCAACACGACCGCACAAGGAAATTGGAGTTCTATTTCGTTCATCGTTCCTCCTTGGCTGGGCGGGGCCGAATGCGAGAGAGCGGAGTACGGCGCAAGCCATTTGCGTGAACGACAAATGACTCACAGCGCGCGTCGGAGCCTCCCATAGTGGGCAAAGGGGAAGGTTTCCGCCATCTTCCAAAAGAACTACAGCCTTGATTAGGCAGACCAGTCGGCCGACAGCATTCCCGCACTCGACACCGGCGTGGGGCCTCGAGAAATCAAGCACTTACAGCTTGGCGCATCGGATTTATGTCGCCAGCCGGGCGACACAAAGTTGGTACTTCCCGAGCACCGACAAAATCTTGGCACTTCCCGGCCCCACATGCCTCATCGTCTTGGGGACGTCGAGCTGGCAGCTGCGCGGCTGCTAGCTTCGCGCGTGCCTCGTGTGCGCGCGGCACCGGGCCGCCGAGCGGGTCAGGGAACGACTCTCGGTCGCGTCAAGCTTTCAAATCTTGTCGTTCTTCGCTGGCGCGAGCCACTCTCGAGTCGCCTCCGGCTTGCAGGCGATCGAGCAGGCTCATTGCCTTGCACCTGAGCTTTTTCGAGCGGCGTTGCCCTCCTCCTTTCCCCCTCTCAAACCGAGCTCACTGAGACGGCGACCAAATCTCGCTTGGCGCCGACGTGCACACGGACGGCAAACTGGCGGGCGGCGCTGAGCGACGAGACGACGACGCGAGCGCGTTAGGCGAAATTAGTTCTCAGGGCCACCCCGCGGGACGACAGGCCCATCAACCTGGATCGTCTTCAATGTCTCGAATGTCGCCGTCCGTCAGTTCGATATCCCAGCTGTCGAGTCCCGGCAACACTTCGACGTTAGACCAGCTGGTAGCCGCGTAGATGTCCGGGACGAGCGAGGACCGAGACTCGAAGTCGATGAGCCGGTCGGAGAAGCCGCCGGGGCCGGACACGTACGCGGCGAGCGCCGCGGCGATCACCGCTGCGCCCAGCGGGCACCCTAGCGAGCCAGTTTGCTCTGGCGAGCCGCGGGGGAAGTCTGCCCAGCCGCGTTCATTTGATTCGCTTCATGAAATAGATCCACCGCACAGTCAAAACAAGGAAAAGGCCCGCTCTCAGGCAGTCGACGAATTCGGCCTGTTCGAACCAGGCGACCAGGAGCGCGCAGCAAATGTATTGGGTCACGACGCCGGCAATCCGACCGCCAGCGGAGCCTGGATAGCTCGACCTCACCGCATCGCCGCCCCTGACTGAAGATGAGACCAAGAAACAGGACGAAGATCTTGAGCATGGCCGCATGGTGGCGGCGGCTACTGACAGCGTGGTGTCAGGAAGAGTTGCGCGACCGGCGGGTTGGGCACGTCCCCTGGCCGGCCAGCCAAGACGACTCGCAAAATCGTATACCGGCGGATTCGACGTCCGGTACCTCCGCGATTCGACACCTTTCGCCGACGAAACCTTCGCACGAAACTCTGGGGTCGCAACGCACCCGTCCCCGCCTGTGTTCCGTTCGAACAGCCCCCGAGGGAAGTTGCTACAAAAGGGCGGCTCCGCTAATCTCCTCCGCTTTTCGGGCTCAGTCCCACCATTCAACATGTTGCCGAAAGATCTAGAGCTCCAAGCCTTCGAACACCTCCAGGTCTACCTCCAGGAGCGCCTTCCTGGGTGCAGCCTGCGCTCGACCATGAACAAGGGCCGCGGAACAGGCAACCCCGACCTCGCTGATGCCGTCCTAGCGCACGAGGGCCGCACGTATCACATCGAAATCAAGGCCAGTTCCAACAAGGTCGACCACAACATTCGCTTCGCTCATCAAACTGTGACGAAGGCGATCGGCAAAGATCTGATCATCGCCCTCATCTCCGATCTCGGAACAGGCAGTCCTAGCTTCGAATTCTTCAGGCTGTCGGACGTGGCGCAGAGCTTGCGCATAGAGCCGCGCTTCCTGATAGCAGCAAAGGAGACCAGGAGCAAGAGGCAGCCCCTAGAGTTGCTACTGACGACGCCAGATGCAGCGCTGGACGTATCGAACTTGTTGAACAGTCCAGTACGAATGTATGTAAACGATCCGACGCCGCTCAGCATCGATGCAACCGAAGGCGCCGACAGCGCTCCCGACCAGGTGGACGCACCCGATCGGACCCATCATGATCACCCGCTGTGGTCGCCCTATGCCAGCGGTACCGACACAGACGGCGACCCATACCCGCCTTGGCTCAGGTATCCCAACCTGCCCAGAACGTCAATGGGATGGCGAATGGGGGAGGGCGAAACGTATGCAGAGGAGTTTGATGGCTGGCTAACGCGGCAGCCAACGGGTGTGCTTCAGGTCTATCAAGCCAAGTACCCCGCCCCTCTTGATTGGGCAGAAATCTGGCCGAGGAACGAGGCGTAAGCGGGCAGCTGGCCGAGAGCAAGGTAGGGGACGCAAGACCGCAGGCCGTACAGCCAAAGCCTGGGCTGCTGCTCGACGAAATGGCGCACACCGTGTGCCTGGCGAGCGCCGACTTGCCGCCGATGTGCAGGCCGGGAATGGATCGCCGAGAATCCGACCGGCCGCACCCGCGGACGCTCATCGGGCCGAGGCGCGACCGCCTGGCGGTGCACTACGCGCCAGACGCCGCGCACTTGCCCACAAGTTCAAACGAAAATCATTGCGGAGATTGTCAATGGCAGAGTCCCCGAAAAGAATCACTAGCTCTCAAGACCTACAGGGCATAGAGCCGCGGCAATATATTTTAGATCTGCTCCTCCGAATAAGTCTTGAGCGACCTTTCTGGAATGGAGTGATGAATGAAGAGATTAAGAAAGAAATTGAGAAATGGATTGAACCGGGGCTTTGCTCAGGCAATTTTCTAGGTTGGCAACAGACTCTAGACAGTCTTGCCGAGCAGGTGAGGAAAATCAGAAACCTGCCTACACCCTCAGCAGTGACCGTCCTAGAAAAAATCAACTTGATCCGTTCGAGAGGCTTGGAAATTCCGAAGTTTCCTTATTCTTATATGCCCCCCGGGCTAGGCGTCGAAGATGCCAATATTCCGAGAGAAGAGCGAGCGGGAATCCCTGCTCCCACAGAAGTCACGGGATGGCTTCGGCTGGTAGATTCTAGATACCTGGAAGCCGCATCCCAGCCAAATTGGTTGAAATAGCAACTCTCAACTAGCTATCCGAGGAGAATTGAGTCATATGCGTATCCAAAATTATATCGAGCCAAGTTGTTCAACGTTAGTTTGGCATTTTCATCAAGATTTGGAAATTCACCTCTGATCTTTGCAAATGCCGCTTTCGTCGCATCCATGAAATGCTTGGGCAGACGCTCGTCGGCAAGATTGTCGAAGATATCCTCGTGCCCGAAATGCCTTTTTAGGTAATCACGCGCGCGCTGAAGTTTTCTCTGCCAAGAGTACGCGTAGGCGTCTTCCAAGTCATCTTCCATAGGAACGGACGGCTGTATTATCGCCGTCCCATGCGCGAGTACGTTCCGCAGAAGAACCAAAACCTCCAGGGACTCGATCAACTCGCCGCCGACGACATCTTTCAGACTTTTCCTGACGTAAAAACCGAAGTTTTCTCGGAGTTTTTCCCACCCCCCTTGGAACTCCATATCCAAGGAGAATTTTTCCAGAAGACTTTCCGCCCTTGTGGCTGTTCTGCCTTCAAGTTTTCTGCGTTCAATGTTCCCGCGGATCTCCTTCCGGAGCTGACTTGTAATGCAACTCCGAAGCGCACCCTCAGCGATGGATGCATTGAGTACCAGCAATGCGAAACTAGTCTTGTATGAGGAATACGAGTCAGCACTCGAAACTTTTCTGAGCTCAAGGTGTTGTATTGCAAGCACTTCATACGAGACCAGCAATGACGTTGCGACTTCGAGCCCTTTGTATGTCGTTCCTGTCACCTTGAGTTCCTTTCGCCAACAGAGGAAGATTGGTCATCCGAAAAACGTACTCGTCCTATGACTAGTGTTGTTTCCTGGAGGGTACAGGATCCATCATCCGCGCCACAGCGCTCACCTGCGCTGCGCCGGCGCGGAAGTAGCCTGTCACGACGTCCATGCTGCGGTGGCCGGTCATGGCCATGGTTTCCTGCAGCGGCATGTTCTGCCGCCCGGCCTCGGTGACGAAGCCCGACCGCAGCGAGTGGGCCGAGAAGTCGTCGCCCACGCCGGCGAGCGAGCAGCGCGCCTTAACGATGTCCCGAATGGCAGTGCCGGTGAGGGCGTCTTCGCCCAGGCTCCCGGCCTTGTTGATCCGGCGGAAGAGGGGGCCTGAGGTGATCCCGCTGGCCTTCAGCCAGGCTTCCATCGCTTCCGCGGCCATGCCCACCACCGGCTTCACATCCTCGGGCTTCACTTTGCCGGTGTGGTTCGTCTTGGAGTTGGCCAGCGTGTAGAGGTAGCCGCCTTCATCGATGCGGCGCAGGTTCTCGAACACGGCCTCCGAGACCTCTGATCGCCGGCGGCCGCCAGATGACCAGGCGAACAGGAGGAGGGCGCGATCACGCTTGCCCTTGAGCGAGTCGTCACAGGTGTCCAGCACAGCCTCGAGCGGCTCCTTGGTCAGCGCGCGCTGCTTGTGGGGAGTGGCGTTGCGCTTGGCGTAGGCCTTGCGGGTCTTGCTCAGGAGCGCCTTCACCGCGGAGTCGGTACAGGGATTGGGCTGCTTGGCGAGGTGGTGGGCCATCGACAGGACCGAGATCCGGTGCATCAGCGTGTTCAGCGCCGGCGCGCCGGGCTTGCCCTTGAAGCCTCCCTCGACCAGCGCTGCATCGATCTCTGGCGGCAGCTGGGACACCAGGCCGATCCTGGACGGCCAGGATGTGGTCGAAGAGTGCCGGCAAATCCAGCCACTTGAAGACCGTCCCCCTCAGGCGGCCGTAGTACAAGTTGTAGCCGTCGATGTAGACAGCGGTTTTCTTCTTTTCCACGGCAGCTCTCACGATTCGTCCGGGCATGAAAAAACCGCCCTAGGGCGGTTTTTTCTTCCTAAGCTGACGTCAACTTAACGACGCCCTCAAAGGAGGAGTGGTGTCGATATTGTAAGCGCAACCAATGCACTCGGCAACACGGCCCCAGGCCACGGCCCCAACGCCGAGCGTTCCCTGGTTTTTCTGACCTGGGATTACGCCCCTCCCGGTGCTCGAGTTCGGCCGCCAACGTCGTCGACCAGGCTGACAGGGGCAGGACCCCCGGTGCACCTTGCCGATACGGCTCTACACTGCACGTCACCGAGCCCTCATCAATCTGGCGAGGGCGATGGTCTCTTGCCTCATCGAACCGCCGTCTTTCGTGGCGGCTTGTCCGGACTGCGCACGGCCAAGGCGCCGGCGAGCAGCCCCCGTGTATCCTCGTGCGATTGCTTTTCTTCACCGAGCTGCCGCTCGAGATCTTCCAGGCGCTGCTGCAGCGCTGAGGCTTGCGCCTGGGCCTGCGCCAGCAGGCTGGCCTGATCGGCGAGGCGATCTCGAAGCTCGCGTTCGAGTTGCTGCGCGGCCTGCTGCGTTTCGCGCAGCATCCGACGTCCGGCCTCCAGCGTCTGGGCTGCGGCTTCCTCGCTCTGGATGCGCTGTTGCTGCTCCCTCGCAAACCCGCTCTCGGCTTGCTTGGCCGACTGGCGCGCGCGGTCGACGTCTTCGAGCATGCGCTTTTCCTGCCCCGCATGCCGCTCCTCGGCGCGGCGCAGGTCCTGATCGCGCGCGGCCATCGCCCCGGCGTGCTCCCGACGCATCCGCTCCTGGGTGTCGCCGGCCTGAGAGAGTAGGGCGGTCAGCCGCTTGATTTCTTCGTCCAGGCCGATGCGCACCCTGTGTGCCTCGAGGGCGTGCTCCTTGAGTTGTTGCTCCAGCGTCTCACGAGCGTGCTGTGAGGAGGCCAGCGCCGCATCCAGGCTCACCCGCGCGTGCGCGAAGGCCTCTTCGCGCTGCGCGTGCGCTGCCTGGGCCTCGGCCAGCGCGTCCTCGCGGGCCTGCAGCTCCGCGCGCACCGACTCCAGCTCGCCGCGCTGAACTTCCTCGGCCTCGCGCCGCGCCGTCTCCCAGAGAAGCCGCGCGGCATTGCGCACGCCCGCCGGCATACTGTCCGGATCGTTGCCGGCTGGACGGCCAGGGGTCGAACCTGCCGTGGATCCGACCAGCCGTTCTCCAAGCGTTGCAAACCATCGCTCGAGCATGGGGCTCACGGTATTGGGTGAGCCGCGCCCGATCTTCAGCCGCACCCGCTCGATAGTGGGCCGCTTTCCTTCGGCCAGCAGCCCATCCGCGGCCTCGAACACGTCGGTTTCCTGGATGCCACGACTCCTAACTTCGGCGATCTGGTTCATATCGATCCTTTCCGACTTTAAATGGCGGCGAACTTTGGCCAGCTTGGCCGCCCTCTTCCCTGCTATATTTAGTCTCGATAAGGGATAGTTTTCGGGACCTATCGCGCAGTGGAGGAGGGCAGGGGGAGCGGCGTGACGTAGTCAGGCGCGTGTATATACTCCTTGTATATACAAAAGGAAGTTCGATGACCTACGCCCGAGTTTTCCAGTCCGGCAACAGCCAGGCTGTGCGCTTGCCGAAAGAGTTTCGATTGACATCCGAGCAGGTGGAGATCTTTCGCCAAGGCAACGACATCGTTCTGCGTGAGCGGCCCGCGAGCGCAACCGCCATCTTTGACGCCCTCGTCGGAATGCCTGCCGACTTCATGGCTGAGGGCCGCGGCGATAGCGCTCCCCAAGAGCGGGAGTCGTTCTGAATGGCCGTTCGCTACCTTCTCGACACCAACATCTGCATCTACATCGCCAAGCACAATCCGGCCACCGTTCGAGCGCGCTTTGAGCATCTGAGCGCCGACGTCCTCGCCATGTCAGTCATTACGTTGGCCGAACTGCAGCACGACGCCGAAAAGAGCCAAGCTCGTTCCAAGGCGCTGGCTGCGCTGCAGCAACTGCAAAGCGTCATTCAGGTCGAACCACTCACAGAGGCCGTAGGCCAGCACTACGGCCAGATCCGCAGCACCCTCGAGCGCAAAGGCCAGCCCATGGGCAACAACGATCTCTGGATCGCCGCTCACGCCCGTGCCGAAGGCTGGGTGCTGGTCACCAACAATGCGCGTGAGTTCAGCCGCGTCGAGGATCTGGCGGTCGAGAACTGGGTCTGATGCGCCTCCGAAATCAGCCGAAGATTTCGGACATACAATCTATCTAATGTCCAATATTTTGGACATGGTGCGCTACGCTCTGTCGGGGCCGCGAGCTGGGGGTATTCAGGGGTGTGCGCCCGACCAGCAGATCTATTAAAATGTCAAAAATATCCGACACCTTCGCGCTTATGAATCTCACCCAAATAGGCCAGGCAGTGCGAGCCCGCAGGGAGACGTTGGGGCTCACGCAGGCGCAGCTTGCGCAACTGAGTGGTTTGTCGCGCCAGACGCTGGTCGGGCTGGAGAATGGCGCGCTGAGCGACCTGGGCTTCCAGCGAGTCGCCCAAGTGCTTTCGGTATTGGGCTTGGACGTATCCGAGCCAACAACAGCGGCGCGGGAGAAGAAACGCGGCCTTTGGATGGCGGCCAAAACGGCCAGTGTCAGCTACTCCAGCGAGCTGGCGCCTGAAATCCTAGGCCACGCACTTGCGAGCGGCGATGTTCCCGAACCCTTCGTGGCCCACCTGACTCACCTGTTGGATGAAGCGCCATTGCCGATCATCGTGATGGCAGTCGAAGAAGCAGCTTCTCGTGAACACGTCCTGCCTCGACAGGTCTGGCGCAACGTGGCGAAGCTCGCGAAGTCGCTGGCGGTGTACCGCCAAGGCCTGCCGGTGTGATGACGAAGAGACTTCCTTCAGGTGCGTGGGAGATACTGTTCCCGCGGGCGTTGGCGCTCATCGACGACATTCAAAAGCATGGGGGGCTCACCGACCCGTTCTGGACACTCGGCGGTGGCACGGTCCTGATGTTCCGATACGAGCATCGTCTCAGCAAGGACATCGACATTTTTGTTCCCGACCCGCAGTACCTCGGTTTCGTGACTCCTCGTCTAAGCGATACGGCCGCTGAACTAACGAACGACTATACGGAGCTGCCAGGCTCGTTTGTGAAGCTTCAGTTCGAGGAGGGCGAGATCGACTTCGTCGCCGCACCGAATCTTCTCGCCCAGGCCTGGGAAACCTGGGAGATTGCAGGACGCAACATCAGGGTTGAAACGGCGGCCGAAATCATCGCAAAGAAGATGTATCACCGGGGTGATCGTGCCACTGCGCGTGACCTTTTCGATCTCTCGCTGGTGATCGAACGAGAGCCGCAACAGTTGAGGAGAGCGGCCCCATTCCTTCTGCGCCACAGGAAGACTTTCCTTGACCAACTTGCGCAGCCTAGGCCCGGTTTGACTGCGGGTTTCGAGGCAATGGCCAAGCTCTCATACCGTCCGACATTTGGCCACTGCGTTTCGGTGGCGCGTGAATTTTTGACGAGCCTCCAAGATTGAGACTCTTCCCACCGGCGGGGGCACGAAAAGCTCAAAGAGCACCCGACCAAACTGCGTGGGTGCCGCGGCCGTCGTCAATCGAATCGCGGGTCGACCGAAAGATGCTGGCCTTGTCGCTGTAAACGCCGCAGGGTTGCCGTGCTGCTTAAGGCAGGCCCACGTGGCTTCGAAGTACGCAACGGCCGATTCAGTTGCCCTCGCTTGCGCAAAACCAAGCTGGCAACCCCTTCGTCCTGTACCGCTGGACCAGACGCTCGAGCGAGCCATCGACTGAGCCCCAGCCGCTGCGCGCGCCCTGACCGACGCGCGTCATCCGATCCACCACGGCCTGGATGGTCTTGAGGCGATCGGCTTCGCGCATCGACATGGTGATAGTTGCCGCTGGAGTTGCCATCGCTGTGCCTCGAATCCAGGAGCTGGACCGGGCAACGATGCGACATTTCTATTTCGGCCAAATGCGACATTACTAAATCGCTCCTACATTGCAAAGATATACAATATACCTTATGTTAAATTAGCAATCAAAATACCCACCGACTCACTGCTCGCCGAACTCACCGCGAAGAATGGCAGCAATGTCTTGACGCTCACCCAGCAGACGGACGACGTCGAGATGATCATCCGCTTCAAAGTAGAACCACTGCACGGGAAAGCCCGTGACGTGCCATGCGCGGAGCCGCGGTATGTCACATAATTTCCCGAGCCGCGGCGGTCCCATAGCCGGCATGCGCTGAATCGGCTCCAGTGCAGCCAGGGCTGCGTCGAAGAATCGCTCGCCAAGTGCACGATCGCCCTCCCGTACGTAGTACTGAGCGATTTCGACAAGATCTTGCTCCGCCAGCGGCCTTAGCTTCGCGCGCTTCAACGCGAGCTTCCCAACGCTCGTTCTTTCAACTCAGCAGCGACCTTTCGAGTGACCAAGCGCCCCTTTCCCGACTCGAGCCCCTCTTTGATCAGTTCACGCAGCTGCTTCTTGGCCTGATCCTCCTGATCCTTGCGAATCAATTCCCGAAGGTATTCGCTCGTGTTCCCATAAGCACCAGAGCGCACCCGCTGATCAACGTAACTGCGCAAGGCCTCAGGAAGCGCGAAGCTCATAGTGTTGGTGCTCATGGGGCAGATCTTGGCCTCACTATCAATAGTTGTCAAACCATCAGCCAGGCGGGAGCATCTATCAGACAAGTAGCCGTGTGAATTGGCGAGCCTCAGCGGGAGCACAAACGCGCGTCTCTGTCGGCGGCGTCCAACATGGCCTTGTTGCTCAAGCCGTCAAGTCCCGAGTTCAGGCCGCCCTTGCCTCTATAGACGGGAAGGCGTACGGGTTTCCATTGCGTCGGGCGTGAGTGCAGACGCAGTTGTAGCCCCTCTTCAATCAATCGCGCCAGACTCGTGCGCTGTTGCGCAGCCAACGTCTTGGCTTCGGCCAGCAATGTGTCGTCGAGGTTCAGCGTGATCTTCATGGCCGGTCAGACGATAGGAAGTGAGTACGGATTTCTGTATCGTAGGGGCTCGAGTTGGACCACGCCATCCACTGTTTGGCTGAGTCTTGCAAGATTGATTATGTTAAATATGTCTACCGGCATCGCCGCGCTGCCCACGTCGGCCGTAGCGATGCGTCCATTCGACCTAGCCGTTCTTCGCGACGAAGGTCGATACTGCAGTCGACTTGGGCTGCCGCCGCTCGCGGGTTTGGAAGGCGCCCTCTTCCGCCGCATTCGCAAGGGGGGCATCTCGGGGAGCCACTGGCGCCAGCGGCCGTGCGCGACATCGTGAAGGAGCGATGCGCGTTGGCGGGGGTGGAGGGAAAGTTTTCTGCGCACTCGCTCAGGGCCGGGTTCGTGACGGAGGCGAGCCGACAGAACATGTCGCTGCCCGAGACGATGGCCATGACCGGGCATCACAGCGTCGCGACCGTGATGGGCTACTTCCGCGCCGAGAGCGCGCTGGGCAGCAAAGTCAGCCGGATGCTCGATGAGGATTGAGCGGTAACCCAGCGTCTAAGTCCTGCCCGCCCCGTAAGCCCTGCTGACACGCCGTCGCGCACCAGAAACTTGTACATGATGGTAATATACAATCCATGATTGACCTGAGCGGCATTGCCGGGTTCGACTGGGATGAGGGCAACGCCCGCAAGAACGAAAAGCATGGTGTTTCCATGGCCGAAGCCGAGCAAGTCTTCTTCAACGCACCCTTGCTGCTTTTGGAAGATTCCGCCCACAGCCGTCAGGAACCCCGACTCCACGCCTTGGGCAAGACCGACGACGCACGCACACTGCACATCACGTTCACGCTGCGCCGATCGGGCCGATTAATCCGCGTCATTTCAGCCCGGGACATGCATCGTAAGGAGCGCGCCATCTATGAACAAGCCGACTAAAGCCATCCCGAAGTTCGCCACCGAAGCGCAAGAGCGAGCGTACTGGGAAAAGCATGACTCCACGGACTACCTTGACTGGTCGAAAGCCCAGAAGGTCACACTGCCCAACTTGAAGCCCACCACCAAGACGATCTCGCTGCGCTTGCCGCAGCACCTGCTGGACTCGATCAAGGTCGCGGCGCACGCCCGCGATGTGCCTTACCAGTCGCTGATCAAGGTCTGGTTGCAAGAAAAACTGCACACTCACTGAGCAGCCTACGCTCCAGGATCCGAAGCAGTTCCTGTTCTTCACCAGGACACCCGCCGGCATCCGCGCGGGCAAGGAGTTCCTGCAGCGATTGAAGGAACGCTCCGAAAACAGGGATCAGGAAATCACGATTGCTGGGGCGCTAAGAAGCCCGCGGACCTATCAAAGGTCCATCTCCCTGTCCTCGTCGCGAACGGCGACAGCGATCGCATGGTCCCGAGCCAGAACACGCACGACCTGGCGCAGCGCCTTCCGAACAGTGAACTTATTATTTATCCCGATTCTGGACACGGCGCGGTGTTTCAGTTCCACGCCGACTTTGTGCCAAAGGCGCTCGAATTCCTTGCTCGTTAAAGATAGCTCGCAACAAATCAGCCTCATTCGCTCCTCCGAGCGGCCATGTCGCCCCTCATCGAGCCGGCGTTTCGAGCGGAACCAGAATGGCGCTGCCTGATGCAACAAGCTGCTCCTCACCGTCTTCAGCTGCGCGAAGAGTTCTGCTGTAGCGAATGCTTGTCTGCGCCCTGCCTTCACGACGCGCCCCCCGAACCGAGAAATGCCGCCCAACAGGGGGAGCAAGGCAGTTGACCGAGAGATGCGATGCCAGTACAGGGCCAACCACGCTAACCGCGGCAAAGCCGCATGCGGTATCTAGAAGGCCCGCGATCAGTCCGGCGTGAAGAAACCCCGAGTACTGACCCATGTCTTCACTTCGCCATGCCAAGCGCAGCTCCGCCTCACCCTCGGCAGCGGTTGCCACCTCGAGCTGCGAGCGCGGCAAAAACCGCCGCACGCGCCTTCCTACCCAAAGGAGTGCACTTAGTTTCCACCCCCCGCCTACCGCGCGACCCTATCTTCGTACCGCTGGACGCGTTTGAGGCTCGAGCCATAGGTACTCGGGTGAACTCCGTTTGATCACGTATAGATTGAGCAGGTACTTGCAGAGAAGTAGCGCGAACTCAGGGCATTGATTGCTACGAGGAGCTGCCGACTTTGTTGCGCTAGCGCGCAAGCGCCCGCATTTCGGAGATGAGATCGGCCTTGGAATGCCCAGTGGCAGCGGGCTTTCGGGACGGCGGCGGAGTACGTTGCGCTGCCCTCCACGCAAGCAGTGCCGCTCCCGGTGCATCTGGGCTTTGCCGAGGGCGCATGCCTCGGCATCCCGGCCTCTACCGCCATGCAGGCCGTGCGGCTGGCACAGTGCGGGGACGGAATGCGCGTCCTGATTCCTGGCGGAGCTGGTTCCGTCGGCCACTATGCAATCCAGCTGGCCAAGCTCCGCGGCGCCGAGGTCATCACCACCGTCAGCTCCGCTCGGAAGGCGGAGCATGCGGCAAATGGCGGCGCGGACCACGTCATCAACTACCGCGAAAACGATGTTGGCGAGTGCGTGCAGGCAATCACCGGAGGCGCGGGCGTCGACGTAGTGCTCGAGGTCGATCTCACCAACAACGCGATCGCCTATCCCCGGATCCTGCGGCCGGGCGCCCGCGTCGTCGTCTACGGCACCTCGGTGTTGGAGGCGCTCCTGCCCAGCGTCGCCCTCATGCAGAAGAGCATAGGCCTGCAGTTCTTCATGATTTACAACATCCCCGCGCGCGACCGGCAGGAGTGTCTGTCCGAACTTGGGCGACTGCTCGAGCAAAACCGACTGCGGCACACCATCGCACTAAGCCTGCCCCTGGAGCAAACCGCGCAAGCCCATGACTTGCTAGAACAAGGCGAGGTGATCGGCAACGTCGTCTTGGCCATTGCCTGAGATTTGCCGATCGCTTCTTGCGTTCCCCAAGGCCCGGAAGGCGCGACGTGCAGCCGCTTCATCCGCCGAACCACTTGGCCGGCACGGTGACAAGCTGCGGGAACAGCACCATCAGGAACAGGATCGCGAACTCGGCCGCCATGAAGGGCAGCACGCCCCGGGTCACCTCGTCCATCTTCATGCGCCCGACACCGGCCACGACGTTGAGCACGGTTCCGACAGGCGGCGTGACCAGGCCGATCGAGTTGTTGATGATGAAGAGCACGCCGAAGTACACCGGGTCGATGCCGGCTTGCTTGATTACGGGCATCAGCACCGGCGTCAAGATCAGGATGGTCGGCGTCATGTCCATCGCCGTGCCGACGATCATGCACAGCACCATGATCGCGATCAACAGCATCGTCTTGTTGCCCATGAAGGGCTCGAGCAGGCCGATCACCTTGCCCGGCAGATCCGCCACCGTGATCAGCCATGCCGACACCAGCGCGGCGGCCACCAGGAACATGATGACGGCCGTGGTCTTGGCGGCACTCACGAACACGGCGTAGAGCTGGCTGAGCTTGAGCTCGCGGTACACCACCGTGGCGACGAAGAAGGCGTAGACCGCCGCCACCACGGCCGCCTCGGTCGGCGTGAATACGCCGAAGCGCAGTCCCACCAGGATGATCACCGGCAGCATCAGGGCCCAGGTCGCCTGGCGCAGCGCCGTCCAGATCTCGCGTGCCGATTTGCGCGGCGGCGGCACGATCTTTTCCTTGCGCACCAGGAACATCCAGGTCAGCCAGAGCGAGGCGCCGATCAGGATGCCTGGGAAGATGCCGGCCAGGAACAGCTTGGAGATCGACACGTTGGCCGCGACGCCGAAGATCACGAAGGCGATCGATGGCGGGATCACCGGCCCGATGACGCCCGAGGCCGCGATGAGTCCACCGCATCGCGCCTTGTCGTGGCCGGCCGCCACCATCATCGGCAGCAGCAGCGCCGTGAGCGCGGCCGCATCCGCCACCGCCGACCCCGACAGGGCCGACAGCAGGATGGCCGCGAGGATCGCCACGTAGCCCAGCCCGCCCCTGATGTGGCCCACGAGGGCCAGCGCGACATCGATGATGCGCTTGGACAGGCCGCCCACGTTCATGATCTCGCCGGCCAGCATGAAGAAAGGCACGGCCAGCAGCGGGAAGCTGTCAGCGCCGTTGACCACGTTCTGCGCCAGGATCTGGGCGTCGAACAGGTCTAGGTGCCACATCAGCGCCACGCCGGTGGCCAGGAGGGCGAAGGCGATCGGGATGCCCAGCGCCATGGTGCCGATCAGCGCGCCGAGGAAGATGGCGACGGTCATGGCCTGCTCCTGACCTGCTCGCTGGCGGCAGGCGCCGACTCCGCGTTCTGTCGCGCCAGCTGCGCCTGGAGTTCTTCGAGCTCGGCGGCCTCTTCCGATTCCTTGACCATCACGAGCTCGTCGTCGCGCAATTGCCCGCTCAAGGTGCGCCACAGCTCGCGCAGCAGCAGCACGCCTGCCGACACCGCGAAGACGATGCCCGCCATATAGAAGATGCCGACGGAGGTGCCGGTCACCGGCGCCTCGACCTCCCAGTTGATCCTGACCTGCGCCAGGCTGCCGGAGAAGAGCAGCCAGGTGATGTACAGCATCAGCAGCTGGCCCAGGACCAGGCAGACTTTCTTCCCGGCCACCGGCAGACGTGATACGAGCATGTCGCTGCCGAGGTGCGCGTGCTCCTTCAGCGCGACGATGGCGCCCAGGAACACCAGCCAGACGAACAGCCAGCGCGACACCTCTTCCGACACGGTGATGCCCGTGTTGAACGCATAGCGCAGCACCACGTTGCCGAACACCAGCACCACCATGATCGCGAGCGCCAGCGCGACCAGCGCATCGAGCAGCTTGCAATAGCCATTGATCAGTCGGTTCATCGACGTCCCCTCATGGCGCGCCGTGCGCGCCCGGTTTCACTCAAAATTGAGCAGCACCTTCATCGCCTGCGAGCGATCGGCCGCCAGCGCAAAGGCGCGCGCCGAGTCGCGGTAGGACAAGGTCGCCGAGATCAGCGGCTTCACGTCGACCAGCCCCTTGTTGAGCAGCTCCACCGCCACCGCGAACTCCTCGTGGAAGCGGAAGGCCCCGCG